>NZ_JBJGYT010000021.1:0-74824 GCF_054050135.1 Geodermatophilus sp. SYSU D00705 | reverse complement strand
CACCCCCCCCCGCCGCCCCCCCCCCCCCCCCGCCCCCAAACCCCCCCGCCCCCCCCCCGCGGGCGCCCCCCCCCCCCCCCCCCCCCCCCCCCCCCCCCCCCCCCGAGGCACACCGGCAAGGACCAGCCTCCCACCCGTGGCGGTGGACGACGGACCTGCCGCGTTCAGCCGGCCTGGATGTGCCGGACCACCGCCTCGAGCTCGTCCGACGGCGAGAAGTCGACGTACTCGCAGTCGGTCAGCGCCTCGGGCGCGTGCCCGCCCGCCCAGTAGAACGCCTGGCCGCCGTCGTAGGTCGTGTCGCCGTCCTTGCCGTGCATCACCAGCCGCCCGCTGATCAGGTAGCCCCAGTGCGGGCACGGGCAGAGGTCGTCCGGCAGGCCGGCCAGAGCGGGGCGCAGGTCGGTCCCGGCCGGCAGGCGGACCCAGGCGACGCTCATGCTCCCGAACCGGGCGGCGCGGAAGTCGACGCCGTTCCCCTCGATGGCGACGGGCAGATCGGTGCGCTCGATGGCCTGCATGACGGCGCTCCTCACGGCCGGATGTTCTGGTTGAGGTGGAACAGGTTGCCGGGGTCGTAGGTGCGCTTCACCGCCCGCAGCCGCTCGTAGTTGGCGCCGTAGTTCTCCGGCGCCTTGCCGGCGTCGTCGCCCGAGGCGAAGTTGACGTATCCGCCGGCGTCGGAGTGCGGCGCCACGGCGGCGTAGTAGTCGCGCACCCACTGGGTGTTCGCCGCGTTGTCGGCCGGGTCGGGCCAGAACCCGGCGATGTTGGCGGCGAAGGTGGCCTCCCGGTGACCGAACGCCGTCGCGTCGGGGCCGAGGTCGTGGACGGCGCCGTTGATCGGGTACAGGTGCATCCCCGAACTGGCCGTGGGCACCCGCGAGCCGAACTCGACATGGGCGGCGATGGCCTCGTCGGAGAGCTCGGTGACGAACACGGCCTTCCAGTAGTTCTGCAGCCCGGGCGGGAGCAGCGGGTCGAACAGGCTGTTGATCGCGGGATAGGGCATGGGACCGACGAGCTCGGCCATCGGCCGCGCCACCTGCCGGAAGCGGTCGATCACCCGTTCCCCCTCGGCCGGCGACCCGGTCCAGCACGGGACCACCACGGCGAAGGACTCTCCGACCCGGTCCTCGGGGATGAACGGCAGCGGCGGAGCCTGGTGGAACCCCGGGTAACCGCCGAACTCGCGCGGGGCCTCGCGGATGAAGTCCCGGAAGAACGCGAAGACGGCCGCGGCGTCGGAGAGCTCGAAGAACATCGGGCCGCCGAGGATGGTGTCCACCGGGTGGACGCGGTAGGTGAACCGGGTGACGACGCCGAAGTTGCCGCCCCCGCCGCGCAGCGCCCAGAAGAGGTCGGCGTGCTCGTCCTCGTCCGCCGTGATGACCGTGCCGTCGGCGGTGACCACCTCGGCCGACAGCAGGTTGTCGCACGAGAGGCCGTAGCCGCGGGTCAGGTAGCCGATCCCGCCGCCGAGGGTCAGGCCGCCGATCCCGGTGGTGGAGACGATCCCGCCGGTCGTGGCCAGCCCCGAGGCCGCCGTCGCGTCGTTGAACCGGCCCCACGTCGTCCCGCCGCCGGCCGCCGCCGTCCGCGCCTCGGGGTCGACGTCCACCGCCTGCATCATCGACAGGTCGGCGACGACGACGCCGTCGCCGGTGCCGAAGCCGGGCACGCTGTGCCCGCCGCCGCGCACGGCCAGGTCCCGGCCGTCCTCCGCGGCGAACCGCACCACCGTCGCCACGTCGTCGACGCCGGCGCAGCGCACGACGAGGTCGGGCCGGGCGTCGATCATGCCGTTGTAGACCCGGCGGGCCTGCTCGTAGTCGTCGTCCCCCGGACGGATCACCTGGCCCCGCACGCGGTCGGCGAGCGTCCCGGGCAGCTGTGTCGTCATGGCCCCTCCTCGGCGCCTCGGTCGATGGCCGACGACGCTAGGGAGGGCACCGGGGTCGGCACATGACCAGATGTGCGCGAATCGCCGACCCGGTCGTCGTGGTCAGTTCTGACCATCGACAGCCCCGGAGGGCAGGGCTAACGTCCGGGAGGGTGTCCGGCTGGACGCCGCCACCCCTCCCGTCGCGCTGGACCCGGGCCGCGGCCCCGCGGTTCGTCGGCCGCCGGAGTGAGCTCGCCTGCCTCGAGGACCTCTGGACGGCGGCCTGCGGCGGCGCCCGCCAGGTGGTCTTCCTCGGCGGCGAGCCGGGCGCCGGGAAGTCCCGCCTGCTGGCCGAGCTGTCCGCGCTCCTGCACGACCGCGGCGCCACGGTGCTGCTGGGCACCTGTGCCGCGGAGCTCGGACCGCCGTACCAGCCGTTCGTCGAACCGATCGAGGCGCTGCTGCCCGCCGCCGAACCCGGCCCGGCCCGGGAGGCGCTGGCCCGGCTGGTGGGGCGGGCTGCGGACGACGACAGCCCGGAGCCCGACACCCGGCGGGAGCTCTACGACGCCGCCGTCACCGCCGTCCGCGGGGTGACCCGCAGCGGCCCGGTCGTCCTGGCCCTGGAGGACGTGCACTGGTCCGGGCGCGCGGGGCTGCAGCTGCTCGCCCACCTCGTGGAGCGGACGGCGGAGCTGCCGCTGCTGGTGGTGGCCACCCACCGGACGACGGCCCCGGAGCGCTCCGCCGCGCTGACCGGCACCATCGCCGCCCTGTACCGGCTCGACGGCGTCCGCCGGCTGGACCTCGCCGGGCTGGACACCGAGGAGGTGGCCGAGTACCTGGCGCACGAGGCGGAGCTGCCGGCGCACCGGGCGCGGGTCGCCGCCGCGCAACTGCGCGACCGCACCGGCGGCAACCCCTTCCTCCTCCGCGAGCTGCTGCGCGACGCGGCCGCGGGTGCGCGGCCGGACCCGGCCGGCTCGGCGCCGCTGTCGGTCCGCGACATGCTGGCGGCCCGGCTGGAGCGGCTCACCGTGCCCGAACGGCAGACCCTCGAGCTGGCCGCGGTCGTCGGGGAGGAGCCCGACCTCGCCACGGTGCTCGCCGTCGCCGCGTGGAGCACCGACAGCACGCTGGCCGCGCTGGACACCGCGGTCGAGTTCGGACTGCTGGAGCCGGCCGGTGCGGCCTTCCGGTTCCCGCACAGCCTCGCCCGGCAGGCGGTCCTCGACCTCATGCCGGCCACCCGCCGGGCCCGCGAGCACCTGCGGGTCGCCGCCGTCCTCGAGGCCTCCGGGACGCCGTCGGACCGGCGCACCCAGCGGCTGGCCCACCACTACGCGCAGGGCGCGGCCCTCGGCGCCGCCGACCGGGCGGTCCGCTACCTGACCGAGGCCGCGGAGGCCGCCGCGCGCAGCCTGGCCCACGAGGACGCCGCGCGGTGGTTCGAGCAGGCGGCCGCGCTCTCCGAGGAGCCGGCGCACCGCCACCGGCTGCTGCTGGCGGCCGCGCGCGGACACCTGCTCGGCGGCGACTTCGCCCGGGCCCGCGCCCGGTGCGAGGAGGTCGCCGGCGCGGCGGCCCCGCACGACCGGCTGGAGGCGGCCATCGGCTTCGAGGCGGCGTCCTGGCGCCCGGGGCTGCCCGGCCAGCGGGCGGTGGAGCTGCTCACCGACGCGCTGCGCGGGGTGCCCCACGACCCCGCCGACCCCCTCTACGTCCGGGGGCTGGCCGGGCTGGGTCGCGCCCTGGCGTTCACCGGGGCGGTCGAGCCGTCCGCCGAGCTCGGCCGCCGGTCGGTCGAGATGGCCCGCGCGCTGGGGGACGACGGCCTGCTCGCGGCGGCGCTGGCGGCCAGTCTCTGGAACGGGCTGCGCCCCGCCGACGCCCCCGCCAAGCTGGCGCGCGCCACCGAGCTCACCGAGATCGCCCAGCGGATCGGCGACCCGAGCCACCTCGGCCCGGCGGCCTACTGGCGGGCGGCCATCGCCTACCAGCAGGGCGACCCGGAGGGCCTGGCCGCGGCGTACCGGGACGTGCTGCGCATGGTGCGGGCGACCGGCGAGCCGTACTTCGAGTACGTGGCCGGGTGCATCGGCTACGGCCGCCAGTTCATCGTGGGCGACTTCGCCGGCGCGGAGCGGACCTGCGCGCGGCTGCTGGAACTGGGGGAGTCCTTCGGCACCGACGACACCGAGGGCTCCACCGCGGTGCAGACGTTCATGCTGCGGCGGGAGACCGGCGCCCTGGCCGCGGTGCGCCCGCTGATCACCGGCGACGAGCCGCCGGCGGAGAACTGGGCGCCGGGGCTGCTCGCCCTCTACACCGAGCTGGGCCTGGACCGGCCGGCGCACCGGTTGCTCCACCGCCTGCTCGACGACGGGCTGGACCGCTACGAGGACGCGCAGTGGCCCTGCGTCCTCGCCTTCGTCGTGGAGGCCGCGCTCCACCTGGGCGACGCCGAGGCGCTGCGCGCGCTGCGGCCGCGGGCGGCCGAGTACGGCGGCACGAACCTGCGGGCCGCCCAGTTCGTCGCGCTGTTCGGCAGCGCCGACCGGTACCTCGGCGAGATCGACTCCGCGCTCGGCCGCAGCTCGGCCGGGCCGCTGCTGGAGTCGGCCCTGGAGATGGACACCCGGATGGGTGCGACGGTCCACCGGGCGCAGAGCCTGGTCGCGCTGGCCACGCACCTGCGCCGGTCCGGGCACCCGGGACGGCGGGCCGACGACCTGCTCGGCGAGGCCCACCGGCTGGCCAGCGACCTGGGTCTGGGCCGGTTGCTGCGCTCGTTCGGGCCGAGCCCCACGCCGCAGACGGCGTCGTCCCGGCCGGCCCGCCCCGCCGGGCTGACCTCGCGCGAGGCGGAGGTGCTCAAGCTGCTCGGCGAGGGCCTGCTCAACCGGGAGATCTCCGAGCGGCTGGTGATCAGCGAGAACACCGTCGCCAACCACGTCCGGAGCATCCTGGCCAAGACCGGCGCGGGGAACCGCACGCAGGCGGCGATGTACGCCGCCTCGCACGGGCTGCTGGAGGGGTCAGACGGGCGCCAGTGACCCGTCCGGCTGCAGGGTGCCGCCCACCTCGACGACCACGTCGGCGGGCAGGCCGGCGCGCCGGGCGGCCCGGTGGATGGCGTCGGCCGACGGCGCCTCGTACAGGCAGTAGGTCTTGCGCTTGTCCACCGAGAGGAAGGAGTACAGCCAGCGCACGCCCTCGTCGGCGTTGATCCGGTTGACCCCTTCGGCCATGTCGGCGGTGAGCTCGAGGACGTCGGCGTACCGGCGCTCGATCATGAACACGGGCATCGCGGGTCCTCACCGGAGCGGGTTGGGCGACCGCACCGACCGTACCGCCGGGTCCGGGCGCGGAACAGGCCCGGACGTCACACGGGCTGCCACTCGGACTCCTGGCGCAGTGGTGGCTTGAGCACCTTGCCCCCGGGGTTGCGGGGGAGGGGGTCGGCCCGGACGCACAGGAACTGCGGGATCTTGAAGTCGGCGAGCCGCGTCCGCGCGAATCCGAGGAGGTCCGCGGCTGACAGCTCCGCGCCCGGCCGGGGGACGACGACCGCACCGACCTTCTCGCCCATCATCGGGTCGGGCACGCCGACCACCGCCACCTCGCCCACGGCGGGGTGCGCGGCCAGGGCGTTCTCCACCTCGACGGAGTACACGTTCTCCCCGCCGCGGTTGATCACGTCCTTCTTGCGGTCGACGACGTAGGTGAGGCCGCGCTCGTCGATGCGCGCGAGGTCGCCGGTGTGCAGCCAGCCACCCACGAAGGTCTCGGCGGTCTGCTCCGGCTTGCCCCAGTAGCCGCGGACCACGTTGGGGCCGCGGACGAGCAGCTCGCCGACGCCGGTGCGCGGGTCGACGTCGGCCAGGTCGAGCTCCACCACCGGTGCGGGGAACCCGACCGAGTCGGCGTGCTCGGCGGCGTACTCGTGCGGGAGGAACGTCGTCACCGAGGAGGTCTCCGTGAGCCCGAAGCCGTTCCCCACGCGCGCGGTGGGAAAGGCCCGCTGGATGCGGTGCACGAGGTCCGGCGCGATGGGCGCACCGCCGTAGGTGACCGCGCGGACCGCCGAGGTGTCGACGTCGGCGAAGCCGGGCTGCTGCAGTGCCAGCCAGTAGATCGCCGGCACGGCGACCAGGTGCGTGACCCGCTCCTCCTCGATGGCCCGGAGGAACGCGGTCACCTCGAACGCGGGCATGACCACCGTGGTGCCGGCGACCGCTGCGGACACCAGCAGCTGGGAGTTGCAGCCGGTGACGTGGAACAGCGGCACCGAGACCAGCGTCGTCGACGGCTCGTCGCGGTCGATCCCCATGCACCGCAGCACGGTCTCCACGTTGGACAGGAAGTTCCCGTGGGTGGTCATCGCGCCCTTGGGGAAGCCCGTCGTCCCGCTCGTGTAGAAGATCGCGGCGAGGGTGTCGTGGTCGGCGGCGGGCACCGCGAGCGGGTCGCCGTCCGGCAGCGGGGTGCCCGGCTCGACCACGTACGCCGCGCCGGAGTCCTCGACGACGTAGCGCACCTCGGACTCGGCGAACCGCGTGTTCACCGGTACGGCGACGGCGCCGGCCAGAAGCGTCCCCCAGAACGCCAGCACCCAGTCCAGCCCGTTGGGCAGCCGGTTGGCCACCCGGTCGCCGGGCGCGACCCCCGCGGCCCTCAACCCGCCGGCCACGCGGCAGGCCGCGTCCCACAGTTGCCGGTGGGTGAGCCGGTCGCAGCCGAGCTCGCCCACCGCGACCGTGTCGGGGCGGCGCTCGGCCGCGCGGCGGAGCAGGCTCGGGACGTCGGGCGGCAGGTCCGTGTAGCGACGGACCCCGTCGGGACCGGTCTCGATGCCGCTGGTGTCGAAGGGGTGGCTCACCGCGACCTCCCACGGACATGGTCGGAGGCCGCAGTGTCCCGGCCCCTCCCGGCGGTGTCCACGCACCGCGGGGTGCAGTCAGCGCTGCAGCAGCGCGAAGGTCGCGACCGCGTGGGCCAGGGCCCGGCCCTCCTGCTCGACGTCGGCCTCGCAGACGGTCAGGTGCTCCCCGCGGGTGCGCACCCGCGCGGTGACGGTCAGGGGCCCCGGCCGCCCCGGCCGCAGGTAGGTCACGGTCAGCTGGCTGGTCGCCGGCACCTCGCCCTCGCCGGTGGTGGTGCGCACCGCCTGGCCCATCGCCGTGTCGACCAGCGTGGCCAGCACGCCGCCGTGGAGGGTGCCGGCCGGGTTGAGGTGCTCGTCGCGCGCCTGGAAACCGATGCGGGCGCTGCCGTCGTCGGCGGTGGTCACCTCCGCCCCGAGCCGCTCGGCGAAACCCCCGGGCCCCTTCTGCTCTGCCATGGCGCCTCGCTACCCGGGCGCCCGGCGTCCACTCGGGTCAGGACGGCGTGCGCAGCCGTTCCTGCACCAGCTCGGCACCGCGGACGACGGCCGGGGCCAGCGCGCGGATGGCCTCGACGTCCCGCATGCGGCTGCTCGGCGCCGCCACCCCGAGCCCGGCCAGCGGCTGGCCCACGGTGTCCCGGAGCGCCACGGCGACCGCGCACACCCCGTCGGCGCTCTCCTCCCAGTTGAGGGCGTACCCCTGCGCCCGGATGGTGGCGAGCTCCGCGCGCAGCTGCCCGAGGTCGGTGAGCGCGGCGGTCGTCGTGCCGCCCGGGAGGGTGCCGCCGGGGTAGCGGCGGTCCAGCTCGGCGTCGGACAGACCGGCGAGGACCGCCTTGCCCACCGCCGAGGCGTGCGCCGGCCGGACGACGCCGGTGCGGTTGCCGACGCGCACCGACCGCGGGCTCTCGGCGCAGTCGAGGAAGCGCACCGTCGTCCCCTCGAGCAGGGCGAGGCTGACCGTCTCCTGGGTCTCCTCGCGCAGCTGCTCGAGCACCGGGCGGGCCACCCGCCGGATGTCGATGCGGTTGACCGCGGCCAGGCCGATCTCGTAGAGCGCGGGGCCGGGTCGGTAGGCGCCGTTGGGCCGGTCCTGGGTGACGAACCCGCGCCGGCGCAGGGCGGTCAGCAGCCGGTGGGCCGTCGACCGGGCGACGCCGAGCAGGTCGGCCGCCTCGGCCACCCGCAGGGCCTGGCTCTCGCCCACGAGCTGCAGCAGCACGAGGGCGTTGTCGACCGACGTGGTGGTCGGGCCCTCCGGGACCGACTCGGAATTCGACATGCCGGAACTGTAGAGCGCTTCCTAGGTGGAGTGTGGAACTGCTGTCTAGCCTGACCCGCATGACCGAGGAGGTCCGTCGATGACTGCCACCCCCGACACGCGTACCGACCTCGAGCTGGAGGCGCTGTACCGCGACCTCGCCGCGGTCGACCTCCGCCCGCTGTGGACCATCACCGAGCAGCTGCTCACCCCGACGCCCCGGCCCCGGGCCGTCCCGTGGCTGTGGTCGGCGGCGACGATGAAGCCCCTGGCCCGCCGGGCCATCCAGCTGGTCCCGGTCGAGCGCGGCGGGGAGCGGCGGGTGCTCAGCCTCCAGAACCCCGGCCTGGGCGGCCGGCCGTACGCCGCCGGCACGCTCTGGGGCGCCATCCAGTGCCTCGGCCCGCGGGAGACCGCGCCGGCGCACCGGCACACGCCGGGCGCGGTGCGCTGGGTCCTCGAGGGCGAGGGCGTCTGGACGACGGTCGACGGCGATGCGTGCGACATGCACCCCGGTGACCTGGTGCTCACGCCGTCCTGGAACTGGCACGACCACGTCAACGGTGGCGACTCGGAGATGTTCTGGTTCGACGGGCTCGACCTGCCGATGGTCGAGGCGCTCGACGCCGTCTTCTTCGAGCCGTACCCGGGCCCGGGGGAGAGCCAGCCCCAGCCGGCCGAGCACAACCTCTCCGAGCGGGCGCACCCGCCGGGTACCCGGTACGTGCGGGGCGCGGTCGACGGGCCGCTGACCCCCGCGCCGTCGCCCCTGCTGATCTACCGCTGGGCCGACACCGCCGCCGAGCTCGACCGGCTGGCCGCGGAGTCCGACGAGCCGGTGCTGGCGCTGGAGTACGTCAACCCGACCACCGGTGCCAGCGTGCTGCCGACCCTGGGCTGCTCGGTGCTGCGCGTGCGCGCCGGCGGGCACAGCGCCCCGGTGCGCCGCAGCGGCAACGCCGTCTTCGTGGCGTTCCAGGGCTCGGGTTCGACGGTCATCGACGGGCAGCGCTTCGACTGGGGTCCCGGCGACATGTTCGTCGCGCCGTCCTGGTCGGCCGTCGAGCACGCCGCCGGCGAGGAGAGCGTGCTCTTCCAGCTCACCGACGCCCCCGTGCTGCGCGCGCTGGGCATCTACCGCGAGCAGGTCCTGCCCGGGCCGCAGACGGTGACCGGCACCTTCACCCCACGCTGAGAACCACCCGTTCCCGCAGACACTGGAGACCCGTGAAGCTCGCACTCTTCGACGACCACCGGCTCGGGGTCGTCTCCGCCGACGACGCGACCGTGGTCGACGTGACCGCCGCGCTGCCCTGGCCGCACGACCCCGACCCGCTCACCGCCGGGTGGTGGCGGGCGCTGTGCCGCGACTCCGCCTCGGTCCTGCCCCGGCTCCGCGAGGCCGCCGAGACCGGACCGCGGCGTCCGGTGGCGGAGGTCGCGCTGCGGGCGCCGGTCCTCGGGCCGTCCAAGGTGCTCGCCGCGGCCAGCAACTACGGCGAGCACGTGGCCGAGATGCACGGCGTCCAGGAGCGGACGCTGGGCCGGGTCGAGTCCTGGATGATGGAGTTCGACGTCTTCCTCAAGGCGCCGTCCTCGATCGTCGGCCCGGGTGCCGACATCGTGCTGCCGCGGGACGTCGTCGCCGCCGGGCACGAGGTGCACCACGAGTCGGAGCTGGTCGTCGTCATCGGCGCCGGCGGCAAGGACATCCCGGTCGAGTCGGCCATGGACGCCGTCCTCGGCTTCACCGCCGGCCTGGACATCACGGTGCGCAGCGCCGCGGACCGCTCCCGCCGCAAGAGCTACGACACCTTCAGCCCGCTGGGGCCGTGGCTGGTCACCACCGACGAGGTCGGCGACGGCTCGGACCTGGACATCCTGCTCACCTGCGAGGGGCAGGTGCGCCAGGCGGTCAACACCCGGGACCTGCTCACGCCAGTGCCGCAGATCGTCGCCTACGCCTCCTCGGTCATGACCCTGCTGCCCGGCGACGTGCTGTTCACCGGCGCCCCGCCCGGTGTGGGCCCCATCACCCCGGGTGAGAAGCTGGAGATGACCATCAGCCGGATCGGGTCGATGGCGGTCACCGTCCGCTGACCCGGCCCCTCGCCGAGGAGGCGCGCATGACCAAGCCGGAGACGCTCGACTGGTGGGCCGACGGGGAACGGCTGTTCGGCACCGCCCTCGGCCGGCTCACCGACGAGGAGTTCGAGGGACCGTCGCTGCTCCCCGGCTGGAACCGCCAGTACCTCCTCGCGCACGTGGCCCGCAACGCCGACGCGCTGTGCAACCTGCTCCACTGGGCGCGGACCGGCGTCGAGACGCCGATGTACGCCTCGGCCGAGGCCCGGGAGGCGGGCATCGCCGAGGCGGCGGCCCTGTCGCCGGCGGCGCTGCGGGGCGAGGTGCTGGCCGCCACCGCGCGGCTGGCCGAGGCGGTGCACGGCCTCCCGGAGGAGGCCTGGTCGGCTCCGGTCCGCACGGCGCAGGGGCGCGAGGTCGCGGCGTCGGAGGTGCCGTGGATGCGCTGCCGCGAGGTGTACGTGCACGCCGTCGACCTCGACGCGGGCGTGGGCTTCGGCGACATCGACGACGAGGTGCAGGCGGCGATGGTCGACGACGTGTTCCGGATGTGGGACCGCCGCGACCAGGTGCCCGACGTCGTGGTGTTCGCCGGTGACCGCGAGTGGGGGACCGGTGCGGTGGCCGTCTCGGGTCCGCTGCCCTCGGTGACGGCGTGGCTCACCGGGCGCTCGCGCGGTGACGGGCTGAGCGCGGACGGCGGCATCCCCGAGGTGCCCGCGTGGCTGTGACCGCGCCCGCCGCGGCGCGGTAGCCCGTGGAGCTGCGCCACCTGCGCTACTTCGTCTCCGTCGCCGAGGAGCTGCACTTCCGGCGGGCCGCGCAGAAGCTGCACATCGCCCAGCCGGCCCTCAGCAAGCAGATCAGCGCGCTCGAGCACGAGCTCGGCGTGCGGCTGCTCGACCGCGACCGCCGGGGAGTGCTGCTCACCGAGGCCGGCCGGGTCTTCCTCGCCGAGGCCGTCGAGGTGCTCGCCCGCGCGGACGGCGCCGTCGACCGGGCCCGCGCGGTCGTCCGCGGCGAGGTCGGCCGGCTGACCATCGGCTTCATCCAGCCCGCCCTGGCCGACCTGCTGCCCCGGTCGCTGCGCGCGTTCCGCCGGCACCACCCCGGCGTCGTCCTCAGCCTCAGCGAGGAGACCAGCCGGTCGGCCGTCGAGAAGATCACCGACGGCAGCATGCACCTGGCGTTCACCCGGCTGCCCGTCACGCCGCGGCCGGAGCTGCGCACCGAGCCGATCAGCCAGGAGCCTGTGCTGCTGGTCGTGCCGCGCGGGCACCGGCTGGCCGAGCGGCCGTCGGTCCGCCTGGAGGAGATCGCCGGCGAGGAGGTCATCCTCATCGAGCGCTCGGTGGAGCCGGGGCTGCACGACTACTACGTCACCGCCTGCAACAAGGCCGGCTTCAGCCCGCGGGTCGCGCACGAGGTGAGCAGCACCTCGATCGCCCTCGGCCTGGTGGCCGGTGGTCTCGGCGTCGCCTTCGCCCCGGCGTCGGCGCGGCTGGCCGCCTCGGCGGCGGTCGCCCACGTGCCGCTGGAGGACGGCGACCTCGCGCTGACCATGGGCGCCCTGTGGCGCGCCGGGCCGCGCCCGGCCGTGCTCGACAACTTCCTGGCCCTGCGCCCCTGGGAGGACGGGGAGCTCCCGCGGGCGACCTGACACCTCGCGGTCATCAGCCGCGTGGAGGACGGCCTCTCGAGCCGTCGCACCGGAGGCGTAAGCCCGGCTCGCACGCCTCATTCCCAGCAGGAATCAGTGCGGCCCCACTCCCTATCACCGGGACGTCGTGCTGCGCGTCACACGTGCCTACATTCCTCTGCGGACGGGACCGGCGACGCGAGGAGCGGGCATGACGGTGCAGGAGCAGGCGGTGGCCACCGGGCGGACGCCGGCCGAGGTCCTCCGCGCGGCCGAGGGGCTGGTCGACCTCGTCGACGCGCACGGCGAGGAGAACGACCGCACCGGCCGCATCGCCGAGCCGGTGGTCGAGGCGCTGTACGACATCGGCGCGATCGGCGTCTTCACCCCGCGCGCGCTCGGCGGCGCGGAGATGACCCCGCGGCAGGCGATGGACCTGTTCCGCACGCTGTCCTACGCCGACCCCTCTACCGGCTGGGTCACGATGGCCCTGGGGCTGGCCACCGGCCTGGCCGGGGCGTTCTTCCAGCCCGACGCCGCCCGCGAGCTGTTCGCCACCCCGCGGCTGGGCATCGCCGGCCAGGGGACCAAGCCCGGCCGCGCCGTCCCCGTCCCGGGCGGGCACCGGATCAGCGGCGAGTGGTCCTTCGCCTCCGGGATCAAGCACGGCACCCACCTGCACACCGCGGCCATGGACACCGAGACCGGCCAGACGCGGTTCTTCATCGTGCCGGTCGAGCAGGTGACCTTCATCGAGAACTGGGACGTGCTCGGCCTGCGCGGCACCGGCAGCATCGACTACACGCTCGAGGACTGCTTCGTCCCGATCGAGTACAGCTACCCGTCGCTGTCCACCGAGCCGGTCACCGGGGGCGACCTCTACCGCATCGGCATCGGCAACTTCGCGAGCATCAACCACGGCGGCTGGGTGCTCGGCGTCGGCCGCCGGGTGCTCGACGAGCTGGCCGCCGTCGTCCGCGCCAAGGCCGGCCGCCCCGGCGCGCAGACCGACACCGCCGCCTTCGCCGAGCACTACGCCAAGGCCGAGGTCGAGCTGCGCGCCGCCAAGGCCCTCCTCTACGAGGTGTGGGAGGAGATCGAGGCGACGCTGGCCCGGGGGGAGGAGATCCCGCTGCGGCTGCACACCCTCAACCGGGTGGCGCTGCACAACGCCACGTTCTCCGTCGCCGGGATCGCCCAGTTCGCCTACACCTCCGCCGGCACCGACGCGCTGCGCCGGGGCACCATGCAGCGGCTGTTCCGCGACGTGCACGGTGGCACGCAGCACGTGTCGTCCTCGCCGCTGATCATGCAGTCCGCCGGCCGCGAGCTGGCCGGCCTCGAGGACGGCAAGCGCTGGGTGCACTTCTCGCTCAAGTGACGCCATGTTCGATCTGGCGGAACTTCCACCACTTTGATTGCCGTGCGTGGAACGGTGACGTACGTTACAGCGCGCCGTCCGCCAGGACGGCGACCCGAACGACCTCCAAGGAGACCGGATGAAGTCCTCGAGAGCCGCCTGGGCGCTGGTGACCGCCAGCGTCCTCATGGCGAGTGCCGCGTGCGGCGGGTCCGACGACGGGGGCTCGAGCGACGCGTCCGGTGCCACCGCCGGCGGCGGGGACGGCGGCCTGACGACGCTGACCATGGCCGAGACCCCCGGTGGCCCGTACTCCTTCGTGGCCTACGGCGTCCAGCGCGGGCACTTCGAGGACGAGGGCATCGACCTGCAGGCGCGGGTCAACCCCGGCGGCGGCACCGCCACCGTCCCGGCGCTCGTGCAGGGCGACATGGACGTCCTCGGCCTGGACCTGGTCTCGGCCATCACCAGCATCAACGCGGACCTGCCGATCAAGATGGTCGCCGCCGGCAGCGCCACCTCCGAGGAGGCCGACGGGGACTTCGCCGCGGTCCTGGTCAAGCCCGACAGCCCGATCCAGGGCCCGGAGGACCTCGACGGCGTCCGGATGGGCGTCAACGCGCTGCGCAACGTCAACGACCTGGCGATCGGCCGGATCCGCGACGAGCAGGGCTTCGCCGAGAACGCGATCAGCCCGGTCGAGCTGCCGTTCCCTGAGATCCTCGCCGCCATCACCCGCGGTGACGTGGACGCCGGCATCGTCATCGAGCCGTTCGCGACCATCGGGCAGAACCAGGGCCTGCGGGTCGTGCACCGCCCGTGGGTCGGGATCGAGCCCGGCCTGCAGATCGGCACCATGGTGATGACCGACGAGACCATCGCGCGGGTGGGTGACGACGTGGTGGAGGCCTTCGGGCGCGCCGTGCAGGCGACCGCCGACGACATCCGCGAGGACCCGGAGTCCTTCCGCAAGGCGATGCCGGAGCTGATCGACATCGACCCGGCCCTCGCCGAGAACATCAACCTCATCCAGTGGCGGGGCAAGAACGACCCGGAGTCGATCCAGACCTTCGGTGAGCTGATGGTCAAGTACGGGCTCATCGACGAGGAGATCGACTACGACGCGGCGATCATCGACGACTGACCCCCCATCGACTGACCGGAGGCCCCCGGTGCGGCGACGGCGCCGCACCGGGGGCCTTTCTCTCTCGCGAGGAGCTCCGTGAACCTGGCCACCGGTGGTCCGCAGTTGGTGGACGTGCCCGCCGAGGACGGCGTGCTGCTGGAGAGCCTGCTGTACCCGCCGCCCGCGCAGCCCGTCGCGGCGCTGCTGCACGTGCACGGCAAGGGCGGCAACTGCTACTCCGGCCCGCCGCGGATCCTGCCGCCGCTGGTGGCGCCGGACCGGTTCGTGCACCTCGCGCTCAACCTGCGCTGCCACGACCTCGGCTACAGCCGCCTCCGCAACGCCCCGGGCATCGCCACGCGCGCCGAGGCCGCCTACGGCGGCATGTGGGAACGCCTCGACGACGGCCCGCTGGACCTCCGCGCCGGCGTGACCTGGCTGCGGGACCGGACGGGCCTGCCGGTGTTCGTCGTCGGGCACTCCGCCGGCGGCTACTTCCTCGGGGACATGGCCCCCGGCCCGGAGGTGGCCGGGCGGGTCTTCCTCTCCCCGCTGACCTCCGTGCGGTTCCCGCTGACGGCGTGGTTCGCCGACGACGCGGCCCTGGAGGCGGCCCGGGCGCACGCGCAGGACCTCGTCGACCGCGACCGGGGCCACCTGCTGATCCCCGTGCCCGCCTGGTACTTCGCCATCTCGGCCACCTCCTTCCTGGAACGTCTCGCCGAGCGCCCGGACCGCTGGCTGGACGGGTGCAACGCCTCGTCGTCCCCGCTGCTGCTGGCCTGGGGCGGCGCGGAGACCCGGGCCGGCGCGTGGCGCGACCTCTACGAGCGGATGCGCGTCCCCGACCGCGCCTGCCTCGAGCTGCCCGGGGCAGGGCACGAGTACGGCGGCGCCGAGGCCGCCCTCGCCGCGGAGGTCACCCGCTTCGTCGACGCCCACGTCTGAGATCGCCGGAGATTTCTCGGGCGTCGTGTCGATCCGCGCCCCGGCCGTTCGACGTGTCGGTGAGGGTGGGGTGCACGCCGGTCAGCAGGGCCGGCGCCCCACCGGCGAGGAGGAGGGCCCCATGCGCTACATGGTGATCGTCAAGGCGTCCGAGGACAGCGAGCGGGGCGCCATGCCCACCGAGCAGGAGCTCGCCGAGATGGGTGCCTACAACGAGGAGCTGGCCAAGGCCGGCGTCATGCTCGCCGGCGAGGGCCTGCACCCCAGCTCCCGCGGTTTCCGGGTCCGCTACGCGCAGGACGGGAGGACCACCGTGGTCGACGGCCCGTTCGCCGAGACCAAGGAACTGGTGGCCGGCTACTGGATCCTGCAGGTCAGCTCCCTCGAGGAGGTGCTGGAGTGGGTCAAGCGGATCCCCTTCCGCGACGGCGAGGTGGAGGTCCGGCAGGTGTTCGAGGCCGACGAGTTCGGCGAGGCCTACACCCCGGAGCTCCGTGAGCAGGAGGACCGGATCCGGGCCGCCGTGGAGCAGCAGCGGGCCTGAGCGTCCGAGCGTCTGGGCGGGGGCGGCGGTGAGCAGCGGGACGACGACCTCCCGTGTGGTCGAGGCCGTGTGGCGGATCGAGTCCGCCAAGCTCGTCGCCGCCCTCACCCGCGTCACCGGGGACGTCGGGCTGGCGGAGGACCTGGCCCAGGAGGCCCTGGTCGCCGCGCTCGAACGGTGGCCGCGGACCGGCGTTCCCGACAACCCGGCCGCCTGGCTGATGGCCACGGCCAAGCACCGCGCGGTCGACGTCTTCCGGCGCGCGGAGCGGCTGGAGCGCAAGACCGCCGAGCTCGGCCGCGAGCTGGCCGAGGCCGACGAGCCGGACCGGGCCGCGGCGCTGGACGAGGTGGTCGAGGACGACGTCCTGCGGCTGGTCTTCATCGCCTGCCACCCGGTGCTCTCCCGCGAGGCCCGGGTCGCGCTGACCCTGCGGCTGATCGGCGGCCTCACGACCGACGAGATCGCCCGGGCCTTCCTCGTGCCCGAGGCCACCGTCGCGCAGCGGATCGTGCGGGCCAAGCGCACCCTCGCCGCCGCCCGGGTGCCCTTCGAGATGCCCGCCGGCCCCGACTTCGCCGCCCGGCTCTCCTCCGTGCTCGAGGTCGTCTACCTGGTGTTCAACGAGGGCTACGCGGCGACGGCGGGGGAGTCGTGGACCCGGCCCGAGCTCTGCCAGGAGGCGCTGCGGCTCGGGCGCGTCCTCGCCGCGCTGACCCCGGCGGAGGGCGAGGTGCACGGGCTGGTCGCGCTCATGGAGCTACAGGCCTCGCGGGTGCGCGCCCGCACCGGCCCGGACGGCGAGCCGGTGCTGCTGCCCGACCAGGACCGCGGCCGCTGGGACCACGTGCTCATCGGCCGCGGCCTGGCCGCGCTGCGACGCGCCGAAGGCACCGGGACGGGCCTGGGGCCCTACGGGCTGCAGGCGGCGATCGCGGCCTGCCACGCGCGCGCCCGCACCGCCGAGGAGACCGACTGGGTGCGCATCGCCGCGCTCTACGAGGCGCTGGCCGAGCTGCTGCCCTCCCCGGTGGTCGAGCTCAACCGCGCCGTCGCGGTGTCGCGCGCCTACGGCCCTGCGGCCGGGCTCGAGCTCGTCGACGAGCTCACCGGTGCGCCGGCGCTGCGCGGCTACCACCTGCTGCCCGCCGCCCGTGGGGACCTGCTCCTGCAGCTCGGCCGCGGGCGGGAGGCGCGGCGGGAGTTCGAGCGGGCCGCGTCGCTGACCCGCAACGAGCGGGAACGCGCGCTGCTGCTGCACCGGGCCGCCGGGTGCGGGTGAGCTGCGGTCAGGAGCGCGTGAGTCGCTCGGCGTGCGCCGTCTCCTCCGCCCGCACCGGCGAGGCCGACGCGCCTACCAGCCGCCACGAGGTGCGGACGCCGTCGGGTCCCACGCACTCCCCGCGGGCCAGCGCCTCCTCGACCAGGCCGCGCACCCGCGCCTCGTCCGCCGGGTCGGCCGCGAACAGCACCCGCACCTGCAGGTGGTCACCGTCGCGAGCCGCCGCGGTGTGGTGCGGCGCGAGCGGGCAGGGCGGGTCGTGGGTCCAGCTGCCGCAGAGGGCGATCGTGACCGCGCCGCCGGGAGCCCGCTCGTCGCCGCCGGCCGGCAGGTCCAGGACGGCGTCGTGGGCGAAGGCGCGGCGCTCGGCGGGCACGGGCGGAGCGTGCGCCGCGGACGGCGGGGTGTCCACCGCAGCTCCGCCCGCACGTCATACAGAACGAGGTCGTTTCGTAGAATGGGCGGACACCGCGGGGAGACCCGGTGTCACGGGGGACCCGGGCCTCCCCGCGGGCTCACGGGGACAACCGCTCCAGCAGGGCCCGCGCGAACGCCTCGGCGGCCGGGTCCACCGGTCCGGCGGCAGCCGCCCGCAGCCACGCGGCGAGCGGGGCCGCGAGCGCCGGCGACAGCGCCGTGATCCAGGGGGCTGTCCCGGCCCGTGCCTCCGCCACGTGCTCGGTGCCGCCGCCGGGCAGGTGGGCGACCACCTCGGGCCGGCTGGCCAGCAGCCCGCCGGCCCGCCAGTCGCCGGGGGTCGTGCGGGCGGCCAGGTCCTCCAGGCGGGTCGCCGCCGTGTGCACCAGGTCGGCGCCGCCCCGGGGATCAGGGTTCACGGCGCATCGGCACGTGCGGGATGCCGTCCTCGACGTAGCCGGGACCGCTGCGCCGGAAGCCGAACCGCTCGTACCAGCCCTCCAGGTGGGCCTGCGCGCCGAGCGTGATCGGGTACCCCTCGGACAGGTCGATGCCGGCGCGGATGAGGTCGGCGGCCAGCCCGCGCCCGCGGTGCGTCGCCGCGGTCGCGACCCGCCCGATCGCGCGGGTGCCGCCGTCGTCCAGCACCCGGATGGTGGCCGCGACCGCGCCGTCGTCCTCGAACCACAGGTGCACCGTCGCGGGCTCGGCGTCCCGGCCGTCCAGCTCCGGGTAGGGGCACTGCTGCTCCACCACGAACACGTCGACCCGCAGCCGGCACAGGGCATAGACCTCGAACGGGGTGAGCTCGGCGAAGCGGGCGGTCCGCATGGGCAGGGTCGGAGCGGGGTGCACGACGTCAGTTGTAGCCCACGCCGCGGCGGCCGTCCGTGGTACACCTTCTGGTCAGGTATGGCTTGCCTATCTTCGGAGGCGTGTGCGTGAACAGGCTCGGGCGGACGACTGCTGCGGCACTGACCCTCGCGGGGGTGCTCAGCGGCTGCGGTTCGGAAGCCGCGGGCGACGCGGAGACGCTGACCGTCTACAGCGCCCAGCACGAGAGCCTGGTCCGCACCATGCTCGAGGACTTCACCGCCGAGACCGGCATCGAGCTGGAGTTCCGCGACGCGAACGACGCCGAGCTCGCCAACCAGATCGTCCAGGAGGGAGAGGCGTCGCCGGCCGACGTCTTCCTCACCGAGAACAGCCCGTCGATCGACATCCTGGACGACGAGGGGCTGCTCGCGCCGCTGGACCAGGCGACCCTCGACCAGGTCGGGCAGCCGTACCGGCCGGCGTCGGGCACCTGGACCGGCTTCGCCGCCCGCTCCACCGTGCTGGTCTACAACCCGGCGCAGCTGCCCGAGGCCGAGCTGCCCGCCTCGATCCTCGACCTCGCGGACCCGCGGTGGGAGGGCCGCGTCGGCATCGCCGCCGGCGGGCCGGACTTCCAGGCGATCGTCAGCGCCGTCCTCGCGCTGCGCGGTGAGGACGCCACCCGCGCCTGGCTCGCGGGCCTCGAGCGCAACGCCTCCGTGTACCAGAGCAACACCGCGGTCATGGTCGCCGCCGACGAGGGCGAGATCGACGCCGGTGTCATGTACCACTACTACTGGTACCGCGACCAGGCCGAGAACGCGCTCAAGGGCGACGACGCGCGGCTGCACCTCTTCCGCAACCAGGACCCGGGCGCCTTCGTCAGCGTCTCCGGGGCCGGCGTGCTGGCCTCCTCCGACCAGCCGGAGCAGGCGCAGCAGCTGGTCGCCTACCTCACCAGCCCGGAGGCCCAGCAGAAGCTGGCCGAGAGCTCCGCGCTGGAGTACGCCGTCGGGAACGGCGTCGCCTCCGCCGACGTGCTGCCGCCGCTCGCGGACCTGCAGGCGCCGGACGTCGACCCGGGGTCGCTGGACCAGCAGCGGGTCACCGAGCTCATGCAGGAGGTGGGGCTGCTCTGAGCGCTCCCGCACCGCCCGCTCCCGCGACGCCGACCCGGCCGGCCGTCCCGGGGCGAGGCCGCCCGCGCTCCGCGGTGCGCCGCACGCCGGTCACGCTGGTGCTCGCCGCGGCCGTCGCCGCGCTGACCCTGCTGCCGCTGGCCTACATCGTCGTCTCGACCGTCGAGGTGGGCTGGAGCGGCATCCAGGAGCTGGTGTTCCGGCCGCGGGTGGGGGAGCTGCTGTGGAACACCGCCCGGCTGGCCGGCGGGACGGTGCTGCTGTGCGCCGTCCTGGGGGTGGGCGCGGCGTGGCTGGTCGAGCGGAGCGCCCTGCCCGGACGGCGGGCCTGGCACGTGCTGCTGGTCGCGCCGCTGGCGGTGCCGGCGTTCGTCAACAGCTACGCGTGGATCTCGCTGCTCCCGGGGCTGGACACCTACGCCGGTGCGCTGCTGGTCGTGACGCTGTCGTACTTCCCGTTCGTCTACCTGCCGGTGGTCGCCGCCTTCCGTGGGCTGGACCCGGCCCTCGAGGAGACCGCCCGCGGCCTGGGCCTGTCCGGCTGGGCGGTGTTCCGGCGGGTGCAGCTGCCCCAGCTGCGGGTGGCGCTGCTCGGCGGCAGCCTGCTGGTCGCGCTCCACGTGCTGGCGGAGTTCGGCGCCCTGCAGATGCTGCGCTACGCGACCTTCACCACCGCGATCTACGACCAGTACCGGGCGACCTTCAACGGGCCGGGCGCCACCACGCTGGCCGGCGTCCTCGTGCTGCTGTGCCTCGCGCTGCTGCTGGCCGAGGTGCGGCTGCGCGGCCGGCACGGCTACGCCCGCACCGGCGCGGGCGTGGCCCGGCCCGGCCGGCCGGTGCGGCTGGGCGCGCTCACCGTCCCCGCGCTGCTGGGCCTGACCGCCCTGGTCGGGCTCTCGCTGGCGGTGCCGCTGGGCAGCCTGGCCACGTGGCTGGTCCGCGGCTCGTCCACCGACCCGGAGGTGGGCGCCCTGGTCGCCACCACGGGGACGACGCTCGGGCTGGCCGCCGCGGCCGCCGCCGTCACCACCGCGATGGCGCTGCCCACCGGCTGGCTGGCGGTGCGCGCCCGCGGCCGGGTGGCGACGCTGCTGGAGCGCAGCACCTACCTGGGCAGCTCGGTGCCGGCGATCGTCATCGCGCTCGCGCTGGTCACCATCGCCATCGACGTGACGCCGTGGATCTACCAGACGGTGCCGGTGCTGCTGGCCGCCTACGCGATCCTGTTCCTGCCGCGGGCGATCGTCACCGTGCGCTCCGCGGTGGAGCAGTCGCCCCGGCTCTACGACGACGTGGCGGCGTCCCTCGGCTCCTCGGCTCCGGACCGGCTGCGCCGGGTGACGCTCCCGCTGCTCGCGCCGGGCATCGGCGCCGGCGCCGCGCTGGTGTTCCTCGCGGTGGTCACCGAGCTGACCGCCACTCTGCTACTCGCCCCCACCGGGACGACGACGCTGGCGACGGCGTTCTGGTCGGCCAGCAGCGCCCTGGAGTACGGGGCGGCCGCGCCCTACGCCGTCGTCATGGTGCTGCTGTCGGCGCCGGCCACCGTCCTGCTGTCCCGAGACGTCCGTAGAGGTCTGACCACATGAGTTCGCTGACCGTCACCGGTGTGACGAGGTCCTACGGGTCGACCCCGGTGCTCACCGGCGTCGACCTGCACGTGCGCGAGGGCGGCCTCACCGCGCTGCTGGGCCCCTCGGGGTGCGGCAAGACGACGCTGCTGCGGCTCATCGCCGGCTTCGACGACCCCGACACCGGCACGATCGAGCTCGGCGGGCGACTGGTCGCCGGGCCCGGCCGCAGCGTCGCCGCGCGCCGCCGGCGGATCGGGTTCGTGCCGCAGGAGGGCGGGCTGTTCCCGCACCTGAGCGTCGCGGGCAACGTCGCCTTCGGCCTGCCGCGTCGGCAGCGCCGCGACCCCGGCCGGGTGGCGGAGCTGCTCGCCCTCGTCGGCCTCGACGCAGGCCTGGCGCTGCGCTCGCCGCACCAGCTCTCCGGCGGCCAGCAGCAGCGCGTGGCGCTGGCCCGCGCACTGGCGCCCCGACCCTCCCTGGTGCTGCTCGACGAGCCGTTCTCCTCCCTCGACGCGTCGCTGCGGGAGGAGACGCGGCAGGCGGTGGCCGAGGCGCTGACCGCCTCGGGGGCGACCGCGGTGCTGGTCACCCACGACCAGGCCGAGGCGCTGTCGATGGCCGACGAGGTGGCCGTCCTCCGCGGCGGCCGGCTGGTGCAGCTGGCCGATCCGCGCACCCTCTACCGCAGCCCCCTCGACCTCGACGTCGCGACCTTCGTGGGCGAGTCCGTCGTCCTGGACGCCGAGGTCCGCGGCGGGCAGGCGCACTCGGTGCTCGGCGTCCTGCCCCTGGACCGGCCGTGCCCGGACGGGCCCGCGCGGGTGCTGCTGCGGCCCGAGCAGCTGCGGCTGGGCGTCCCCGGTGCGGGCGGCCCGACGGCGCGGGTGGCCGGGGTGGACTTCTTCGGCCACGACGCCCGGGTCCGGCTGGAGCTGCACGCCGGTCCCGCGTTCAGCGCCCGGCTGGAGGGCCGGGACCTGCCGTCGGCGGGGGACGACGTGTCGGTGCGCGTCGTCGGCGCCGGGCTGCCGTTCCCCGTGGGCGGGGTCGTGCAGACGGCTTAGGCATGCCTAAGCTCACCCGCGTGGACCTCTTCCTCTTCTCCGTGGACCCGACGTGGGGCGCCGACGTGGTCGCCGCCGGCGCGGCCGGCATCGTCGTCGACTGGGAGCGCCGCGGGAAGTACCGCCGGCAGGCCGGCGAGGGCACCCAGATCAACGCCGACACCCCCGCGGACCTCAGCCGCATGCGGGCCGCCACCGACGGGCGGCTGCTGTGCCGGCTCAACGGGTACGGCCCCTGGACGGCGGCCGAGGTCGATGACGCGGTGGCCCGCGGCGCGGACGAGCTCATGCTGCCAATGGTCCGCACGACCGAGGAGGTCGACCGCACCCTGGACCGCGTCGCCGGACGCTGCGGCCTGGGCATCCTGATCGAGACGCAGGACGCCGTCGCCCGCGCCGACGAGCTGGCCCGGCGGCCGCTGTCGCGGGTCTACGTGGGCCTCAACGACCTGCGCATCGACCGCGGCGCGACGCAGCTGTTCACCCCGCTGGTCGACGGCACCGTGGACGCCGTCCGCGCCACGGTCACCGACCGGCCCTTCGGCGTCGCTGGGCTGACCCTGCCCGGGGGCGGGTTCCCCGTGCCGGGGATGCTGCTGGCCGCCGAGCTGCTCCGCATGGACACCGGGTTCACCTTCCTGCGCCGCTCCTTCATCGCCGACATGGCCGGCCGCGACCCGTTCGTCGAGGTGCCGCGGCTGCACGCCGCGCTGGACGACCTGCGCGCCGCCACCCCCGAGGAGGCCGCCGGACGGCGGGCCGCCTTCGTGGCCGCGGTGACCGGCGTCCCGGAGGCGCAGCCGGCGTGAGGGCGCTGGTCACCGGCGCCGGGGGCTTCGTCGGCCGCCACCTCGTCGTCCGGCTGCGGTCCGAGGGCTGGGACGTCGTCCCGCTGACCCGGGCCCGGGCCGACCTCGCCGACCCGCTGGCCGCGGCAGCGGCGGTGCGGGACGCCGACCCCGACGTCGTCTTCTCCCTCGCCGCCGGCCGGGCGAAGGCGACGGCCGCCGAGCGGGCGGCCACGGTGGCGGTCAACACCAGCCCGTGGCTGGTCGACGCCCTGCCGGACCGCTGCCGCGCCGTGGTGCGGCTGGGCTCATCCACCGAGTACGGCGCCGGCGCGGCGCCGCTGACCGAGGACGCCCCGCTGCGGCCCCGCGGCTTCTTCGGCGCCACCAAGGCCGCCGGCTCGCTGCTGCTGCAGGCCGCCGGCGCCGAGCGCGGGGTGCGGACGGCGGTGCTGCGGGCGTTCCAGGTGTACGGCCCCGGGGACCACCCGACGCGGCTGGTCCCCGTGGTGCTGGCGGCGGCCCGCAGCGGCGCCGTCGTCCCGCTGCCGGCACGGGTCAGCCGGCGGGACTGGGTGTGGGTCGGCGACGTCGTCGACGCCTGCCTGCGCGCCGCGCTCGCCGACGACCTGCCGCCGGGGCAGGTGCTCAACATCGGCACCGGCGTGCAGACCGCCACCGAGGAGCTCGTCGCGGTCGCCGCGCGGGTCACCGGCCGGCCGATCGCCACAGCACCGGGTGCGCACCCGGGACGGGACTGGGACACCGACTGCTGGGTCAGCGACCCGTCGCTCGCCGCGGCGCTGCTGGGCTGGACGCCGACCGTGGACCTGGCCGAGGGCCTGGCGCTGACGTGGGCTGCCGGGGGATGAGCGGTCCGCGCGTCGCCGTCGTCGTCCCCGTGTACCGCAACGAGGCGACACTGGCCCCGCTCGCGCAGCGGGTGGCCGCCGCGCTGGCCGGCCGGGACTGGCGGCTGCGGCTGGTCATCGACGCCTCGCCCGACGACAGCGTGCGGGTCGCCTCGGCGCTCAGCGCCGCCGACCCCCGCGTCGCGGTCTCCGGGCTCACCGTCAACGGCGGCCAGCACGCCGCGCTGGCCCACGGCCTCGCGGCCGAGCCCGACGCCGACGTCTGGGTGTGCCTCGACGCCGACCTGCAGGACCCTCCGGAGGCGGTGCCGGTACTGCTGGACCGGCTCGCCCTCGGCGACGTCGACGCCGTCTTCGCCGGACGCCGCGGCGCCTACGAGTCGGCGGCCCGCCGGCTGAGCGGGACGGTGCACCGCCGGCTGGCCGCCCGGCTCACCGGGCTGCCGCCGGACGCCGGCGCCTTCCTCGCGATGGGTCCGGAGGTGCGCGAGGCGGTCGTGGCGGCCGTGCTCGGCGGCGGTGCGCCGAGCGTCGTGCTGGCCGTCGGCGCCACCCGCCGGCCGGTCACGAGCGTGCCCGTGGCGCGGGACCGGCGGCCGGAGGGCCGCTCCGCCTGGAGCAGCCGGGACCGCCTCGCGCAGTCGGCCCGCTCCCTGGTGTGGGCCCTGCGGCAACGCCGCTGACCTGCTCGAGAGGCTTCGCTCGGCGGCTGCGGTGGCCGGGCGGCACAGCCGCGCGCCGCGACGGTGGTGACGCGACCCCAGTGCCGCGCCCGCGAGGGCCTCCTGGCGCGGCGACGTGGAGGGCATCTCCGTAGCCTCCGCAAGACGCCTTCGTGATCTGTGGACATGGCTCTGAGCTGGGGATTCGCGTGGTCTGCGCCTTCTCGCCGGGATAGACTTCGAACACCTGATCGAAGGCGGCGGGAGGTGTCGTGGACGGCTTGTCGTCGGTGCTGGACGCCCTCGCCGGCGACGGCCTCCACGCACTGTCTGACGGGGAGCTGCTGGACCGCACCGCCGCGCTCGTTGCGTCCCGCAACCGCCTGGACGCCGAGCTGGCCCGCACCGTGCGCACCGCCGACGCCCGCCAGGCCGCCGCGCACGACGGGCTCAAGAGCATGCAGTCGTGGTTGCGCGGGCACGCCCGGTTGTCCGGCACGGCCGCGGCGCGGGTGGTGCGCGGCGGGCGGGCGCTGGCGCAGCTGCCGGCGCTCGCGGAGGCCTGCGCCGCCGGAGATGTCGCGGCCGAGCAGGTCGCCGTCATCGCCCCGATCACCAAGGACGACCGGCTGGCCGCGGCCGCCGAGCAGGGCGTGGACCTGGCCGAGGTCGACACCGCCCTGACCTCCGTGGCCAAGGATCTGCCGTACCAGAAGCTGACCCTGGCCGTGGGGCACTACCTGGCCCGGCTGGAGCCCGACGGGGCCGAGCCCGATCCCACCGAGACCCGGGCGGTGTGGCTCGCCCGGCACGCCGACGGCGGCCTCACCGCCCGGGTCGAGCTCGACGCCGTCGGCGGGGAGAGGTTCTGCACCGCCCTGGAGGCCCTGGTGCAGGCCGGCCGCGGCGCCGGGGACACCCGCACCCGCGCCCAGCAGCTGGGCGACGCGCTGGTGCAGCTGTGCGACAACGCCCTCGCGTCCGGGAGCCTGCCGGTGCTGCGCACCGTCAAGCCGCAGGTGATGGTGCGCATCGACCTGGCCGACCTGATCGACCCGAAGGCCGCCCCCGGCGCCGCCGAGACCGGCTTCGGGACCGCGATCTCCGCCGCCCGCGCCCGCTGGCTGGCCTGCGACGCGGCCGTCTCCCGGATCGTGATGACCCCCGACGGCACCCCGCTGGACCTCGGCCGGGACAAACGCGTCGTGCCCCCACACCTGCGCAAGGCGGTGGAGGCCCGCGACCGGGGATGTGTGTTCACCGGCTGCCAGGCGCCCACCTTCTGGTGCGACGTGCACCACCTGCGGGAGTGGATCAACGGCGGCCAGACCACCCTGGCCAACTCCGCGCTGCTGTGCGAACGGCACCACACCAAGGTCCACCACGGCTTCCGCGTGCACCGACAACCCGACGGCCGCTGGCGCACCTGGCGACCCGACGGCACCGAGATCGTGATCGGCCCACCACTGCTCACCGCCGCATGACACCGCCGACGCGGACAGCGCGAACCGGCGTGCCCCACCGCGCGTCCGGCTCAGCGCTCCCAGAGCTGCACGACGAGGTCGGTCTTGCCGGCGGGGAAGGACCGTTCGTCGGTCATCCGGAGCCCGGCGGAGGCGAGGATCTCGTCGTCGTCGGTGGGCACCGGAGCGCCGTCGATGATCCGGCGAATCAACCACACCCGGTCGGCCGAGCCCGGTGCGTCGTCCGGGGGCAGGGCCACGTCGGCCCGCAGTTGCGGCGCGGTCGTCCGGACGTAGTGGTCCAGCCCGGTCGCCGACCGCTGGTCGGCCGCCACGACCGGCTCGCCGGGACGGTGCTGCGCAGCGAGGTAGGCCACCACCTCGTCGGCGCGCTCACGCGGCTCCCGAACGGCCAGCGGCGAGCTGGCCAGCAGGGCGCAGGCCACCAGGAGAGCGGCCACCGGTGCCCGCGCGGTCCGCGGTACCGCCATCGCGCCGGCGGCGGCGAGCACGCCGAGCCCGAGCAGCCCGGCGAGCAGGTAGCGGGGCAGGTACACCGGCCGCACCAGCTCGGCGCCGAGCAGCAGCAGGAGCGGGACCAGCACCCAGCAGGTCCCGACGACGCGCAGACCGGGCGCTCGCACCGCCCCGAGCACGGCCAGCCCCACAGCGAGGTACAGCAGGGGAGTCCGGCCCCCGGCCCACGCCTCGACGGCGAGGTCGGCCAGCGTGCCGCCGGTGTCCCGCAGGTGCTCGGCGTTGCGGGCCCCGGTGCCGTTGAGCAGGTTGACCGCCACCAGCCCGGCGGCCGGGACGACGGCGGCCGCCCCGATGAGCACGACCGGCAGTGCCCGCCGGCCACGCAGCAGCAGTGCGGCCACGACGAACGCAGCCAGCACCGTGACCGCGTACCAGTGCATCAGCCCCATGCCGGCGCCGGCCAGGCCGAACAGCAGCAGCCCGCGCGGCGCCCCCTGCAGCCACCGCACCAACCCCAGCGCCGCGCCACCGGTGGCCAGCACGACCAGTCCGTAGCTGCGGGCCTCCACCGCCTGCTCCAGCACCAGCGGGCTGGCCGCCAGCACCACACCGGCCAGCACGCCCATCGACCGGGACGCCAGCCGGGTGACCGCCCGGGTCACCAGCGCCAACCCGCCCGCGGTGGCCAGCAGCGACAGCACGCGCAGCGAGGTGTCCCCGCCGAGCCCGGGCAGCGAGGCCCACGCGTGCACGACCAGGTAGTAGGGGGCGTTGTACGACGGCGGCACGTCGACCAGGTAGCTCGTCGTCCCCCTGCCGCCGACGACCGCGGCGACGATCTCCCGGAACGGCAGCCGTCCGACCTCCGCCGTGAACAGCTCGTCGAACCACAGGCCGTGCCCCGGCAGCAGGAGCACCGTGCCGAGGACGGTGACCACCAGGGGCGGCAGCAGTTCGACCGGCGTCCACCGCGTGCGGGTCCGGCGAGCCTCCCGTGGCGGTGCGGCATCCACGACCACCGGCGAGCTCACGAGGCGCAGGTTAGGCGACCGGCCGCCGGAGGTCCTCGACCGTCCACCGCGGCACGCGGCGTCGGACCCGGCTGAGGAGGGTGGATGTCCGCAGCGGACGAGCCCGACCCGTGTCGCGGTGGACCGGGTCCCGCGCCACCGGCGTCCTCCGACGTGGTGGCGGCCCGGTTCCGGAAGCAGCCGCGCCGCGACACCTCGCACGAGCTCGCCGTCCGGCGGGGACTTCACGCCCGGGGCGTGCGCTTCCGCGTCGACGTCCGGCCCGGTCCCGAGACCCGGGCGCGCGGGGACATCGTGTGGAAGGGCCGGCGCCTCGTCGTCTTCCTCGACGGCTGCTTCTGGCACGCCTGCCCGGCCTGCGGACACCTGCCGCGGGCGAACCGGGAGTGGTGGATGGCCAAGCTCGCCGGCAACGTCGCCCGAGACCGCCGCACCGACGCCCGCCTCAGGGCGGCCGGCTGGCGGGTCCTCCGGTTCTGGGAGCACGAGGAGCCGGACGCCGTCGTGGAGGCCATCTGCCGGGCGCTCGGGCACCGGGGGACGCACCCCCCCGGGTGCACGAGGCGTCCTCGACCCGGCACCGCCGGATCCGTCCGGCCAGGATCCGTGCCGTGCGTGCGCTCCGCAGCCACGGGCTCGTCCTGTTCGTGTTCGGCATCCCGTTCCGGCTGCTGACCGGGTCGACGCTCATCGACCACGGCAAGGGTCGGCGCGACGTCCACCGCGTCGCCGAGGCGCTGCGGGACTGAGCGGAGTCCCCGGTCAGCGCTCCCCGTTCTCCGGCGGCGAGTCCTGCCTCGCGTGCGCCCGCTGCCAGAACGGGACGGCGATCCACCACCACGCCAGCAGGGCGGCCACGATCCCCGTGGTCACCCACGCCAGGGTCAGGTCGAAGACCACGTCGGTCACGAGCAGCACGGCCGAGCAGATCGCGATCGCCAGCACGATGAGCCCGAGGAACGCCGACCGGTGGCTGCGCCGCAGGAGGTTCTCCTTGTCGTGCTGCCGGAACAGCACGCGGTGCTGGGCGGCGGGTGCGATCAGCAGCCCGGTCGTGATCGCGGCGGCCAGCAGGGTCACGAAGTAGACGTCCCGCTGGAACTCGGTCAGGTCCGCGCCCCCCTGCTGGAACGGGACGACCAGCAGGAACGCGAAGAGGAACTGCACCCCGGGCAGGGCAACCCGCAGCTCGTTGAGCAGCTCCAGAAGCTCCCGGTCGACCCGCTCCTTGCGGCTCTCGCCCGTCGACCCGCCGTCGTGCTGCGCTGCCCGCGTCTCCGCCATGCCGTCTCCCGCCCGACGTGTTCATCCGGCGTTCACCTGGCTGGTGATGCTGCCCCCAACCGGGCCCGGGTATGCCGCGGGGACCGCCCGTCCACCCGGGCGGGTGAGGAGAGCGCGATGTCGACGTGGACACCGATGGAGCCGAACCTCGGCGGCGAGGACGACGGCATCCCGGCCGCCGACCCCGGGGCGGGCGCGCCACCGCCGGCCGAGGGCTTCGGCGTCGGGGGAGAGGAGCCCGACCGGCCCGAGGAGGCGCCGCCCCCGGACCACGACGGCGGCCGGTCGAGCGATCCGCCGTTCCGGACGCCGGACCCCGGGGACGTCGGCCGCAGCTGACCGGGTGCGATCAGCGCCTCGGACCGTCGGTGTCGCGGCCGGGCGGCACGGTCCGGGTCGACGGGGCTCCCGGAACGTGGCGGGACGGGGACGTCAGCGCTGGGCGACACCCCGGGCGACCTCGCTGGGCCGTTGCTGCTCCCCGGCGTAGGAGCTCACCGCCACGAGGGCACCGGTCAGGGCCGGCACGACCCACTGCAGGCGGTCCAACTGCTCCTGGGCGGCGGCGACCTCCGTCCTGACCGCCTTGGTGCGCCTGGCCGGCTTGGTGCCCGACCGCGACGGCACGGCCCCGGCGTTGGACACCGTCTGACCCAGGACCCGGCTGTAGGCGGTCACGCCGAGCGCGGCCAGCGTCAGGGCGGTCTTGAGCACGCTCATGCCGGCGACGCCCTGCTGGCGGGCCACGCGGCCGCGGTTGCCGAGCAGTTGACCGACGCTGCCGGTGAGGTGGGCGCCGATCGCCACCGCGTTGACCGGGGTCCAGCGGTCCCACCCCGCGTTGGCCACCCGCCCCGTGGCGCGGTCCCCGCCGGCCTCCGCGGCCGCGGCGTTGAGGGCGACGGCGTTGGCGAGGGTGCCGCCGAACCAGGCGGACAGGCCGACGTCGTGCAGGGTGCGGGAGAGGGTGTTGCGAGCCATGGCTGCGCTCCGGGGGGACGAGGTCGAGGGAGTTCCGGGATACCCGGGTGTCCGGCTCCCACACCGGTTGCGCACAACGGAGCCGGTGGTCAGCTCCCGTACCGCACGGCCGCCCGCTGTCGCGCCTTGGCGGCCTCGACCGCGCGGTCCTTCGGCGGCGCCGTCGTCACCAGGGTGCCCAGCAGCCGGGCCGATGCCTCGGCCACCTCGGCGACGGCGCGGTCGAACGCCTCGACGTTGGCGCGCGACGGCCGGGTCGTGCCGCTGATCTTCCGTACGTACTGCAGCGCGGCGGCCTGGACCTCCTCGTCGGTCACCGGGGGCTCGAAGTTGGCCAGCGGTCGGATGTTCCGGCACATGGCCCGCAGCGTAGGAGCGGCCGGAGACACCCGGCAGCCCCCTCGGCTCGGCTCAGGCGGCGAAGCCGGCCCGGTCGATCTTCCGGTGGTACCGGGTGCCGAGCATGCCGCCGACGACGGCGCCGACCAGCGTGATCACGACCATGGCGACCAGGGTGAGGATCCCGGCCGTGGTGGCGGTGCCCTCGTCGATCGGGATGCGCGGCAGGTTGAGCGCCTCGAGCACGTTGTACTCGCGGCCCAGCAGGTACCCGGCGACCGACAGCACCACGACGACGAGCAGCCCGATCAGCCAGACGGCGATGCCCTGCCGCAGCCCGTCGAACCGGGCCATGCGCCCGGCCACGTACCCGCCGGCGAGGTAGGCGAGGAAGAGCACGACCAGCAGCGCGATCGCGCCGGCCAGCCCGATGGTGTCGGCCTGCGCCGTGGCGTCGTCCGTTGACTCCAGACCCTGGGTGAGGCCGAGGGCGACGCCGGCGGCCGACAGAAGCGCGATGAGCAGCACCGCCAGCCCGTTGGCCGACAGCCACCCGAAGAACGCCGCCCCCCACTTGACGCCGCCGAACCGGGAGCGCTGGGCGGCCACCGCGTCGCGGGCCAGGCCCCGGGTCGCCGAGGCGCCGTCGCGGGTGGCGTCGTGGTCGTGGGCGGTCCGGTCGCTGCTGGCCATGGGCCCCTCCTCCGGGCGGGTCCGCGCCCACCGGCGCGGGGACGTACCGGTCGGTTCCCGCGCCCGATCGGCGCAAACAGCGGTCACCCGCCGGGAGGAGGGGCACCATCGGAACCGACCGGGGAGGGGTGCGATGACGGTCCTGCTGGTCGACGTGGCCAACGTGCTCGGCGCCCGTCCCGACGGCTGGTGGCGCGACCGCGCCGGCGCGACCACCCGCCTGCTGCGGCGCCTGGCCCCCCTCGCCGGCCGCCGGGTGGACGCGCCGGGCGGCGGCACGCTGCTGGTCCGGGAGCTCGTGGTGGTCGTCGAGGGGGCGGCGCGCGACGCCCGCGTGCCCGACGGCGTCACCGTGGTGCGCGCCCCCGGCAGCGGCGACGACGCCCTCGCCGACCGCGCCGCCCTGCTCGCCGCCCAGGGCGTCCCCCTGCTGGTGGTCACCGCCGACCGCGGCCTGCGGGCGCGGCTGCCGGAGGGCGCGGCCGTCACCGGCCCGGGCTGGCTGTACGACGCGCTGCCCGACGGCCCCGCATGAGCGCCGCGCGGCGAGGGTAGGGGCCGGTGCACGTCGAGCCGGGGCGGTCCAGCGCAGCACGGTGCCCTCGGCCCCAGCCCGAGGAGACCCATGCCGCCGCCTGACGCCCTGACCGTCCTCGTCACCGGCGCCTCCAGTGGCATCGGCCGCGCGACGGTGCACGACCTGGCCGGCCGCGGCGCCCGCCTGGTGCTCGTCGCCCGGGGCCGCGGCCCGCTGGAGGAGGCCGCGGCGGAGGCGCGGGAGCGGGGCGCCGCGGAGGTGCTCGTCTGCCCCGCCGACGTCACCGACGCCGACGCGCTGCAGCGGGTGGTCGACACCGCGCTCGACCGGTTCGGCCGGCTGGACGTCGTCGTCCACGCGGCGCAGACGATGGCCTACGGGCGCATCGAGGACGTGCCGCGGGAGGTCTTCGAGGCCGTCGTGGACACCGGCGTGCACGGCACCGCGAACGTCGCCCGGTCCGTGCTGCCGGTGTTCCGCCGCCAGGGGGCCGGCCACCTGGTGGTGGTCAACTCGCTGCTCGGGTCGGTCACCGCACCCCAGATGGGCACCTACGCGGCGGCCAAGTGGGGCCAGCTGGCCCTCGTGCGCACCCTGCAGCAGGAGATCCGGGACGCCCCCGGGGTGCACGTCTCCGCGGTCGCCCCGGGCGGGGTCAACACCCCGATCTACTACCAGGGCGCGACGTGGGCGGGCAGCACCGGACGGCCGCCCCCGCCGGTCTACACGGCCGAGCGTGTGGCCCGGGCGGTGGTGGCGCGGCTGGACCGGCCGCGGCGGCTGGTGCAGTCCGGCGTCGCCAACTCCGTCGTCGTCGCGGGCTTCCGGCTCCTGCCCGGGCTCTACGACGCGCTCGTCGGCCCGCTGTTCCGCACCTTCGCACTGGCCGGGGACGACGCCGCGCCCACCGAGGGCAACGTCTTCGCCTCCCGCCCCGAGGGCAACGCGGTGAAGGGACCCTGGCGGGCGGTCTGAGCGCCGCTCACCAGCGGTCGGGGCGCTCCGGCAGCTCGGCCTCGAACGCCGCGACGAGGGCGGCGGCGACCTCGCGCAGCTTGACGTTGCGCCGCTGGGAGGAGACCCGCAGCAGGGCGAACGCCTGCTCCGCGGTGCACCGCTCCCGCGCCATGACCAATCCGACGGCCTGGCCGATCGTCGCCCGGGTGTCCAGGCCGCCGAGCAACTGGTCGGCCCGGTCGTCGCCGTCGGCGATGCGCAGCGCCACCGACAGCGCGCCGGCGGCCTGGGCGGCCCACCGCCCGGCCGTCGCCTCGTCCGCGCCGCCGAAGGCGGCAGGCCGGGTGGAGTAGAGGTTCAGCGCGCCGCGGCTGCGGCCCTCGACGTCCAGCGGCAGGGACAGCGACGAGCGGACGCCGGCCTGCGCGGCCAGCTCCGGGTACGGGCCCCAGCGGCGCTCGGCCGCCATGTCCGTGACCCGGACGACGACCCCCTCCCGCATCGCCTGCAGGCACGGGCCGTCGTCGACCTGGTACTGCCGCTCGTCGGCCTCCTGCGCGAGTGGTCCGGTCGCGTGCACCGTCACCCCGCTGCTGGAGCGGGCGAGGGTCAGCCCGCAGGCCTCGGCGGCGGGCGTGTGCCCCACGGCCAGGTGCACGAGGTCCCCGAGGAAGGAGTTGAGGTCCCCACCCGAGGCCAGCAGGGCCAGCAGATCGGTGTCGTCGCGCGCGGGCGTCGTGTCGGGCGTCCCCACGGTCCTGCTCCTCCATCAACCACGGCGGCGTCGAGGACGATCGTGCCCAACCGAGATGCCGTCTGCCACGCGAGCGCCTTCGGGGGTGGCGATCCTCACGCGGACGAGGGGCGCGTCCGGGCGGCGCCGGCCCGCGGGTGCTGGCACCGTGGAGGACGGGTGCCCGAGGTCGTGTGCTCGTCCCCGTCCCTCGCGGCCGCCCGTTCGCCGGTGGCCGGCTCCTCTCCCCGTGAGGTCCCCATGGCCGCTCCCACCCTCGTCCTGCGCGCCCGCGAACCGGTCGCCGTCCTCGTGCGCTCGGCCCGGTCGTCCGCGCCCGAACCGTCGCCGGACCGGCTGCGGCTCGCCGTCGCCGCCCTCTTCGCCCTGGACGGCGCGGTGTTCGGCAGCTGGGCGGCCCGCGTGCCCGACGTGGCCGCGCAGGTCGGTGCCGGGCACAGCACGCTCGGCGTCGCCCTGCTCTGCCTCTCCCTCGGGGCCCTGGCGTGCATGCAGGTGACCGGTGCGCTGTGCGCCCGGCTCGGCGCCGGCCTGGTCAGCGCGGCGGCCGCGGTGCTGGTCTGCCTGGCCGTCGTCCTGCCCGCCCTGGCGACCTCCGTGCCGGCACTGTGCGCAGCGCTGCTGGTCTTCGGCGCGGCGACCGGCATGGTCAACGTCGCGGCCAACGCGCTCGGCGTCTCCGTCGAGGCCCGGATCGGGCGCCCGCTGCTGTCGGGGTTGCACGCCGGGTTCAGCTTCGGCGGCCTGGCCGGCGCGGTGCTCGGCGGCCTCGCCTCGGCCGGAGCGGGGGTGGCCGTGCACCTGGTCGTCGTCGCCTGTGCCGGACTGCTGCTCACCGCCTGGGCGGCGCCCGCGCTGGTCGGTGCCGACGCCGCGGTGGCCGTCCGCCGCGCCGACGCCGGGACGCCCGAGCGCGGCCGGCCCGTCGCCGCGCTGGTGGTGCTGGGCGCCGTCGCCGGCTGCACCGCCTACGGGGAGGGGGCGCTCACCGACTGGGGCGCGCTGCTGCTGCGCACCGACCTGGGTGCGGCGCCGGTCGTGGCGGCCGGCGGGTACGCGGGCTTCTCCCTCGCCATGGCCTGTGGCCGGCTGGCCGGGAGCCGGCTGCTCCTCGCCCTGGGCGAGCGCCGCCTGCTCACCGGCGGCGCCGCGCTGGCCGCCGCCGGCGCGACCGCCGCGGTGACGACGACGTCCCTGCCGGTGGCCCTCGCCGGGTTCGTGCTGGTCGGGCTCGGGCTGGCCAACGTGTTCCCGCTGGCGATCGCCCGGGCCGGGGTGCTCGGCGGCGCCCGCGGCATCGCGCTGGCCACGACCGTCGGCTACACCGGTCTGCTGGGCGGGCCGCCGGTCATCGGCCTGGTCGCCGAGCACCTGGGGCTGTCGGCCGCCATCGGGACCGTCGCGGTCATGGCGCTGGTCGCGGCCGGGCTGGTGCTCACGCTGTCCGGCGAGGACGTCCGGCTGCCGACGCCGGCGCTGTCCCGCGCGGCGGCCGGGCTGGGCACGCGGCTGCAGCCGGTCGTGTCGGGGTTCGGCCACGGGACGGGCGTCTACGTCCGCGACCTGGGGCTGCTGGTGGGGCCGCCCGCGTCGGGCCGGTGAACAGCGTGTTCCGTCCTCGCCCAGCGGGTTGACCAGGCACGGTGCTGCGAGAACGCTGACCCCACCCGACTGCGGGGGCCGACGCGGAGGTCTGTCATGACCGCAGAACCCGGCACCCGCGGCCGTGCGGGCCACCACGCGGGGGTGGAGGCCGAGCGGGTCGACGAGGGATACCTGCACAAGCGGCAACTGCGCACCGGCACGGCGGGCTGGCTCCTGCTGGCGGGGCTGGGGGTCTCCGCCGTCATCTCGGGGGACTACGCCGGCTGGAACTTCGGGCTGGCCGAGGGCGGGTTCGGCGGGCTGCTCGTCGCCGTCGTCCTCATGGCGGTGATGTACACCGCGATGGTGTTCGGGCTGGCCGAGCTCGGGTCGGCGCTGCCGACCGCCGGCGGCGGCTACACCTTCGCCCGGCGGGCGCTGGGGCCGTGGGGCGGGTACGCCACCGGCATCGCGGTGCTCATCGAGTACGCCATCGCCCCGGCCGCGATCGCCACCTTCATCGGCGCCTACGTCGAGTCCCTCGGGTTGTTCGGCATCACCGACGGCTGGTGGGTGTACCTGGCGGTCTACGCGCTGTTCATCGGGATCCACCTGATGGGCGTCGGCGAGGCGCTCAAGGCGATGTTCGTCGTCACGGTCATCGCGCTGGTCGGGCTGGTCATCTTCCTCGCCGGTGCCATCCCGCAGTTCGACGCGGGCAACCTGCTCGACATCGCGCCCACCGACGCGGCGGGTGCCTCGTCCTTCCTGCCCTACGGGCTGATCGGCATCTGGGCGGCGTTCCCGTTCGCGATCTGGTTCTTCCTCGCCGTGGAGAGCGTGCCGCTGGCCGCCGAGGAGGCCCGCGACCCGGCCCGCTCGATGCCGCGGGGGATCGTCGCGGCGATGGGCGTGCTCGTCGTCCTCGCCGTCCTGATGCTGGTCTTCACCCCGGGCGCGGCCGGCTCGTCGGCGATCGCCGGCTCGGGCAACCCGCCGGTCGACGCGCTCGCCGGCTCCGACGCCCCCGACGCCCTCACCCGGGTGGTCAACTACGCCGGCCTGTTCGGGCTGGTCGCCAGCTTCTTCTCGATCATCTACGCCTACTCGCGGCAGACCTTCGCGCTGTCCCGCGCCGGGTACCTGCCGCGGGCGCTGTCGGTGACCAACTCCCGCAAGGCGCCGATGCTGGCCCTGCTGGTGCCCGGCGCGATCGGCTTCGTCCTCTCGCTGACCGGCCAGGGCGCGATGCTGCTCAACATGGCCGTCTTCGGGGCGACGGTGTCCTACGTGCTGATGATGGTCAGCCACATCGTGCTGCGCCGCCGCGAGCCGGACCTGGAACGCCCGTACCGGACGCCGGGCGGCGTGGCCACCACCGGCGTCGCGCTCGTGCTGGCTGCCGCGGCGGTCGTCGCCACCTTCCTCGTCGACGTCACCGCGGCGCTGTGGACCCTCGGCGCCTACGCCGTCTTCCTCGCCTACTTCGCGCTCTACAGCCGCCACCACCTGGTGGCCTCTGCGCCGGAGGAGGAGTTCGAGCTGCTGGCCGAGGCGGAGGAGGACGTCCGATGAGGCGGCGCGGCACCGTCGCGGGGCACACGTACGAGTTCCCGACCCTGGTCGAGCTCATGGCCGGGGCGACGCCGGCCCGTTCGGGCGACGCGCTGGCCGGCTGCGCCGCAGAGTCCGCCGCCGAGCGGGTGGCCGCACAGACCGTGCTGGCCGACCTGCCGCTGGCCACCTTCCTCGAGGAGCAGGTGGTCGGCTATGAGGAGGACGACGTCACGCGGCTCATCGTGGACACGCACGACCGGGCCGCGTTCGCGCCGGTCGCGTCGCTGACGGTGGGGGAGTTCCGCGACCGGCTGCTGGCCTGGGCGGCGGCAGGGGACGAGGCGGCGATCAGCGGCCTGGCCCCCGGGCTGACCCCGGAGATGGTGGCCGCGGTGTCCAAGCTGATGCGCAACGCCGACCTGGTCGCCGTGGGCCGCCGCACGCGGGTGGTGACCGGCCTGCGCAGCACGCTCGGCCTGCCCGGCCGGCTCGCCTCCCGCCTGCAGCCCAACCACCCGACCGACGACCCGCTGGGGGTGACGGCGTCCATCGTCGACGGGCTGCTGCAGGGCTGCGGGGACGCCGTCATCGGGATCAACCCGGCCACGGACTCCCCGGCTCGCACGGTGGCGCTGCTGGAGCTGGTGGACGCGGTGATCAGCCGCTACGGGATCCCCACCCAGTCGTGCGTGCTGGCGCACGTCACCACCACGCTGCGGGCGCTGGAGCAGGGCGCGCCGGTGGACCTGGTGTTCCAGTCGGTCGCCGGCACCCAGCCGGCCAATCGCGGCTTCGGGGTCACCCTCGAGCTGCTGGCCGAGGCACGCGCCGGTGCGCTGGCGCTCGGCCGCGGCACCGTGGGGTCCAACGTGACCTACTTCGAGACCGGCCAGGGCTCGGCGCTGTCGGCCGACGCGCACCACGGCATCGGCGGCCGGCCGGTCGACCAGCAGACCCTGGAGGCCCGCGCCTACGGCGTCGCCCGGCACTTCCAGCCGCTGCTGGTCAACACCGTCGTCGGGTTCATCGGCCCCGAGTACCTCTACGACGGCAAGCAGGTGCTGCGCGCCGGGCTGGAGGACCACTTCTGCGGCAAGCTGCTCGGCCTGCCCATGGGGGTCGACGTCTGCTACACCAACCACGCCGAGGTCGACGGCGACGACATGGACTCCCTCATGCTGCTGCTCGGGGCGGCCGGCTGCACGTTCCTCATCGCCGTCCCCGGCGCCGACGACGTGATGCTGCACTACCAGTCGCTGGCCTTCTCCGACGTCCTCACCACCCGCTCGGTGCTCGGCCTGCGCCCGGCACCGGAGTTCGAGGAGTGGCTGGCCCGGATGGAGCTGCTCGACGACGCCGGCCGGGTCCGCGAGCTCACCGCCGACGCGCCCGCGGCGCGGGCCCTGCTCGCGGCGGCGTCGGCATGAGCTCGGCCCTCGACCAGCCGCTGCCGCCCGGCGACGACCCGTGGGCGGTGCTGCGGGCGGCCACCCGGGCGCGGGTGGCCCTCGGCCGGGCCGGCGACGCGCTGCCGACGGCCCGGGAGCTGGAGTTCCGCGCCGCGCACGCCGCCGCCCGGGACGCGGTGCACCAGCCGCTGGACCCGGCCGCGGTCCGTGCCGGGCTGCCCGGGCACGAGCTGCTGGAGGTGCACTCCGCGGCCGGTGACCGGGCCACGTACCTCCAGCGGCCCGACCTCGGCCGGCAGCTGGCCGAGGGGACGGCGCTGCCGCGCGCCGACGCCGACCTCGCCGTCGTGATCGCCGACGGGCTCTCCCCGCGGGCGGTGCACGAGCACGCCGCGGGCCTGACGACGGCGCTGCTGGAGCGGCTGTCCGGCTGGACGCTGGCGCCGCTGGTGCTGGCACACCAGGCACGGGTGGCCCTCGGCGACGCGGTGGGGGCGGCGCTGGGTGTGCGGGCCGTCGTCGTCCTCATCGGGGAGCGGCCGGGGCTGTCGTCGGCGGACTCCCTCGGTGTCTACCTGACCTGGGACCCGCGTCCGGGCCGGGCGGACTCCGAGCGCAACTGCGTGTCCAACGTCCGCCCGCCGCACGGGCTGTCCTACGGGCAGGCCGCCGACACGGTGGCCGCGCTGCTCTCGGCGGCGCGCGAGCTCGGGGCCTCCGGGGTGGCGCTCAAGGACGAGGGCCCGGCGCTGACCGCCGGCTGACCGTCAGCCGAACACCGCGTCGACGGCGGCGCGGTCCCCGTCGCCCCGTGAGGGCGGACGACCGCGTCGGCGTCGCCGGACGGATGACCCAGACAGACGCCCGGCGACACCGGCGGGCGCGAGCAGTGTCGACCCGACGCCCCCGTCCCGGAAGGCGATCGGCCGGAACCCGGTGTGGCGGTCGCCCTCCGTCACGCACCGATCAGCGGGAGCGCAGCAGCCGGGCCAGCCGGCCGCGGCGTCCGGCCGGCTGCTCGGCGGGCACCGGGTCCGCCGGCTCGGCGAGGGCGGCGTGGCGCTCGCGCAGCCGCGCCCGGATCTCCTCCGGGGTGTGCGCGCGGCGCTGACGCTCGTTGCGGGCGAGCACCGCCCCGCTCGCCGCGACGCCCGCGAGGCCGGCCAGTCCGAGGAGCTTCCAGAGCCGCACGGTCGCCTAACGTAGCCGCGTGCCCCAGCCCCGTGCGCTGCCGCTGGACGACGCGGTCGAGCTGACCCGCACCGGCGACGTCTGGGTGTTCCGCGGCGCCTCGGTCGCCGACCGCGCCATCCAGGCCCTCACCAACGCCCCGGTCAACCACGTCGGCATGGCGGTGGTGCTGGAGGACCTGCCCCCGCTGCTGTGGCACGCCGAGCTCGGCCGCTCCCTGCCCGACGTCTGGACCGGGCAGCACCAGCGCGGCGTCCAGCTGCACGACCTCGCCGACGCCGTCCGCACGTGGCGGCAGCGCTACGGGCAGCGCGCCTGGCTGCGCCAGCTGGTCGGCCCGGCCGACGACGGCGGCGTGACCCCGGAGATGGAGGACGCCGTCCTGCGGACCGTGGCCCGCCTCGACGGGAAGCCGTTCCCGACCACCCGCGGGCTGGCCGTGGGCTGGGTGAACGGCCGGCTGCGCCGCCGGACGTCGGCCGAGACGGTCTTCTGCGCCGAGCTGGTGGCCGCGACCTACACGGCGATGGGGCTGCTCGACGGCGGCCGGCCGCGCAACGCCTACGACCCCGGCAGCTTCTGGTCCGGCGACGACCTGCAGCTGCTGCAGGGCGCCCGGCTCGGCCCGGAGGTGCCGGTGGACGTCCCCGCCGCCTGAGCTCAGCCCGGCCGGCGCACCCGGTAGGTGGTCTGCACCATGCCGCCGGGATACGTCCGGGTGCCGACGTGCTCCAGCGGGACGTCGGCCGGCAGCGCGCCGAAGGGCGTGTGGCCCGCCCCGATGAGCACCGGCACCCGGGAGAACGTGAGATCGCCGATCAGCCCGGCGGTGAGGAACGTGTGCACCAGGCGGCCGCCGTCGACGTACACCCGTCGGTACCCGGCCGCGGTGAGCGCGGCGACCGCGTCGTCGAACGACCCGTGCACGGTGACGCGGGCGTCGGCGCCGGGCTCGAGCGTCGTGCTGACGACGTGCACGGGCTTGCCCTGGTACGGCCACTGGTCGATCGGCGCGATGACCTCGTAGGTGCCGCGGCCCATGACCAGCGCGTCGATGCCGGCGACGAAGTCGGCGAAGCCGAAGTCACCGCCGGCGCCGTCATCGGGGGCGCCGCCGACCTCGGCGTCCCCGGTGAGCCAGGAGAGGTCGCCGTCGGGGCGGGCGATGAAGCCGTCGACGCTCATGCCGAGGAAGACCGAACCGGTGAAGGGCGCGTCCATGCCGGGAGCGTGCCGGAAGGCACGGACGAAATGGGTCGTCCGGCCGGTGTATCGGAGGGGAACTGTCGGTGTTCTGGGGTAGGCAATACCCGAAGTTCCCCCAGCGTTGGACAAGGGCGCGGGGGAAGCGCCCAGGAGGGCTCCCATGTTCGAGGCCACCGTCCACAGGGGACCGGCCTCCGACGTCCTGCCGGAGGTACCCGACCGCTCGGGCGAGAGCGGGCCGACGCCCGTTCCCGCCCGCCCCAGGCACTGGGCCCGGCCGGACATCGCCGGCGATCTCGTCGCCATCGCCTTCACGCCCGGCGCGGCCGCGCCGCGGGAGATCCACGTGCGGCCCGAGCTGTACGAGCGCGTGGTGGCGGAGCTGGCCCCGGCCGGGGTCGAGCACGTGCTCCTCGGGCCGGCGCCCGGCGTGCCGCTCGTCGTCGACCCGGAGCTGCCGGCGTCCCCGGGCTTCGAGGTCGTCCGCGCCCGGCCCGGCGGCGTCGTGCCGCCGCACGCCGCCGCGGCCTGAGCCGGCGGCTCAGCGGGACAGCGCGGCCACCGGCTCCCCGAGCCGGACGACGGTGTCGCCGGGCCGGGCGACGTCGTCGTCGTGGGTCACGCAGACCACCACCCGGCCGGCCAGCGCCGTCCGCAGGTCGCGGACCAGCGCGGCGGCGGTGGGCGGGTCCAGGTGCGCCGTGGGCTCGTCCAGCAGCACGACGTCCCGGTCGGCCAGCAGGGCGCGGGCGGCGGCCAGCCGCCGCCGCTCGCCACCGGACAGGGCCGTGCCCCCGGCGCCGACCGGCGTGTCCAGGCCGTCCGGCAGACCGGCCACCAGCCCGCCGAGCCCGGCGGCGGTGAGCGCGGCCCACATCCGCTCCTCACCGGCCGGGCCGGCGAGCTCCCCGCGCGGTGCGGCGAGGGCGAGGTTGGCGCGGATCGTCGAGGCGAACACGTGCGCCTCCTGCGGCAGCCAGGCCATCCGCGACCGGACGTCGTCCCCGGTCAGCCGGGCGGCCGGCACGCCGTCGAGGTCGTAGCCGCCGCCGCGCGGCCGCAGGGCCGCCATGAGCACGGCCAGGAACGTCGACTTGCCCGACCCGGACGGGCCGCGCACCACCAGCCAGCCGCCGTCGGCGTCGGCCCGGGTCGTGAGCCCGCACAGCACGTCCGGGCCGCCGGGCCAGCCGGCGGCGAGGTCGTCGGTCGCCAGCGTCCGGACCGGCGCCGGGGCCGGGAGCGGGGCGGCGGGGTCGGCCGGCACCGGTGCGGTGAGGACGGCGTCGAGGCGGGCGCGGGCGTCGGCGAGCGCACCCCGGCGCTGCAGGGCGCCGACCAGTCCGGTCAGCGGCTCGGCCAGGGCGAGCGGGGCCAGTGCCAGCACCGCGACGGCGGGACCGGTGGTCCCGGATGCCGCTCCGACCGCGGCAGCGGCCACCGCGGCGAGGCCCGTGCCGACCACGACCAGGCCGTTGCCCAGCGCCCCCGCCGCGGTGCCGGTGCGCTCGGCGGCGCCGCGGCGGGCGGCGAGGCCGGTCAGGTCGGCGGCGGTGTGCGCGGCGAGACCGTGCGCCCGCAGGTCGGCCGCCCCCTCCAGCACGGTGGTGGTCTCCTCCAGCGCGGCCACCCGCAGCGCCGCCTCGGCCCGCGCCGCGCCCGCGTCCACCCGCCGGTGTGCCGCGACGACCAGGGCGGCAGTGACCGCGAGCACCAGGCCGGTCGCGGCCGCGGCGGCGGGGGAGACCAGTGCCAGGGCGGCCACGGTCGCGGTCGGGACCACGGCCGCGACCAGCGCGGGCGGGACGACGCGCACCGACAGGTCCTGAACCAGCGCGACGTCGCCGACGACCCGGGCGAGCGCCGAGCCGGGGGTCCGGTCGGCGGCGATGCCCTGCCGGGCCAGGGCGGCCCACACGCGCACCCGCAGGTCGGCGGCCATCCGCAGCGCGGCGTCGTGCGCGGCCATCCGCTCGGTCCAGCGCAGGCCGGCCCGGCCCAAGCCGAAGGCCCGCACCCCGACGATCGCGACGAGCAGGGTCAGCACCGGCGGCATCTCCGCGGCCCGCACGATCAGCCACCCGGAGACCGCCGTCAGCGCGACGCCGGCACCCGCCGACGCGGTGCCGGCGGCGACCGCCCGCACCAGCGCCCGCCGCGGCCAGCGGTGCGCGGTCGCTGCGGTGGCTGCGGTGGTGACGGCGGTGTGGTGGGCGTGGGTCGTGGCGGTGGTGTCCGCGACATCGGCGGTCTCGCGGCCATCAGCCGCTGATGGCCACGAGACCGCCGATCTCGCGGGAGGAGCCAGGTCGACCGTGCGGTCGGCGAGGGCGGCCAGCGCCGGGTCGTGGGTCACCAGGAGCACCGTCACGGTGCCGCGCAGGCCGGCCAGCATGGCGGCCACGCGGGCGGCGGCGTCGGCGTCCAGGTGCGCGGTCGGCTCGTCGAGCAGCAGCAGCCGGGCCCCGCGGCGGACCCGCACCAGCGCGCGGGCCAGCGCCACCAGCTGCAGCTCGCCGGGGGAGAGGGTGGTGCAGCGCCGGCCGGCCAGCGCGCTCGCGCCCACCCGGGCCAGCGCCTCGACGACGAACGCCTCGCCGACGAGCTCGTCCACGCCCGGCGCCGAGCCCGCGTGCCGGCGCAGCTCGTCGGCGACGGTCGCCCCGGTGGTCCGCGGGTGTTGCGGCGCACAGGCGACGGCACCCGCAGGGACGCCGGTGACCGCTCCCTCGACCGTCGCCGCGGGGGGCACCAGCCCGGCCAGGGCGGCCAGCAGCGTCGACTTGCCCGACCCGCTGGCGCCCCGGACGGCGACCAGCTCACCGGGCCGCACGTCCAGGTCCACCGGGGGCAGCGCTGGCGACGTCCGGCCGGGGAAGCGGACGGTCAGCCCGCGGACGGCGACGTCGGCACCGCGCGGGTCGTCGTCCGGGGTGCCCGTGGGCGCGGGCGCGACGGGGGCGGCGAGCACGGCGCGGGCCTCGGCGGCGGCGAGCGCCGCGTCCTCGCCGGCGTGGTGGGCCGCGCCCAGGGCGCGCAGCGGGGCGAACGCCTCGGGTGCGAGCAGCAGCGCGGTCAGCCCGACGGCCAGCGCCACGTCGCCGTGCACCAGCCGCAGGCCGACGGTCACCGCGACCAGCGCGACCGACAGTGTCGCGAGCAGCTCCAGCACCAGCGAGGAGAGGAACGCCAGCCGCAGCGTGGCCAGGGTGCGCCGGCGGGAGTCCTCCCCGAGCTCGGCGAGCGCGGCGACCTGCTCGGCGGCACGGCCCAGGCCGACCAGCACCGGCAGTCCCCGGACCAGCTCGGCGACGTGCGCGGCGATGCGGTCCAGGGCGCGGGCGGCGGCGGTCGTGCCGTCCCGGGTGGTCAGGCCGACCAGCACCATGAAGACCGGCACCAGCGGCAGGGTGACCGCGACGAGCACGGCCGACAGCAGGTCGGTCCAGGCCAGGACGACCAGCAGCACCGGCGGGACGACCAGCGTCGAGGCCAGCGCCGGGAGGCGGGTGGCCAGCCCCGGGCCGAGGTCGGCCAGCCGGGTGGTGGCCAGCACCGCCGCCGGGCCGGGGCCGCCCGCGGCCTCGACCGCCGCCGGCGAGGCGGCCAGCCGGGCGACCAGCCGGGCGCGGAGCTCCTCCTCGGCCCGGCGGGCGTCGCGGGCGGCCAGCAGCTCCCCGGCCCACCCGGCGGCCGCGCGCAGCCCGGCTCCGGCGGCGGCGGCCAGCAGCGGTCCGCCGAGCGCACCCTCGGCGGCGCCGGCCGCCCGGGCCACCGCGTGCGCGAGCCCGGCGGCCAGCAGCACCAGCCCCGCCACCTGGCCGAGCGCGGCGACGGCCTGCCGGACCAGCGCCCCGGTCAGTCCCGGCACCCCGGCCAGCGCCGCCAGGGGCCCGAGCGGGCCTTTGTGGCCACTTCGGCCGCTCATGCGTGCACCGGCTCTGCGGTCAGCCGCCTGCGGAAGACCCAGTAGGTCCAGGCCTGGTAGCCGAGCACCACGGGCAGGCCGATGCCGGCCGCCCACGTCATCACGGTGAGCGTGTAGTCGCTGACCGAGGCGTCGGCCACGGTGACGTCGAAGGCGGGGTCGATCGTCGAGGGGACGACGACCGGGTAGGCCGCCCCGAACACCGTCGCGGCCGCGGCCACCAGCAGCACGCCCCAGGCGGTGAAGGCCTGGCCCTCGCGCCCGACCCGCAGCCGCGCCTCCGCGACGACGACGGCCAGCGCCGCGACCAGCCACAGCACCGCGGTCGCCGGCGTCCCGTACCGCAGGTGCACCACGCCGGCCCAGGCCAGCAGCGGCAGCGCGGCTGCCGGAGCCCAGCGCCGGGCGAAGCGGCGCGAGGCGACCCGCACCGGGCCGTCGGTCTTCAGCGCGAGGAACAGGGCGCCGTGCACGACGGAGAAGGCGAGCACCGCGACGGCGCCGAGCAGCGCCGACCAGCCGAGTCCGGAGAGGGCGCCGCCCACCCGGATGCCGTCGGCGTCGACCGGCAGGCCGAGGGTGGTGGCGCCGAGGGCGGCACCGATCCCGGCGGCCGCGATCAGCGAGCCGGTGGTGATGACCCGCGTCCACGTCGCGTCCCAGGCCTCGGTGTGGTGGGAGTGCCGCCACTCGAAGGCCACCGCGCGGATGATCAGCCCGAGGAGCACGAGCACGAACGGCAGGTACAGCGCCGGCAGCCAGGTGGCGTACCAGCCGGGGAAGGCGGCGAACACCGCGCCGACGGCGGTGATCAGCCAGACCTCGTTGCCGTCCCACAGCGGGCCGATGGTGCGCAGCATGAGGTGCCGGTCGGCGGGGCGGCGGCCGAGCACCGGCAGCAGCGCGGCGACGCCGAAGTCGAAGCCCTCGAGCAGCAGGAAGCCGGTCCACAGCACCGCGACGGCGGCGAACCAGAGGGTCTGCAGGTCCATGGGTCTGCTCCGAACTCAGTAGGCGAAGGAGAGGACGTCGTCGTCGCGGTCGTCCAGGGTGTCCTCGGGCGGGGTGCCGGGCGTCGGGGCGCCGTCCCCGGTGGTCACGCCGCGGCGGACGAACCGGGTGATCAGCCACAGCTCGACCACGGCCAGCGCGCCGTAGACGAGGGTCAGCACCGACAGCGACGTCCAGACCTCGGCGGCGCTGACGCCGGGGGACACCGCCTGCGCGGTGAAGAACCAGACCTGCTCGTCGACGGGGACGTCGGGGTTGGGGTGGACGACGAAGGGCTGGCGGCCCATCTCGGTGAAGATCCACCCGGTCGCGTTGGCGAGGAACGGCGCGGCGACGGCGACCAGCGAGCCGTACACGCCGATCCGCGACGTCGGCACCCGGCCCCTCCGCGTCGCCCAGAGCGCGTAGGCGGCGACCGCCGCCGAGACCGCGCCCGTGCCGATCATCAGCCGGAAGCTCCAGTAGGTGACCCCGAGCAGCGGCGTGTAGTCGATGGGCTCGCCGGCCAGGGCGCCGAAGCGCGACGGGTCGTCGGGGTAGGTCTCGCCGTAGACCGCGGCGTACTCCTCCTGCAGTTCGTTGACGCCCGGGACGGCGGTCGAGAAGTTCCCGTGGGCGAGGTAGGAGAGCAGGTACGGGACGGTCAGCGAGTGGACGTCGTCGCACTCGTTGGAGCCGAGCTTGCCCCAGGCGAGGATCGAGAAGGACGCCGGCGCCTCGGTCTCGCACAGCGCCTCGGCCGAGCTCATCTTCAGCGGCTGCTGCTCGTACATGAGCTTGCCCTGCCAGTCGCCGGTGAGGGCGACGAGGACGAACGCGGCCAGCGACACCCAGCCGCCCAGCCGCACCGAGCGGCGCCACACCCGGTGGTCGACGTCCGTGGTGGGGGCCTCGTCCAGCGTCCGGCGGCGCAGGTGCCACAGGCCGATGCCGACCAGCAGCGCGCCGGCGACCATGAGGGCGGCGACGATCGCGTGGCTGAACGCGGCCAGCGCGGTGTTGTTGGTGAGGACGGCCAGGAAGTCCACCTGCACGGGCCGGCCGGTCGCGTCGTCGGCCAGGACGCCGACCGGGTGCTGCATCCACGAGTTGGCCGCGATGATGAAGTACGCGCTCACGACCGAGCCGATCACCGCCGCCCACAGCGCCGCGAGGTGCAGCTTCTTCGGGATCCGCCCCCAGCCGAAGATCCACAGGCCGAGGAAGGTCGACTCGAGGAAGAAGGCCAGCAGCGCCTCCAGGGCCAGCAGCGACCCGAAGACGTCGCCGACGAACCGGCTGTACTCGCTCCACGCCAGGCCGAACTGGAACTCCTGCACGAGGCCGGTGGCGACGCCGAGCACGAAGTTGATCAGGTAGATGCGGCCCCAGAAGCGGGTCATCCGCAGCCACTCGGGCTTGCCGGAGCGCACCCACATCGTGTGCATGACCGCGACCAGGACCCCCAGCCCGATGGTCAGCGGGACCATCAGGAAGTGGTAGACGGTCGTGATCCCGAACTGCCAGCGCGCCACGTCCAGGACGTCCACGGCCGCTCTCCTCACTGGGCGACGTACGATCGGTCGAGTTCTTTCTACGCCGAGTAGAAGAGAAAGTTCTACGATGCGTAGAAGAACACGGTGTGAGACGCGAGACAGGAGGACCGGTGGCGTCGTTGGGTGAGCTGGAACGGGCCGTCATGGACCGGCTGTGGTCGGCCGACGGTGCCGTCTCGGCGGCCGAGCTGCGCGACGGGCTGGCCGACCGGGGCCTGGCCCTGACGACGGTGCACACGGTGCTGACCCGGCTGGAGCAGAAGGGCTTCGTCGTCCACGACGACGCGCGGCCGCGGCGGTTCCGCCCGCGGGCCACCCGGGAGGAGCACGCCGCCGAACTGATGCACGAGGTGCTCGGCTCGGCGGGGGACCGGCAGGCGGTGCTGGCCCGCTTCGTCGGCAGCGTCGACGCCGACGAGGCCCGGCTGCTGCGCGAGCTGCTGGCCGCGCCGGGGCCGGACGCCGACCGCTGACCTGCTGAGCCGCCCACCTCGCCGCCCCGACCGATGCTCCCCGCCACCGCGGCCGCCCTCGCCGTGCTGGCCGCGCTGCTGGCGTGGCCGGTGCCGGTGCTGCTCGCCCGGGCCCGCTGGCCGCGACGCGACCCGCTGGTCGCCCTCGTCTGCTGGCAGGCGATCGGCCTCGCCGGCGGCCTGTCGATCATCGGGGCGCTGCTCGTCCACGGCCTGGCGCCGTGGGGTCACTCCCTCCCCGAGGCGTGGTGGCACTGGATCACCCGGCACCCCGCCGAGGCGCCGGTGCGCGGTGACCACTGGGTCACCCAGACACTCGCCGCCGTCCTCGCCGCGGAGCTGCTCGGCGTCCTGCTGCTGTCGTGGCTGCGCACCGCACGCACCCGCCGCCGCCACCGGGACCTGCTGGAGCTGGTCGTCCAGCCGGCCGCCGTGCCCGACGCCCGGCTGCTCGACCACCCCGCGCCGGTGGCCTTCTGCATCCCCGGTGCCAAGCCGCTGCTGGTGCTCTCCTCCGGGATGGTCGCCGAGCTGGACGACGGGCAGCTGGCCGCCGTCGTGGCGCACGAGCGGGCGCACCTGCGCGAGCACCACCACCTGCTGCTGCTGCCGTTCGTGGCCTGGGAGGCGGCCCTGCCCGTGCTGCCCGCGGCCGCCCGGGCGCACGCGGCCGTGCGGGCGCTGGTCGAGATGCGCGCCGACGACGTGGCCCTGGGCTCGCTGACCGGGGCCGCGCCGCGGCGCACGCTGGCCCAGGCGATCGTGGTGGCGGCCGGCGGCGCCGGGGGAGCTGGGGTGCCCGACGGCGCGCTCGCGGTCACCGGCAGTGCGCTCGGGGCGCGGGTGACCCGGCTGATCGACCCGCCGTCCCCGCTGCCGGGCTGGGCTCGGGTCGCCGCGCTGCTGTCGGCCGGGCTGCTCCTGCTGCTGCCGACCGCGCTGCTGCTCCTGCCGGCCCTCTGAGGGGATCTCTCCCAGGAAGCTCGTGCTCTGCCCACCCTGGTGGGCAGAGCACGAGCGTCCGCAGGAAGGTGTCTCGGGTCAGGCGGCGACGGCCGCCCGGCGCCCGGCGGGGACGGCGGTGGTGCCGCCGTTGCCCGGCAGGGAGGCGAACCGGCGCAGCCGGAGGCTGTTGGTGACGACGAAGACCGAGCTCAGCGCCATCGCGGCGCCCGCGATCATGGGGTTGAGCAGCCCGGCCATGGCCAGCGGGATCGCCGCCACGTTGTAGGCGAACGCCCAGAACAGGTTGCCCTTGATGATCGCCAGCGTGCGGCGGGACAGCCGGATGGCATCGGCGGCCGCGCGCAGGTCGCCGCGCACCAGCGTGAGGTCGGAGGCCTGGATCGCGACGTCGGTGCCGGTGCCCATGGCCAGCCCCAGGTCGGCCTGGGCGAGGGCGGCGGCGTCGTTCACGCCGTCGCCGACCATCGCCACGACCCGGCCCTCGGCCTGCAGCCGGCGGACGACGTCCACCTTGTCCTGCGGCAGCACCTCGGCGACCACCTCGTCGATGCCGACCTCGGCGGCGACGGTCCGCGCGACCGCCTCGTTGTCGCCGGTCAGCAGGACCGGGTGCAGGCCGAGGTCGCGCAGCTGCGTCACGGCGGCGGCCGAGGTCGGCTTGACCGCGTCGGCGACGACCAGCAGGCCGACCGCCGCGCCGTCCACCGCGACGAGGACGGCGGTGCCCCCGCGGGTCTCGGCGTCGGCCTGCGCGGCGGCCAGGGGCGCCGGTACGGGCACCTGTCGCTCGGCCAGCAACCGGGGCCGCCCGACCAGCACCGCGGCGCCCTCCACGACGCCTTGCACGCCGAGCCCGGCGAGGCCGGCGAAGCCCTCGACCGCCGGCAAGGGGCCGACCCGGTCGGCGGCCGCGGCGGCGACCGCGCGGGCGATCGGGTGCTCGGAGCCGTGCTCGAGTGCGCCGGCCAGCCGCAGCACCCGGCCGGCGTCCTCGCCAAGCGCGGGGACGACGTCGGTGAGGGCCATCCGGCCGGTGGTCACCGTGCCGGTCTTGTCGAGCACCACGGTGTCGACGGCGCGGGTGGACTCCAGCACCTCCGGGCCCTTGATGAGGACGCCGAGCTGCGCCCCGCGGCCGGTGCCGACCATGAGGGCGGTCGGCGTGGCCAGCCCGAGCGCGCACGGACAGGCGATGATCAGCACGGCCACCGCGGCGGTGAACGCGGCCGGCAGCCCGGCACCGGCACCGATCCAGAAGCCGAGAGTGGCGACGGCGAGGGCCAGCACGACCGGCACGAAGACGCCGGAGACCCGGTCGGCCAGCCGCTGCACCTGCGCCTTGCCGTTCTGCGCCTCCTCGACCAGCCGGGCCATCTGCGCCAGCTGGGTCTCCGCGCCGATCCGGGTGGCCCGCACGACCAGCCGGCCGCCGGCGTTCACCGTCGCCCCGACGACGGGGTCGCCCGGGCCCACCTCGACCGGCACGGACTCGCCGGTGAGCATCGAGGCGTCGACCGCGGAGGCGCCCTCGGTCACCTCGCCGTCCGCGGCGATCTTCTCGCCGGGCCGGACGACGAACAGGTCGCCGACGCCCAGCCGGCCGACCGGCACCCGGCGCTCCGTGCCGCCGCGCAGCACGGAGACCTCCTTGGCGCCGAGCTCCAGCAGGGCCCGCAGGGCGGCGCCGGCCCGCCGCTTGGACCGGGCCTCGACGAACCGCCCGGCGAGCAGGAACGTGGTCACGCCGGCGGCGGCCTCGAGGTAGACGTTCGCGCTGCCGTCGCCGCGGGCGACGGTGAACTCGAACGGGTGCGTCATGCCGGGCTCGCCGGCGGTGCCGAGGAACAGCGCGTACAGCGACCACAGGAACGCCGCCCCGGTGCCGAGGGAGACCAGCGTGTCCATGGTGGCGGCGCCGTGGCGCAGGTTGGTCCAGGCGGCGCGGTGGAACGGCAGCCCGCCCCAGACGACCACCGGCGCGGCCAGGGTGAGCGACAGCCACTGCCAGTACGGGAACTGCAGCGCCGGGACCATCGCCATGGCCACCACCGGCACCGTCAGCAGGGTGGCGACGACCAGCCGGCGGCGCAGGGAGAGGACCCCGTCCTCCTCGGCCGCCGGCTCGGGAGCGGCCGGCGGCTGCGGCAGGGTCGCGGTGTAGCCGGTCTTCTCGACGGTGGCGATCAGGTCGGCCGGGGTGACGGCGCCGCCGTAGCGCACCTTCGCCTTCTCGGTCGCGTAGTTCACCGTCGCGGTGACGCCGTCGAGCCGGTTGAGCTTCTTCTCGATGCGGGCGGCGCAGGAGGCGCAGGTCATGCCGCCGATGGCGAGCTCGACCTCGCCGGCCGGCGACTGGGTGGTGGTGCTCAACGCGGGTCTCCTCAGCCGCCGTGACCGTGGCCGGCCGGCTCGTCGGGGACGCCGCCTTCCCTGCCCGGGGCGACCTGGACGGGGAAGGCGGCGGTGTGCACGGTGTCGCCGTGCCGGAAGTCGAGGAACAGCCGGTACGCGCCGGGGGACGGCGCCGTCGCGGCGAACGCCACGTGCGGACCGGGCGCCGGGGTGGTCCCCTCGGCCGGCTCGACCGGGTGCACGTGGAGGTAGGCCAGGTCGCCCTCGCGCAGCGCGACCAGGTGGCCGTGGGCGCCGAGGTAGGACTGCAGGTCGGTGACCGGCCGGCCGTCGCGGCTGACGCTGAGGGTCAGCTCCGACTCGCGGCCGGCGACGAGGTCCCCGGTCAGGACGACGGTGTAGCCGTCGGTCTCTGTCACCGCGGCGGGCTCGGGCGGTGGCTGCGGGTCGTAGTCGCCGGCCACCTCGACGTCGGTGCCGAGCACCAGGTCCTCGCCGAGCGCGGTCGGGGTGGTGTCGACGACGACCCGCCAGCTGCCCGCGGTGAGCGCGACCGGCGTCCGCCAGGTGCCGTCGGCGCCGAGCTCCGGGTGCAGGTGCTGGTAGCCGGTGAGGTCGCGGCGGACGGCGACGAGGTGCAGGTCCTCGTCGTGCTCCACCTCGTACGCGCGCACCGGGGCGCCGTCGGGGCCCAGCACGCGGAAGGCGAGGGTCGCCGTCCCGGCCGGCAGCTGCCGGTCCGGCACCTCCAGGCGGTACCCGGACTCGGCGACCGCGAGACCGCCGTAGGCGGGCCCGGCCGGGGCGGGCGCCGGGCTGCCGGCACCCGCGTGCGACTCCGGCGCCGCGATCGGCCCCACCGCGGCACCGACGCCCACGGCGGCGCCGAAGACGGCGGCCAGGGCGAGGGCGACGACGGCCAGTCGCGCCGGCGTGTTCATGGCATCCCCTCGCGCGGTGCGCCGGTCAGCTGCCGGCGAGCTCGTAGCCGGCCTCCTCGACCGCGGCGCGCACGGCGCCGTCGTCGACCGGGTCGGTGCTGCTGACCGTCAGGCCGCCGGTGGCGAGGTCGACGTCGACGGTGGTGACGCCCGGGACGGCGGAGACCTCCTCGGTGACCGCGGTGACGCAGTGGCCGCAGGTCATGCCGACGACGGTGAAGGTGGCGGTGCTCATGGGGGTTCCTCTCGGGTGCTGGGGTCAGGAGCGGACGAGCCGGGCGATCGCCTCGGACGCCTCGCGGACCTTCTCGTCGGCCTCGCGGCCGCCGGCCTGGGCCGCCTGGACGACGCAGTGCGACATGTGCTCCTCGAGCAGGCCCAGGGCGACCGACTGCAGCGCCTTCGTCATCGCCGACACCTGGGTGAGGATGTCGATGCAGTACTTCTCGTCCTCGACCATCCGCTGCAGGCCGCGGGCCTGGCCCTCGATGCGCCGCAGGCGCTTGAGGTAGTCGTCCTTGCGGTGGATGTAGCCGTGCGGCGCGCTCTCCACGGGGGTCCTCCTGACGGCTCGTGCTCCGTTGCGGAGAACCATACCCCCCTAGGGTCTATTGCGCAGCGTCGGGGCGGGCGTCGCGGCGGCCCCGGCCGGCGTTCCCGGTACCGCCGGCGCGCAGCCGGTCGACGGTGGCCTGCAACCGCTCACTGTCGGCCCGGGCGTCGGCGAGCTCGTCCTGGAGCCCGAGGATCACCTCGGCGGAGGCGAGGGTGTGTCCGTCGTCGAGGAGGCCGCGCAGTCGCGCGGCCAGGGTGAGCTGGTGGCGGGAGTAGCGGCGGTGCCCGCCGGGGGAGCGGTGCGGCTGGAGCACCCCCGCGGTGTCCAGACTGCGCAGGAAGGCGGCCTGGACACCGAGCAGCTCCGCCGCCTGGCTCATCGTGAGCGCCGGGAAGTCGGGGTCGTCGAGCCGCCGGAGCGCCTCGCCACCCGGGTCGGGCTCCTCGCGGTGCCGCTCGCTCATGGCGCTCCTCTGCTCCCGACAGCGCGCAGGGGCCGGGCCCGTGCGGACCCGGCCCCTGCTGCGCGGCGGCCGTGTGCCGCCGGGTGGCCGATCAGCTCTCGACGGCCTTGGACTGGGACGACTCGCCCTCGATGGTGCGCCCCTCCACCGCGACCGGGGTGTCGGCGCGGGTGACCTGGATCTTGCGGGCCCGGGCCTTCTCGGCGACGGGGATGCTCACGGTGAGCACGCCGTCGTGGTAGCTGGCCTCGAGCCGGTCGGTGTCCAGGCTCCGGCCGAGCACGAGCTGCCGGGTGTAGCTGCCGTAGGGCCGCTCCGCGATGCTCCACTCGGCGTTCTCGAGCTGGGGCACCGTGCGCTCGGCGGTCACGGTCAGCGTCGCGCCCTCGACCGACAGGTCGATGGAGCCGGGGTCGACGCCGGGCAGGTCGAAGTGGGCGACGAAGTTGTCGCCGACCCGGTAGGCGTCCATCGGCATGCCGGACAGCGGGCGGGCGGTCATCCCGCCACCGCGGCCGGTGAGCTGGTCCAGTGCCCGGAAGGCGGCGGACGTGGCGGCGAACGGGTCGTAGGCGGTCAGCATCGCCATGGCTGTGCAACCTCCTGTGTGTGGTCCTGTCGAGTTCGCTGCCCGAGGTGAACCTCTAGTGGCAACTGGAGATTACCTCTGACACGCACTGGTGTAAACATCCATCCGGAGAATTTGTTCCCCGCTCGACCGGCCACGGCCTCGCCGGCGGGCGCTTGAGCATCGGCCGCACGGGGCAGTGCTCTGCCGTGGACGAGCGCATGGGTCCCCCAGCGCAGGGGGAGACGGGACACGAGCAGGCCGGCAGCGGGACGACGGAGGTGACCACCAGCCTGGCGGGCGACGTCGCCACCCTGACCGTCGTCGGGGAGCTGAGCGAGGAGGCGCGGCGCCCGCTGGTCCGGACCATGACCGACCTGCTGCTCGCCGAGCCGGGGCTGCACCGGGTGCGCCTGGACACCCGCGCGGTGACCTACGTGAACTCCGCGGGGATGGCGGTGCTGGTGCAGCTGCAGAAGCTGGGGCAGCCGCGCGGGGTGGAGCTGGTGCTGGTCGCCCCGCCGTCGACGGTGGCCCGCCCGCTGCAGCTGTCCGGTCTGTGGCGGCGGTTCCCCGTCGAGGAGTGAGCGCCCATCGGCACCTCCTAGCCTGACCGGGTGCCGCCGAGCCACCCCCACAGTCACGGTCCCGACCCCGACGCGCCCCCGCCGAGTCCGGAGGTCCTCCTCCGCCGGCGCCGTGCGGTCCGGCTGATGCTCCTGCTGCTCGTGCCGGTCGGGCTGGCCACCGTCGTGGGGCTGGTCGTGCTGTGGCCCGGGGACGAGCCGTCGCGGGCGCAGCAGGCCGCCGAGCTGTACGTCCCGCCGGGGACCACGTACCACGACGCCCGGGTGTCGTCGGTGGAGCCGTTCGACTGCTCCTTGCCCGGCGGGGACGGGCAGCCGGCGCAGCAGCTCACCTGCGCCACGGTGGTGACCGAGGTGCTCGACGGGCCCGACGAGGGCGACTTCGTGCAGGTCGACCTGCCGGCGGAGGTGTTCGCGGCCGGGGTCGCCGAGGGCGACGTCCTCGTCCTCACCCGGGACGGCGGCGCCGAGGGAGCCGCGTCGTACGCGTTCTTCGACTACGACCGGGACGTGCCGATCGTCGTCCTGACGATCGCCTTCGCCGTGGTGGTGGGCCTGGTGGCCCGCCTGCGGGGGCTGGCCTCGCTGGTCGGGCTGGCGTTCGCCTTCTTCGTCCTCCTGCAGTTCGTGCTCCCGGCCCTGCTGACCGACCAGTCGCCGGTGCTGGTCAGCCTGGTCGGGTCGGCGGCGATCATGTTCGTCGTCCTGTACCTCGCCCACGGCTTCTCCGCCCGGACCACGACCGCGCTGGTCGGCACCCTGTTCGGCCTCACGCTGGTCGCCGTCCTCGGTGCGGTCGCCGTCGAGACCGCCCGGCTGACCGGGCTGACCAGCGAGGAGACCACGACCCTCCTGCAGTACGACCCGACGCTGGACTTCTCCGGCCTGGTGCTCGCCGGCGTGGTCGTCGCCGGGCTCGGCGTGCTCAACGACGTCACGATCACCCAGGCCTCGGCGATCTGGCAGCTCAACGAGGTCGACCCCGACATGAGCTGGCGGGACCTCTACCGCCGGGGCATGACGGTCGGCCGCGACCACATCGCCTCGACGGTGTACACGATCGTCTTCGCCTACGCCGGGGCCGCGTTGCCGCTGCTGCTGCTCTTCGAGCTCTACTCCCAGCCGTGGGACGTCGTCCTCACCAGCTCGGCGATGGCGGAGGAGGTGATCCGCACCCTCGTCGGCGCGATCGCCCTGGTCCTCGCCGTCCCGGTGACGACGGCGGCCGGCGCGTTCTTCGCCAAGGCCGCCGGCACCGAGGCAGGGGCCGCGACCGACCGGCGGATGACCGCCCTGCGCGCCCGGTTCGCCCGGTGAGCGGGGCCCGGCCCGTGCCCGACCTGTTGCTCGCCGCCCGCGCCGCGCCCGGCTTCATGCCCGACGAGGAGGGGACGGCGCTGTACGAGGCCGCCCGCGCGGTCACCGTCCCCGGCCCGCTGCTGGAGGTCGGCACCTGGATGGGGAGGTCGGCGCTCTACCTGGCCGCCGCCGCCCGCGAGACCGGCCGGCAGGTGGTCACCGTCGACCACCACCGCGGCTCCGAGGAGCACCAGCCGGGCTGGGAGTACCACGACCCGTCGCTGGTCGACCCCGCCGTCGGGCTGCTCGACACCCTGCCCCGGTTCCGCCGGACCGTCGCCGACGCCGGCGCGGAGGACGTCGTCATCGCCGTCGTCGCCCGATCGGAGACCCTCGCGCCGCTGTGGACCACCCCGCTGGCGCTGCTGTTCCTCGACGGCAGCCACACCGAGGAGTCCGCCCGCCGCGATCAGGACGCCTGGGTGGCCAAGCTCGCCGTCGGCGGCACCCTGGCCATCCACGACGTCTTCCCCGACCCGGCCGACGGGGGCCAGGCGCCCTACGGGGTGTACCGGCGGGTGCTCGCGTCGGGGGAGTTCACCGAGCTGCCCGGCACCGGTTCCCTGCGGCTGCTCCGCCGTGAGCGCTGAGGACGCCCTGGCGGCCGAGCGGGCCGCCGTCCTCGCCCAGATCGCGGCGCTGACGGCCGAGTTCGACGCCGTCGTCGCGGCGTCCCGGTCGTCCAACGCCGACGACGAGCACGACCCGGAGGGCGCGACCATCGCGTTCGAGCGGCAGCAGGTCGCCGCCCTGCTCGACGCCGCCCGGCGCCGGCTGGCCGACGTCGACGCCGCGCTGACCCGCCGTGCGGCCGGCGACTACGGCACCTGCGAGAGCTGCGGGAGGCCGATCGCCCCCGAGCGGCTGGCCGCGCGCCCCTCCGCGCGCACCTGCATCGACTGCGCCCGCTGAGCCCTTCGACCGGGCTCCCCGGTGGCATCCTGGCGGACGCGACGGGGCGTCGGCGAGGAGGCGCGATGACGCGATCGGACCAGCTGCCCGACTCGACCACCGAGGCGACCAGGGTGGTGGTGGAGCGCCTCCTCGACGCCTTCGGCCGGGGCGACGTGGACGCGATCATGGCCGAGATGGCCGACGACGTCGTGTTCGAGTCCACCGAGCCGCCCGACGGACGCCGCCACGAGGGGCAGGCGGAGGTGCGGCGCGTCTGGGAGCAGCTGTTCGCGACCCCGGGTGCCCGGTTCACCACCGAGGACCTCCTGCCGCACGGCGAGCGGGCCGTGGCGCTGTGGCGGTACTCGTGGGGGACCGGGGAGGGCGGCGGCCACGTGCGCGGCGTGGACGTCATCACCGTCCGGGGCGGCAAGGTCGTGGAGAAGCTCTCGTACGTCAAGGGCTGACCGGTTCGGGCCCGCACCGCGCCCGGCCGGCGGTCTGCGCGCAGACCGTGTTCTCCCGGCCCGGCAGGGCACGTTGTGTGCACGAACCGTGGCAGGAGTGCTCAGCTGACGTAGCGGCGGGCGGTCGAGGTGCGCTGCGACTCCTCGAGCGCGGCGAAGCGGGCCTCGGCGTGCGGCGGCAGCACCCGGCGCTCCCGCAGCACCCAGGGCAGCCCGCGCACCGCGTCCAGGACGCCGAGCACGCTGAGCCGGTCCCGCGGCACGGTGCGCAACAGGTGCCGGGTGCGGCGCAGGGCCGGTCGCAGCGGGCGGCGCAGCCACGTCGTCCAGAGGGTGTTGCGGATGCCGTCGCGGCGGCGCTTGTGCGGATCGCGGGCGGTGCTGGCCTGGTGGTGCACGGTGAGCTCCGGCAGGTAGCACAGCTCCCAGCCGCGGGCGGCGAGGTCGCCGGCCATGAGCTCCTCCTCGCCGCCGAGCCACAGACGCTCGCAGAAGCCGCCCACCTCCTCGAAGGCCGCGCGCCGCAGCACCGACGCACCCGCGAGGAAGGAGCCCAGCGCCGGGCCGGGCAGCCACTCCGCGCCGCGGACGGGGGAGTCCCGCAGCTCCGAGACGATCGGGTCCTCGCGGCCGCCCGGCTCGACGAGGATCCGCGCGGTGACGACGGCCAGCCGCGGGTGGGTGTCGAAGGCGTCGGCGGCCGCGCGCAGCGAGCCGGGGTCCCACCAGGTGTCGTCGTCGCAGAAGGCCACGTAGGGGGTCGACACCCGGGCCACGCCGACGTTGCGGCCGACGGCGCCGAGGTTCTCCGGGCTGGCGACGAGCTCCACCTCGGGGAACCGCTCGGCGACCGCCGCCGCCGTCCCGTCGGTGGACCCGTTGTCGACCACGACCACGTGCGGCTGCTCGGGCAGGGCGCGCAGCCGGGCCAGCGCCCGGAGCACCTCGTCGCGGCGCTGGTGGGTGATGACGACGACGGCCACCCGCGGGTCGGTGTGGCCCTCCTGCAGGGGCCCGCTGCCAGCTTGCGAGCGGTGGGGGGCAGGAGAGTCCTCTCTCACGCGGCCGGGGGCGGCCTCGGTCGCCGTCACGCGGCGTCGCCGGCGAGCAGCCGGACGTCGGACCACACCGCGTCGGGCACCCGGTGGCGGCCCCGTACCGCGGCCGGCACGTCCGGGACCGCGCGCAGCAGCCCCCGCAGCCCCGGGCGTCCGGCGCGGACGGCGGAGGCGAGCAGCGGCGGCAGCGCCGGGAGGGGGTGGCGCATGACGGCGGTGAGCACCCGGCTGCGCCAGATCGCGGCCTGCCGGCGGGCCGGGGCGTCCCGCCGCGGGGAGGGGTGGTGGTGGATGGTGACCTCGTCGACGTAGGCCAGTCCCCAGCCGGCGGCGGCGAGGTCGAGCGCCACCCGCTCCTCCTCGCCGGGGAAGCGGACCACCGCGTCGAACCCGCCGACGGCCGCGAACGCCTCGGTGCGCACCAGCGCCGCGCAGGCGACGAAGCCCAGCAGCGACGGGCCGGGCAGGTCGGGGGCGGTGCCCAGAGGGCTGTCGGCCATCTCGGCGCAGACCGGGTCCAGCCGCTCCTCCGGGCCGACGAGGATGCGGGCGTTGAGCAGCGCCAGCCGCGGGTGCGCGCGCATGATCTGCACCGCCCGTGCCAGGTCGCCGGGCGCCCACCACGAGTCGTCGTCGGCGAACGCGACGAACGGGGTGCCGGCCTGCTCGGCGCCCAGCGTCCGGGCCCGGGCGCCGAGGTTGTGCTCCAGGGGCAGCACCGTCACCTCGGGGTGGGCGGCCCGGACGGCGTCCACCGTGCCGTCGGTGGAGCCGTTGTCGACCAGCACCACCGGCGCCTCGTGCCGGGGCAGTGAGGCGAGCAGGTCCTCGCGGCGGTTGCGGCTGGCCACCACGACGGTGACGGGCGGTCCTGCGGCGGCGGGGGTGTCGGGCGGGGTCACGACAGCACCGTGCCCGCGCCTCCCGCGAGCCAATCCACCGCACCCTGTGACGCGTCCGTGCCGGCAGCCGGCAGTGCCGCCGGATCGGTGAACAGCGCGCAGGCGGGGGTGGCGGCGGCCAGCGCGTCCGCGGCGAGGACGACCGCGGCCGCCGTCCAGGTGGTCCGCTCGACCGGCCAGCGGGCGTCGTCGGGGTACACGAAGCCGGTCCAGTAGGAGCCGTCGTCGTGGCGCAGGTGCTGCATCGCGGCCACCTGCTCGACCGCGGCGTCCCGCTGGCCGGCGGCGGCCAGCGCCAGCGCCAGCTCGCAGGTCTCCGCGCCGGTCACCCAGGGGCGGTCGGCGACGCAGCGGGCGCCGAGGCCGGGGACGACGAACCGGTCCCAGTCGGCGGCCAGCCGCTCGGTGGCCGCGAGCCCCGTCACGGCGCCGCCGAGCACCGGGTAGTACCAGTCCATCGAGTAGCGGGAGCGGTCGGCGAACGCCCCGGGGCGGGTGCGCAGGGCCGTGCCGAGGTCGTCGGCGGCCAGCTCCCAGTCCGGCTGCGGCTCCCCGGCGAGCGCGGCCAGCGCGACCCCGCAGCGCAGCGCCTGGAACAGGCTCGCGTTGCCGGTCAGCAGGGCGGTGCCGTCGGGCGTGCCGTCCGGTCGCAGGACCCAACCGACCGCCCCGCCCGGCAGCTGCATGCGGGTGACCAGGTCCAGCCCGCGGCGGACCACCGGCCACAGCGCGGTGACCAGCTCCTCGTCACCGGTGCACAGCCAGCTGTGCCACAGGCCGACGGCGAGGTAGCCGGCGTGGTTGCTCTCGGCTCCGGGAGCGGACTCCGCGCTGCCGCGGTACTCGGCGGCCCACGACCCGTCGGGTCGCTGCCGGGCGGCCAGCCAGCGGTAGGCGGCCCGGGCCCGGTCGTGCTCGCCGCCGACGTCGAGGGCCATCGCGGCCTCCACGGAGTCCCACGGGTCCAGCCGGCCGCCGCGGGACCACGGCAGCGCGCCGTCGGCCTCCTGCTCCGCGGCGATCGCCGCCACCGTCGCGCGTACCTGCTCCCCGCTGAGCACCCCGGGCAGCTCCGGCAGCAGCTCAGACAGCGGTCCGCTCCGGCTGGGTCCGCCCGGTCTGCTCGGTCTGTGCGGCGCGGGCCGGCGCCGGCTGGTCCGCAGCGGCGACCGGCTTGTCGGCGTAGACGACCAGGCTCTTGCCGAGCAGCGGGTCCAGCAGCCGTTCGGCGGTGCGGGTGGGCCACGGCCGCCGCATGAGGTCCCAGACCAGCAGCCGGTGGTAGGTGCGGACCGCGGCGGTGTCGAGGTCGACCCCGACGGCGCACTTCAGCCACCAGAAGGGTGCGTGCAGCGCGTGCGCGTGGTGCTGCCCGCCGGGCACCAGACCCGCGGCGGCGAGCCGGGTGCGCAGCACGTCGCCGCGGTAGATGCGCACGTGGCCGCCCTCGTTGGCGTGGTAGGCGTCCGACAGCGCCCAGCAGATCCGCTCGGGCAGGTAGCGGGGGACGGTCACCGCGACCCGCCCGCCGGGCTTGAGCACGCGGGCGATCTCGGCCAGGGCGGTGACGTCGTCGGGGATGTGCTCGAGCACCTCGGAGGCGATCACCCGGTCCACGCTGGCGTCGGGCACCGGGAGTGCGCGCAGGTCGCCGCGGACCACCGCGTACCGGGCGCCGTTCCCGCCCTCGCCGGCCTCGGCGATCGCGCCCAGCCAGCGCCGCGTCGTCTCGACCTCGGGCACGCCCCAGTCGACCGCGACCACCCGCGCGCCCCGGCGGAAGGCCTCGAAGGCGTGCCGGCCCTCGCCGCAGCCGAGGTCGAGCACGGTCATGCCCGGCCGCAGGCCGAGCCGGTCGTAGTCGACGGTCAGCACGGGCGGCCCTTCCTCTCGAGCACCTGCGCGTACCACTCCGCCGTCCGTTCGGCCGTGGACCGCCACGTGTAGGACGCCAGCACCCGGCGCCGCCCGGCCCGGCCCAGCTGCTCGCCGAGGGAGGGCGAGTCGAGCACCAGTTGCAGCGCCGCGGTGAGCTCCCCGACGTCGCCGGCGGGCACCCGCAGGCCGGCCTTGCTGCCCACGACCTCGGGCAGCGCACCGGCGTCGGTGGTGACCAGTGGCGTGCCGCAGGCCATGGCCTCGATCGCGGGGAGGGAGAACCCCTCGTACAGCGACGGGATGGCGACGACGGCGGCGCCCTGCAGCAGCGCCACCAGGTCCGCCTCGGGCAGGGGGCCGGTGAAGCGGACCGCGTCGCGCAGGCCCAGCCGGTCCAGCGCCGCCTCGGCCGGCCCGCCCGGCCGGGCGGTGCCGACGACGGTCAGCCGCACCTGCCGCTCGGTGCGCAGCTTCGCGACCGCCTCCAGCAGGTGCACCAGGCCCTTGAGCGGCACGTCGGCGCTGGTGGTGACCACGATCGACGCGCGGTCCCGCGGGCGGCCGGGCGGGGGAGGGGTGAAGACGTCGGGGTCGATGCCCACCGGGATGACGTCGACTCCGGCCGCGGGCACGCCCAGGTGGGTCTCGATGTCGCGGCGCGAGCTCTCCGAGACGGTGGTGATGCCGTCCAGCCGCGGCGCCACGCGCGCCTGCATGCCGGTGAAGGCGTACCAGCGGCGCAGCGTCAGCCGGCGGCGGCGGGAGGGGGCGGCGGCCAGCTCCAGCGCGCGGTCGATGGCGACCGGGTGGTGCACCGTGGCCACCGTGGCCACGCCCGCGCGGACCAACCGCAGCAACCCGAGGCCCAGGCTCTGGTTGTCGTGGACGACGTCGAACTCGCCGGCCCGGGGGAGCAGCTCCCGGGCCGCGCGGAGGCTGAAGGTGAGCGGTTCCGGGAAGCCGGCGGTGCACATCAGGGCCCACTCGGTGAGGTCGACCCAGTCGCGGAACTCGCCCGGCCGCGGCGTGCGGAACGGGTCCGGCTCGCGGTAGAGGTCGAGACTGGGCACCCGCTCCAGCGGCACGCCGTCGTCCAGCTCCGGGTAGGGCTGGCCGCTGAACACCGTGACGGCGTGGCCGAGGGCGGTCAGCTCGCGGGACAGCGCGCGGACGTAGACGCCCTGGCCACCGCTGTGCGGCTTGCTCCGGTAGGACAGCAGTGCGACGCGCAACGACCGTCCCATGGTCGGCGACTCTAGTGTCCCGGTGTGACGCGCCGGTTCCGGTAGCCCCGGCTGTGGACGGCGGACCGGTGCTGAGAGGGTGGCGGTCATGCTGCGCCACGTCGCGCTCTTCACCTGGTCCGACGACGCCGACCCCGAGCGCCGGGCCACCACACTGGCCGCGCTCCGGCGGCTGCCCGAGGAGGTGGGCGGGATGACGTCGTTCCACGTCGGCCCCGACGCCGGGCTGCGGGAGGGCAACGCGCACACCGCGCTGGTCGCCGACTTCCCCGACGCCGAGGCCTGGCGGCGCTACGCCGAGCACCCGGTGCACCTGCAGGTGGTCGCCGAGCACGTGACCCCGTACCTCGCCTCGCGGAGCGCGGCCCAGTACGAGGTCTGAGACCCGCGCGCAGGCACGGGGCGGGGACATCCCGGCCGGCGTCCTCCACAGGCCCGGCCGCGGTCCACAGGTACCGCGCAGGCGCCCCACCCGGGCCTCCCGGCCCCGAGGGTCGGGGCATGGACGACACCCCACGGCCCGAGGTCCGCATCTCCGACACCGGTGAGGTGGCCGCGGCGCTGCCGCACCTGATCGGCTTCCACCCGCACGAGTCGGTGCTGCTGGTCGGCCTCGGCGGGCCCAGCGGCCGGCGGGTCGGGCTGACCGTGCGGGCCGACCTCCCGGCGCGGGCGGCGTCGGCGCCGGCCGCCCGGCTGCTGGCACGCAGCGTCGCCACCGACGACCCCTCGGGGGTGGTCGTGGCGGTGGTCTCGGAGTCGCCGGACGACCTCGAAGCCCTGCCCGGGCAGCCCTCCGGCGAGGTCGTGGCCGGGCTGCCGCACCGCGACGTCGTGCACGACGCGGTGGTCGCGCTCGCCGCGCTGGACATCCCGGTGGTCGACGCGATCCTGGTCCGCCGCGGCCGGTGGTGGTCCTACGACTGCCCGGAGCCCTGCTGCGCCCCCGATGCCGGTACGCCGCTGCCGGCCGGGGTCTCCGAGCTGGCGGCCGCCTCCGTCGCCGGGGGCGTGGTCGTCGAGCGCGACCGCGCGGCGCTGGAGGCCCGGATCGCCCGCGTCGACGAGCCGGCCGCGGCGGCGATGGAGGCCCTCGCCTGGCGGGTGGGCGACCGCGCCGCGCGAGCGGTCCCGGCCGACCGGGACGTCGCGGCCCGCCGCGGCTGGGAGACCGTGGTCCGGGCGCTGCAGCGCTGCCGGCCGGGCGCTGCCGGCAGCGGCCGGCTCCCGGACTCCGACGTCGCGCACGTGCTGTGGGCGCTCGCCGACATCCGGGTGCGCGACCGTGCACTCACCCTCGCCCTCGGGGACGACGCCGCCGCGGCCGAGGCGCTGTGGACCGAGTGCACTCGCCGGGCACCGGTCCCGCTGGACGCCGCACCGGCCACCCTCCTCGCGGTGAGCGCGTGGCTGCGCGGCGACGGCGCGATGGCCAACGTCGCCCTCGAGCGGGCCCTGGCGAGCCGGCCGACCTACACCTTCGCCCAGCTGCTGGCCCAGGGGCTGACCGCGTGCCTGCCCCCGGGGGAGCTCCGGGCGATGATCACCGCGACGGCCGAGGAGCCCGACGAGGTCTGGGCCGCGGGATGAGGGTGCTCAGAGCAACTCCGGCCGCTGCCACTCCTCGCCCAGCACGTGCTCGGCGAGGAACGCCAGCACCGTCTCGTACCAGATCCGCGCGTTCCCCGGCGTCAGGACCCAGTGGTTCTCGTCGGGGAAGTAGAGGAACTTGGACGGCACGCCCCGCTTCTGCAGGTCGTACCAGAGGCGCAGCGCCTCCCCGATCGGCACGCGGTAGTCGTGGTCGCCGTGGATGACCAGCATCGGCGTCCGGATGGCGTCGGCGAACCGGTGCGGCGAGTTCTGCTCGTAGCGCTTGGGCTGCTGCAGCGGGTCGCCCCACTCCTGCTCCCAGAAGTACGCCGCGTCGGTGGTGCCGACGAAGGAGTCGATGTGCCAGAGGCTGGCGTGGGTGACGATCGCGCGGAACCGGTCGGTCTGGGTCGCGACCCAGTTGGCCATGTAACCGCCGAAGGAGCCGCCCATCGCCGCGGTGCGGGTGGCGTCGACCTCCGGCACCTGCTCCGCGGCGTCGACGGCCGCCATGAGGTCGGTGTAGGGCGCGTCCCCCCACGCGCCCCAGCCGCGGCGCACGAACTCCTGGCCGAAGCCCTGCGACAGGGCCGGGTTGGGCAGCAGGACGGCGTAGCCACGGGCGGCCATGACCCAGGGGCACCAGCGCCACGACCACGAGTTCCAGCTCATCAGCGGGCCGCCGTGGATCCACAGCAGCAGCGGAGCCGGGCGGTCCGCCGACGCCCCCTCCGGCAGCACCAGCCACGACTGCACCCGGGTGCCGTCGGCGGCGGTCGCCGTCACCTCGTGCAGGGTGCCGGGCAGGGCGTCGAGGGCGCCGGGGTTGGGCAGGGGCGCGGGGTGCTGGCCGGGAGCCTCCGGGTCCAGCCGGACGGGGGCCGGCGGCTCGTCGTACGCCGAGCGCAGGGCGTACAGGGCGCTGCCGTCGCGGGCCACCTGCAGGTCGCTGTAGGCGCCGTCCGTGGTCAGGCGCACGGGCGTCCCGCCGTCGGCCGGCACCCGGAACAGCGCGTGCCGGCCGTCGTCGTCGGCGAGGAAGTACACCGCCGCGCCGTCCGCGGCGAACTGTGGGGCGCTGGGCCAGCGGTCGAGGTCGGGGGTGAGGTCGCGAACCGCCCCGGTGGCGACGTCGACGTGCAGGAGCGTGTAGTCCGGCGCGTCCTCGTACGTCGGCAGCGTCTCCCGCACGCAGACCACCGCGGTGCCGTCGGGGGAGAAGCGGGCGGAGTGGACGTCGGCCAGCGGGTCGTCGACCAGCACGCGGGCCTCGCCGGTGGCGGTCTCGAGGACGACGAGTCGGTCGCGGCGGCCGGCCGGACCGTGGGGCACCGGCTCGACGCGGACCACCAGCCGGCCGTCGGGGGAGAGCGCCGGGGAGTCCCCGGCCTCGTCGGGCGGGACGACGTCGGGCGTCAGGTCGCGCAGCGGACCCGGCTCGGCGGCGGCTCCTGCGGGTGGCTCCGCGGGCAGCCGGCCGAGCCAGAACAGGTGCGGTGCGGCCGGCCCGAGGTCGGAGTCCCAGTGCCGGACCGGGTAGGCCTCGTGGAGGATCGCGCTGATCCCCGCGTCCTTGCGTTGCTTGCGGCGCTCGGCGTCGGCCTCGGCGTCCGCGGCGCCGGGCATCGCCGAGGCCACGACCACCACGTCCCCGGAGTCCGCGGCCACCGCGAAGCCGCCGACGCCGCCGGGGTGGACCACCACGGGCCGGGCCTCGCCGCCGTCGGCCGGCAGGCTCCACAGCGCGGGCCGGGGGTCCTCACCGTCCCGCTTGGCGTCCGGGTCGGGGCGGGCGGAGGTGAACAGCAGCGACCCGTCGGGGGCGAAGGCCGGGGCCGACTCCCCGGGCGCGCTGCGGGTGAGCCGGCGGGCCGGGCGGCGTCCCTCCGGGTCGACGTCCCACAGCGCCGACTGCCACTTCGTGCGCTCGGGGTCCAGCGTCTGCACCGACACCACCAGCCGCCGGCCGTCGGAGGAGAGCGCCAGCCCGGTGAGCCGGGGCAGCGCGACGAAGGCGGCCAGGTCGGCGAACGGCGAGGTGCCCGGGGTGGCGTCGTCCCCCGCGGGGGCGGACGGGTCGGTCGCGGCGGGAGGCTGGCTCACGCGGGGCCTTCTCTCGTGTCCGGTCGGAGCGGTCGGGCCCACCGTAGTGAGCCCGACCGCCGCGCCGTCCCCGCGTCGCGGGCCGGGCCCGCTCCCGGCTCAGAGCCGGGGCGCGGCCTCCACCGGGGTGAGGTCCTCGTCCAGTGCGCTGACGAACACGTGCTGGGACACGCCGGCGGGCAGCACCTCGCCGTCCACGGCCACCGTGCCGGCCACCAGCTGGGCCACCACGGTCGCGCCCGGCCGCAGCCCCTGGTCGGCCAGCGAGCGCATGAGTTCGGAGTCCTCCTGGAGCTGCTCGCTGATCCGCTTGACCTCCACGCGGCGCCCCTCGGGGGTGGCCGTCGTGGACAGGAGGGTCAGCGAGTCCAGCACCGCGGAGGTCTCGCCCCCGAGCGCGTCCAGCCCCGGGATGGGGTTGCCGAACGGCGAGACACTCGGGTTGCCCAGCAGGGTGAGCAGCTTGCGCTCGACGGCCTCGCTCATGACGTGCTCCCAGCGGCACGCCTCCTCGTGGACGTCGGCGTAGTCCAAGCCGATCACGTCGACCAGCAGGCACTCGGCGAGGCGGTGCTTGCGCATGACGGCGGTGGCCAGCTGGCGCCCCTGGTCGGACAGCTGAAGGTGCCGGTCACCCTCGACGGTCAGCAGACCGTCACGCTCCATCCGGGCGACCGTCTGGCTGACGGTGGGGCCGCTCTGGTGCAGCCGCTCGGCGATCCGGGCGCGGAGGGGGACGATCCCCTCCTCCTCCAGCTCGAAGATCGTCCGGAGGTACATCTCGGTGGTGTCGATGAGGTCGTTCACAGGTCTCCTCCGTGTCGCCCCCGATGGTACGGGCGGAGGCCTCGTGGGCGGGGTCACGCGGCGGTGCGTCCAGGGCTCGCGAACGGGTCGCCGGCGGTAGCGTCCCACCCGGAAGTGGTCCGGGGTCGTCGACGACCCCCTCCGTCCCGCCCGTCAGCGAGGAGAGCTGGTGAGTGACTCCGTTGCGGTCGTCTGGGACGACGCGCTGCTCGGCTACACGATGGGCGGGGACCACCCGCTGCACCCTGTCCGGCTCGACCTCACGATGCGGCTGGCGGACTCCCTCGGCGTCCTGACCTCCGACCGGCTGCAGGTGCTCCAGCCGACCGCTGCCGACACCGACCTGCTCACGCTCGTGCACGACCCGGCCTACCTCGACGCGGTGCGGCGCGCGCCGGCCGACCCCGACGTCGGGTTCGGCCTCGGCACGCCGGACAACCCGATCTTCGAGGGCATGTACGACGCCGCCGCGCTGATCACCGGCGGCAGCGTGCTCGCCGCCCAGCAGGTGCACGCGGGCACCGCCCAGCACGCGGTGAACATCTCCGGCGGCCTGCACCACGCCATGCGCGACCGGGCCTCGGGCTTCTGCGTCTTCAACGACGCCGCGGTGGCCATCGCCTGGCTGCTCGCGCAGGGCCACGAGCGGATCGCCTACGTCGACATCGACGTCCACCACGGGGACGGCGTGCAGGCGGCGTTCTACGACGACCCGCGGGTGCTCACCGTCAGCGTGCACCAGACGCCGCTCACCCTCTTCCCGGGGACCGGTTACCCCGAGGAGACCGGGGAGCCGGCCACGGCGCTGGGCAGCGCGGTCAACCTCGCCCTCCCCAACGGCACCGACGACTCCGGCTGGCTGCGTGCCTTCCACGCCGTCGTGCCGAGCGTCCTCAAGGCCTTCAAGCCGGAGATCCTCGTGACCCAGTGCGGCTGCGACGCCCACCACGAGGACCCTCTCGCCGACCTCTCGCTCACCGTCGACGGCCAGCGGGCCAGCTACCGGGCGCTGCACGACCTCGCGCACGAGGTCTGCGACGGTCGCTGGCTGGCCCTCGGCGGCGGCGGGTACGGCCTGGTCCGCTGCGTGCCCCGGGCCTGGACCCACCTCATCGCCGAGGCCGGCGGGGACCGGCTGGACCCGGCGACGGAGATCCCCGAGTCGTGGCGGGAGGACGTCGTCCGCCGCGGCCTGCGCGCCCGCCCACCGACACACATGACCGAGGGCGGCTACACCGGCTTCTCGCGCTGGGACCCGTTCACCGAGTCCCGCGTCGACCGCGCCATCTCCCGCACCCGCCGGGCCTCGTTCCCCTACTTCGGCCTCGACCCGGACGACCCCCGTGACTGACCAGCAGACCCAGACCGTCCCCGCCGACGAGGTCGGCACGCCCCCGGCGCACTGGGAGGCCGACATCATCGCCGCCGACGGCGGCACGCTGCACCTGCGACCGATCCGTCCCGACGACGGCGACGCGCTCGTCGGGCTGATGGAGCGCAGCTCCGACCAGACCCGCTACTACCGGTTCTTCGGCCCGATGAAGCGGCTGTCCGACCGGGACCTGCACCGGTTCACCCACGTCGACCACGACTCCCGGGTGGCGTTCGTGCTGGTGCTCGGCGACCAGGTGATCGGCGTCGGCCGCTACGACCGCTACCCCGACACCGCCGACGCCGAGGTCGCCTTCCTCATCGAGGACGCCCACCAGGGCCGCGGCCTGGGGTCGGTCCTGTTGGAGCACCTGGCCGCCGCGGCGCGGGAGCGCGGCATCGACCGCTTCGTCGCCGAGGTGCTGGCGCAGAACAACCGGATGGTGCGGGTCTTCCTCGACGCCGGCTACACCCCCGAGCGCACGTACGAGGAGGGCGTGGTCCACCTGACCTTCCCGATCGCGCCCACGGAGACGGCGCTGGCGGTGCTGTACGAGCGGGAGCAGCGCAGCGAGTCGCGGTCGATCGCCCGGCTGCTCACGCCGTCCTCGGTCGCGGTGGTGGGGGCCAGCAACGACGAGGAGAAGATCGGCCACGCCGTCCTGCGGCACCTGCTCGACTACGGCTTCCGCGGTCCGGTCTACCCGGTGAACCCCGGTGCCCGGCACGTGCGGGGGGTGCCCGCCTACGCCTCCATCGAGGCGATCCCCGACGACGTCGACCTCGCGGTCCTCGCGGTGCCCGCCGACGAGGTCGCCGGCGTGGTGGAGGCCTGCCGGCGCAAGCGGGTCCGCGGCCTGGTGGTGATCTCCGGGGGGTTCGGGGAGTCCGGTCCCGAGGGGCGGGCCGCCGAGCGCGCGCTGGTCGCCGCCGCGCGGGCGTCGGGGATGCGGGTGGTCGGCCCCAACTGCCTGGGCATCGTGAACACCGACACCGCGGTGCGGCTGAACGCCAGCCTCGCGCCCCGGATCCCCGGGCGCGGCCGGGTCGGCTTCTTCGCGCAGTCCGGGGCGCTCGGGTCGGCGCTGCTGGAGCAGGCGCGCACCCGCAACATCGGACTGTCCAGCTTCGTCTCGGCCGGCAACCGAGCCGACGTGAGCGGCAACGACCTGCTGCAGTACTGGGCCACCGTCCCCGGCACCGAGGTCGTGATGCTGCACCTGGAGAGCTTCGGCAACCCGCGCAAGTTCGCCCGGCTGGCCCGCCGGGTGGGCCGCAGCAAGCCGGTGGTCGCGGTGAAGAGCGGCCGCCACGTCCGCATGACCGAGGGCCTGGCCGGCACGTCGGTGGCGGTGCCCGAGGAGTCGGTGGCGGCGCTGTTCGCCTCGGCCGGCGTCATCCGGGTGGAGACCCTCGCGCAGCTGTTCGACGTCGGCACGCTGCTGGCCCACCAGCCGCTGCCGGAGGGCGACCGGGTCGCCGTCGTCGGCAACTCCACCGCGATGGGCGTGCTGGTCGCCGACGCCGTCCTGGAGGAGGGGCTGGCGCTGGCCTGGGAGGCGCCCGCGGACATCGGCGCCGGGGGCACGGCAGAGGAGTTCCGCGCCGCGCTCCGCACGGCCGTCGACGACCCCGGGGTGGACGCGGTGGTCGCGGTGTTCCTGCCGCCGCTGAGCCGGGGGTCGGCCGAGTTCGGCCGGGTGCTGCGCGAGGTGGCCCAGGACGCCGGCAAGCCGGTCGTCGCGACGTTCCTGTCCACCGAGGGGATCCCGCCGGAGCTCGCCGTCCCCGGTGAGGACGGGACGCCGGACCGCGGCTCGGTGCCCTCCTACTCGACCCCGGAGCGCGCCGTCATCGCGCTGGCGAAGGTGGCGGAGTACGCGCGCTGGCGGCGCCGTCCGGTGGGCGAGGTGCCCGAGCTCGACGGGGTCGACGAGCGGGCCGCGCGCGAGGTCGTCCTGTCGGCGCTGGCCGCGGAGCCCGGCGGGCGAACGCTCACCGACGACGAGACGATCGCCCTGCTGGCCGCCTACGGCGTGCCGCTGCTGGGCACGCGCACGGTGACCGACGCCGAGGCGGCCGTCACCGCCGCGGAGGCGATCGGGTACCCGGTGGTGCTCAAGTCGACGGCGCCGTGGCTGCGGCACCGCTCCGACCTCGGCGGTGTGCGGCTGGACCTGGGCGACGCCGACGCCGTCCGGGCCGCCTTCGCCGCCATCCCCGCCGGCGACCCGGTGATCGTGCAGGAGATGGCCGCCCCGGGCGTGGCCACCGTCGTGGGGGTCGTCGACGACCCGTCGTTCGGCGCGCTGGTGAGCTTCGGCCTCGGTGGCGTGGCCACCGACCTGCTCGGCGACCGCGCGTACCGCACCCTCCCGCTCACCGACCTCGACGCCGCCGAGCTGGTCCGCGCACCGCGGGCGTGGCCGCTGCTCAACGGCTACCGCGGCTCCGAGCCGGTCGACGTCGCCGCCCTGGAGGACCTCCTGCTGCGGGTCGCGCGGCTGGCCGACGACCTGCCCGAGGTGCTGCAGCTGCGGCTCGAACCGGTGATCGTCGGCCCGCCGAACCCGTGGCACGGCGGGCGCTCGCTGGTGGTCGCCGGAGCCGTGGTCCGGGTCGGGCCGCCGACCGCGCGGGTCGAGCCCGGCCCCCGGCGCATGCGCAGCCCCGGCGTGTGAGGGCTCACGCCGGCGTGCGGCCGACGACCAGGTGCCCGCGCAGGGGAGCGGCCAGCGTGCCGTCCGGGGCGGTGAAGGGCGCCAGCACCTCCCGGGCGCCGGCGCGGATGCGCTCGTAGACCTCGGGGGTGATCCGCTGGGCCAGCGGTGACCCCTCGACCTCGGTGGTGGCCAGCGCGTCGGCGGAGTCGAAGGCGGCGGTGCCCAGGTGGGTCCGGGTGGCCACCACCGTGAGGCCGGCGGAGGTGAGGGCCGCGCGCAGCTGGTCCAGGTCACCGCAGGCCCAGTACGCGCCGAGCAGCGACGCGGCGTCGGGGCCGGCGTGCGAGACGGCCATCTCGACGAAGGGGCCGTAGGCGGGCTGGTCGGCCAAGGCGGCCGGGACGCAGACGGCGACCACGCCGCCGGGACGGGTCACCCGTGCCGCCTCGCGCAACGCCGCCGTCCGGTCCGGGAAGAACATCAGCGCCATCTGGCACAGCACCGCGTCGAAGGCGGAGTCGGGGAACGGCAGGTCGGCGACGTCCCCCTGCCGCCACTCCAGGTCGGGCCGGACCCGGCGGGCCACGGCGAGCATGGCCTCGTTCAGGTCCACGCCCACGACCCGGCCGCGGCCACCCAGCCGGTCGGCGACGGTCCGCGCGACGATGCCCGTCCCGCAGGCGGCGTCGAGGACGTCCTGTCCGGGCCGGACGCCGGCGACGTCGGCCAGCAGGGGGGCCCACTGGGCGAAGATCGCCGGCACGAAGCGGGCCTCGTAGAGCTCGGCCGCCTCGGCGCCGATCTGGAAGGTCTCGGTCGCGGCTCGCGGTGTGGTCATGGCGCGCTCCCCGGGTGCGGTGCCCCCGCTGCCGTCCAGGGTCGCGCGGTGCGGGCGCGAGGTCACCGGGTCGCTGCGCGCGCCCCCGGGACGCCGAGAGCCGGCCACCCGGAGGTGACCGGCTCTCGAGCGGTGCCGGACGGTTCGGTGCCGGGGACGGCACCTGGCCGCGGTGACGTCCGGAGGACGTCAGGCGAGATAGTCGCGGAGGGCGTCGGCGCGCTCCGGGTCGCGGAGCTTGGCCATCGTCTCGCGCTCGATCTGGCGCACCCGCTCGCGGGAGAGGCCGAACTGCTTCCCGATCTGCTCCAGGGTCCGCGGCTGGCCGCCGTCCAGGCCGAAGCGGAGGACGACGACGTCGCGCTCGCGGTCCTCGAGCGTGGAGAGCACGTTGCGCACGTCGCCCTTCATCATCTGGAAGGCGACGGCGTCCTCGGCGACCGCGGCGTCGGCGTCCTCGATGAAGTCACCGAGGCGGGACTCCTCGTCGGCGCCGACGGTCTGGTCGAGGCTGACCAGGTCGCGGGAGTACTCGAGCAGCTCGGTGATCCGCTCGGGGGTCATGTCGAGCTCGAGACCGAGCTCCTCGGGGGTGGGCTCGCGCTCCAGCTCCTGGTGGATCCGGCGCCGGGTGCGCACCACCTTGTTGACCTGCTCGGCGAGGTGCACGGGCAGCCGGATGGTGCGGCCGGAGTCGGCCATGGCGCGGGTGATGGCCTGGCGGATCCACCACGTCGCGTACGTCGAGAACTTGAAGCCCTTGGTGTAGTCGAACTTCTCCACGGCGCGGATCAGGCCGACGTTGCCCTCCTGGATGAGGTCCAGGAACGTCATGCCGTGGCCGGTGTAGCGCTTGGCCACCGAGACGACCAGGCGCAGGTTGGCCTCCAGCAGGTGCCGCTTGGCGGCCTTGCCGTCGATGGCCAGCGCCTTGTAGTCCCGCTGGTAGCTGGGGGTGAGGCCCTGCTTCTCGGCGAGCAGCCGCTCGGCGTAGAGGCCGGCCTCGATCCGCTTGGCGAGCTCGACCTCCTGCTCGGCGGTGAGCAGCGCGGTCTTGCCGATGGTGTTGAGGTACACCCGCACGAGGTCGGTCGAGACCAGACCCGTGGTGTCGGGCTCGCGGCGCGTCGAGCGCGAGCGCACCTCGAGGGTGTCGGTGGGGGAAGACTGCAGCAGCGTCACGATCTGTCTTCGTCCTTGCCTTCGGTTCGGATGCGTGCCGCCGGTCGTCGGTGGCGGCGGCGCGCGTCCGGGCGTCGTGGGTGGGGGCCCGGTCGGCCGGTTCGTCAACCGGCCGCAGCCCTCGCTCGGGTGTCCGTTGTGGTACGCCCTGCACAACGGCCGCGACGGGCCTGCGTGTTCCACCGATGCCGGGTTCCCAGCAAACGCACAGGGCGTGTGTTGTGTCACCCTGCGGTACCCCGCGCTCGGCGGATCAGACCTCCAGCAGCAAGGTCATCGGCCCCTCGTTGACCGACGAGACGAGCATCCGGGCGCCGAAGACGCCGGTGGCCACCTCGCTGCCGCGCCGGCGCAGCTCCGCGACGACCTCGTCCACCAGCGGCTCGGCCAGCTCACCGGGGGCGGCGGCGTCCCAGGAGGGACGGCGGCCCTTGCGGGTGTCGGCGTAGAGGGTGAACTGGCTGACCACCAGCACGGGCAGGTCCAGGTCGGACACCGACCGGGCGCCGTCCTCGGTGGGGAAGACCCGCAGTTCGTGGATCTTGCGGGCCAGCACCCGGGCGCGCTCGGCGTCGTCGTCCCGGCCGACGCCGACGAGCGCCAGCAGCCCCCGGCCGATCTCGCCCACGACGACGCCGTCCACCGTGACCGCCGCCGTCCCGACCCTGCTCACCACCGCGCGCACCAGGCCATCCTCGGCCGGTCCAGAACGGCATCCCGCGTGAGGGGTTGCCGAGGGGCCCGGTCAGCGGCCGTTCGACGGGTCGCCGTCGCCGTCGCCGTCGCCGTCGGTGCGCGTGTCGGTGTCGGTCCCGCTCCGGCTCTCGGAGTCGACGTCGGCACCGGTGCGCTCCGGCTCCACGGTGCGCTGCGGGGTCTCGGCCACCGGGCGCTCCGGGGTGGCCGACGCCTCCTCGGTGCGCTGCGCGGTGACAGACGCCTCCTCGGTGCGCTGCGGGGTCTCGGTCGGCTGGCCGGCGCCCGTGTCCGCCGCATCCGCGTTGCCCGGGGGAGCCGCCTCGGCCGCATCGTCCACCGTGACCCGGATGCGGACCGAGTCGACAGCCGGCATCTGGTTGGCGAACACCATCATCGGGATCCGGTGCGAGCCGTCGCCGGCCCACGCCGAGCACTGGGCCTCGCCGGCGGTGAGCAGTCCCGGGATCTGGACCGTGACGGTGTCCGGCGTGGCGCCGCCCCCGCCGTCCTCGGTCGCGACGAACACGGCCTGACGCTCCGGCTGGGGCGCCTCGCCGGTGTCGCCCAGCACGCGGCAGGCCGTGTGGAAGTGGCCGCGGACGAGACCGTTCGCGTCCAGGGTGGAGGACTCGAGGTAGTAGCCGCCCTCCGCGGCGGGCAGGAAGCGGTCCCGGACGAGGTTGCGTGTCGACACCTCGATCGCGAACGGCTGGCCGACCGCCACCTCGCCCGGGGCGTCGGTGATCAGCAGCTGCGGGTTGTCCTCCGCCGCGCCGACCTCGCCGAACGGGGTCGGGACGCACGCGGGCCCAACCTGGTTGCCGTCGTGCGGCGGCAGGTCGGAGTCCTCGCAGCCCTGCGCCAGCGGCACGAGTGATGCCGCGGCGTCGGACGCCGCAGTCCCGTGGTCGTGCCCCGCGGCCCCCTCGCCGGCGGCCGAGGATGACGCCGCGGCCCCGTCGCCGGCGGCCGGGGATGACGCTGCGACCGCCTCGCTGGACTGCGCGGACGCCGTCGCGAGGCTGCCCGTGCCGGCCACCACGGCGGCGCCGAGCACAGCCCCCACGGCCATGGCTGCGGCGACGGGGAGCGCCTGGTTGGTCCTGGACCTGCTCATGCTCTGCTCCTTGCGTGGTGTCCGCGGGCCCGTGTCCGCGGTGTGGTGGTCCGGTTCTCCCGCGGTCCGGCCAGCGTCTGCACGGTTCGAGCCAGCGCCCGGCCGAAGAGGACGAGCAGGACGACGAAGAGAGCGGTGACCAGGGTGTACAGGAGGAAGTCGAGGGTGTTCCCCAGCCAGTCGGGGTGGTCGACGTCGGACGTGCTGGGCAGCAGCTCGTAGTCCACGAGCCCGGTCGACTCGAGGTACTCGATGTGCCGCTGCACGAACGCCATCGCCTCGGTCGCGAACTCGCGGATCTCCGCGCTGCGCGTCGACACCCGGACCTGGGTCAGGAACGGCAGCACGTTGCCGTGTGCCTGCCGGAGCAGGAACACGGCGCGCTCGTCGAACGCGGCGCCCTGCTGCGCGTCGATCTCGCGCATCCAGCCCTGCTGCTCCGTCGTCGGGCCGGTCGGCAGCGCGACGCCCAGTCGGGCCGCGACCTCCTCGACGATCCCGTCGAGGACGTGGTGCTCGGCGGAGATCTTGCCGCCGACCTCGCGGACCAGCGGATCGACGGCTCGCTCGGTCAGCGATGTCCCGACCGGCATCTCCCACAGACCGGCTTGCTTCACCTTCTGCAGCACCTCGCGATCGGACACCGCGAGGGGCGCACCGTCGGCGTCCGACGGCTCGGCGGCTTCGGCAGCGGTCTGTTCGACGCGCTCCATGGGGACGCCGATGCCGGTCGTGTCGCCGCCCGCGTGGGCGAGCGGGGTGTCGGCGGACGCCTCCACGGCGTCGAGCGTGCGCGCGCTCCCGGCGGCTCCCTCCGGCGCGGGCGTGGTCAGCGTGACCGTCACCGCCACGAGGGCGACGACCGCGGAGACCGGGAGGCCCGCGCGGCGGCGTCCCTGGCGGGACCAGCGGAGCAGAAGGGGAACGAGACGATGCCCGGAGGGGCGGTGGTGCATGGGGAAGGGGCCCCTCGATCGGGTGAACGGGTGTGACTCATCGAGGTTAGACGTGAGCACAGCGTGATCGGAAGTCCGTGACGGAACAGTTCTACCGAGCGTCGCTCCACCGGTCGGGGGCCTCCCCCCGCGCGGGCCCTGATGCGCCCCGCACGGACGGGCTGAGCGCCACGACCAGAGGGCCGGTGAGCGGCCCGCGGCATCGCTCGCCCGCCCCAGCCCTCGGGCGCGTCGCTCCGTGCCACCCCGCCCGGCCGTCGTCGCCACGGTGACGGATCCATGCCGGAGGTCCGGCCGCCGTCCACGACGAGGGCGTGCCCCACGGGAACCCGCCGAGCTCTGTGCACAGCCACAGCAGCGCCTAGGTGTACTGCCCATGAGCGTTGTTGACGGCGCCGAGGCCTGATCCAACGAGGAGACCTCCGAGCGAAGGTGTGGGTGCTGACGCCACGCCCGAATGCTCGGAGGTCTCGTGTCCCACGCTAACGCTCGC
>NZ_JBJGYT010000020.1:0-81414 GCF_054050135.1 Geodermatophilus sp. SYSU D00705 | reverse complement strand
GCGCATTGTGGTCGCGGGTTTCCCCACATACTAGGTCCACCAGCCGCCGGTCACACAGCGGGTCGGTATGGGCGGTGGGGGCCCGGGCCCCCACCTCCAGCAACGCGTCGAGCCCGACGTCCAGGTCCGCGTCGCGGCTCTCCACCAGCCCGTCGGTGTAGAGCAGCAGCGTCGCGCCCGGCGGCAGCACCCCCGCCCACTCGGCCGCCGGCGCGGGCGCAGGCGGTGCCCCGAGCATCCGGCTCGGCCGGACGTCGAGCAGCTCGGCGTGCCCCTCGGCGACCAGCAGCGGCGGCAGGTGCCCGGCCGAGGCGATGCGCAGCTGACCGGTCGCCGGGTCGAGCGAGGCGAACAGCGCGGTCGCCATCCGCTGCAACCCCAGCAGCGACCACCCCGCCTGCAGCCGGTCGATGACCGCGCTCGGGGGCGGCCGGTCGGCCAGCAGCGCCCGGTAGACGCCGCGCAGCTGCCCCATGACCGCGGCGGCGGTGATGTCGTGGCCGACGACGTCGCCGACGGCCAGCCCCACCTCGGTGCCCGGCAGCGGGACGACGTCGTAGAAGTCCCCGCCGACGTCGGCGCCGAGGCTGGCCGCCACGTACCGGACGGCGACCGCGAGCCCGGGCACCGACGGCGGCACCGGCGGCAGCAGGTTGCGCTGCAGCGTGTGCGACGTGAGCGCCTCCCGCTCGAAGCGCTGGGCCTTGTCCACGACCAGCGACACCTGCAGCGCCAGCTGCTCGGCCACCTCGACGTCCGCGGCGGTGAACGGCCCGCGCCGCCGGTCGGCGCCCAGGGTCAGCACGCCCAGCGCCCGCCCCTCCGCCATGAGGGGCACGCACACCAGCGACCGCAGGTCCAGCGACCGCGCGATCTCCAGGTGCCGCTCGTCGGTGGTGATCTCGACCAGGAACCGGTCGGTGATCTCCCGCACCCACACCGTCCGGCCCTCCACCATCGCCCGCACGCTGGGGTGCGGCCCGCTCCGGAGCGGCAGGTGGCGCTCCTGGAGCTCGGCGACGTCGGCCTGCCGGCGGGGGTCCCCGTGCCGCGCGGCGGGCCGGGCGGGCCCGTGCTCGGTGGCGAGGTCGATGACGCAGACGTCGGCCAGCCGGGGCACCGCCAGCTCGGCCAGCCGCTCGGCGGTCTCGGTCACCCCGACGGCGGAGGCCATCAGCCGGGCCGCGTCGAGGAGGAACGCCGAGCGCCCCGCCTGCCGCGCCGTCTCCTCGTACAACCGGACCCGCTCCAGCGCCTGACCCGCCTGCCGGCCGACCGTGTCGAGCAGCTCCACGTCGGCCCGGGGCAGCGACCCGCGCCGGCCGGGCTCGGTGAGCTCGATCAGCTCGCTGTCGCCCCGCGCACCGAGCAGCAGGACCAGCGCGCCGAGGTGCCGGCTGTCGGCGTTCACCGCGACCACGACGAGCGCCTCCTGGCCGGCGTCGTCCATGGCGCGGGCGAGGTCGGGCCACACCGCCTGCAGGCCCGCGCCGAGCGGCACGGTGTGCACCCCGCCGCCGCGCACCAGTTCCGCGCCCCCGGCCGCGGCCGCCCCCATCGCGGACAGCAGCTCCTCGGGGATCCCGTCGCTGGCGACCAGCTCGACCGGCGGCATCGACGTCCCCGGGCGGTCGGCGGCGCGCCGCTCGTCGGCCAGCCACAGCCCCGCCCCGCTGGCGCCGACGGCCTCCCGCGCCCGGGTCACCACGACGTCGGCCACCTCGCGGGCGGTGGTCGCGCGGGCCAGCTCGGAGACGACCCGCTGCACCGTGTGCGACCGCGCCTCGGACTCGGCGGCCGCGCGCTGGGCGGCCAGCAGGGCGCGCTCGTACCGGCGACGCGAGGTGGCCTCGAACACCGTCGCCCGCAGCAGCAGCGGCGCGCCGGTGTCGTCGCGCACCTCGACGACGTTCACCAGGCACGGCAGCAGCGCCCCGTCGCCCCGGACGACGTCGAGCGCCACCTCCCGCACCCCGCCCTGCATCCGCAGCAGCGGCGCCATGTGGGTCTCGTAGAACACACGGCCGCCGATGCTGAGCAGCTCCTGGAAGCGGGTGCCGAGCAGCTCCCCGGCGTCCCGGCCGGTCCACTCGCAGAAGGTGCGGTTGACCTTGACCACCCGGCCGTCCGGGAGCATGGAGACGTAGCCGCACGGCGCGCTCTCGTAGAGGTCGGCGGGGTCCTCGTCGAGCAGCCGGTACAGCCCGGCCGGGCGGTCGGGTGGCTGCGGTTCGCTGCGTTCGTCCATGGCCGGGCTCAGCCGGAGAGGAAGGCCCGGATCGCCGCCGTGGTCTCCTCCGGCGCGGACAGGTGCGGGCAGTGCCCCGTGGCGGCCAGCTGGGTGAAGACGCTGCCGGGCACCTGGGCGTGCACGTAGCGGCCCACCACCTCCGGCGCGATCGCGTCCGCGGTGCACTGCAGCACCAGCGTGGGCACGCAGACGCCGGGCAGGTCGGCGCGGTTGTCGGAGAGGAACGTGACGCGGGCGAAGTGGCGGGCGATGTCGGGGTCGGTGCGGCAGAAGCTGTTGGCCAGCTCCTCGGTGAGCTCCGGCCGGTCGGGGTTGCCCATGATCACCGGGGCCATGGCCCGCGACCAGCCGAGGTGGTTGCTGTCGAGGGAGTCCAGCAGGCCGGCGATGTCGGCGCGGGTGAAGCCGCCGGTGTAGTCGCCGTCGTCGACGTAGCGCGGGTTCGGCCCGACCATCACCAGCGCCCCGAACAGGTCGGGGGCCCGCTGCACGGCCAGGACGCCGATCATCGCGCTGACCGAGTGGCCCACGAAGACGACGTCGGTGAGCTCGAGCTCGCGGCACAGCTCGACGACGTCCGCGGCGTACCCGCGCAGCGACCCGTACTTGGCCGGGTCGTAGGCGGTGAGGTCGGACTGCCCGGACCCGACGTGGTCGAACAGGACGACGCGGTGGTCGACCTCGAACTCCGGGACGACGAAGCGCCACATCGACTGGTCACAGCCGTAGCCGTGGGCGAGGACCATGGGCCGACCGCCAGGGACGCCGCTGACGCGGACCCGGTTGCGCGTGACCACACCCACCGGCTGACGGTAACCGCATCGGACCGCCCGTGTCCCCCGCGGCCGCGACCGGAGGCCGACCGCGGCGGGTGCGGCGTCCGTCGCGCGACGGGAGCGCCGTCCGCCGGGGTCGAGATCCCGTCGTCCCGGCCCGGTCGGGACGGGGAACCCTGTCGTCCGGGACGGCGGCGTCCCTACCGTCCTCGCCGTCCACGACCAACCCGACGCTGACGAGGTGCCCCATGACCGCCGCCGCGGTCCTCTCCCACCCCGCTCCCCCGACCGCCGCCGCAGCGGCTCCCCTCCCCGTCCCCGCGGCCGTCCCCGGTCCGGCCGCGGCGCACCAGCGCGTGCTGCACCAGCTGGTCCGCCGCGAGCTGCACCTGCTGGCGGAGCTGGCCGGCTGGGCACCGGCCGACGAGGCCGGCCGGACCCGGGCCCTCACCCGCCACGCCGACCTGGTGGGCCGCCTGCTGCTGCAGCACCATGCGACGGAGCGGGAGCAGCTCTGGCCGGCGCTGCTCCGGGCGCTGCCGGGGGACCGGTCCGACGCGGCCCGGCGGACCGTGGCCGACTGGACGGCGCGCACCGCCGGCCTGGACTCCCGGCTGCGCGACCTGTCCACCGCCGCCCGGCAGTGGGCCGTCGCCGGCACCCTCCCGGCACGGGACGCCTTCGCCGTCGCCTGCCTGGGGCTCGCGCGCGCCGTCGACGCGCACACCGCCGCGGAGGAGCGGGAGCTGTTGCCCCTGTTGGCCGAGCTCCCTCCCGGGGCGTGGGCCGCCGTCGCCCGGACCGCGCGCTGCGGGCTGACCCGCCGGGAGCGGCTGTTCGTCCTCGGGATGGCGCTCGAGGACGCCTGCCCCGGCGACCGCGCCCGCCTGCTCGCGGGCGTCTCCCCACTGTCCCGCCTGGCGTGGCGGCTGGCCGGGCGGGGCCGCTACCGCGCCGCCGTCGTCCGGCTGCGCGGGCGCCCCCTGCCGCCTCCTGACCGGGACGGCCCCCTGCAGGGGCCCGCCGCGAGCCTGCGAGCGGTGGGAGGCAGGGGGTCCTTCTAGTAGCGGGAGGTGCCGCAGTCGGCGCAGCGCTTGCGCGGCGGGTGGGTGACCCCCTGGCAGTTGGGGCAGGTCCAGGCGCTGCGCTCGGGGCGCGGGCGGGTCCGCGTCCCGGAGCTGCGACGGGTCCGGCGGGAGATGGTCTGCGTCGTCATGAGTGCCTCCTCGGGTGTACGCGGACGACGCTAGGGAGGCGACGTGTCACGGAGGTGACCTCCGGGTTGCCGTCCTGATCGCCCGGTGTGACCTCGGCGGCAGCGTCGGCGCGACCAGCAGGCGGGCACCCACGTCCCGGGCGTGGGCGGGAGCGCCTGCCCCCACGGTCGGGAATGCGGGGGCACCATGGGCGTTTGCCTTGTCCCGTGCCTGTTCCGTTGCAGGACGACGCCGACAGAGAGAGCGCAGTGCCGACGACGCAGCCCGAGGTCGTTCCCCATCCGGACATCGAAGCCGAACAGCAGTACGTGAAGGAGCTCTACGGCCGCCTCGACGCGGCCCGTGACCTGGCCTCCCACCGGCTCAAGCAGGCCATCTCCTGGCCCGCGGTCGACCCGCAGGCGCTGCAGGAGCGCGACGCCACCGTGCGGTTCCAGACCGAGCGGGTCACCGCCCTCGACGCCGCCGAGGCGGGCCTGTGCGTGGGCCGCATCGACCGCAGCGAGGACGGCCCGCTCTACATCGGCCGGATCGGCCTGGCCGCCGACGACGCCGGCGGCGACCCCGCCCTCGTCGACTGGCGCGCGCCCGCGGCCCGGCCCTTCTACACCGCCACCCCGGTGCACCCGCTCGGCGTCTCCCGCCGCCGGCACATCCGCACCCGCGGGCGCACCGTCGTCCGGCTGGACGACGAGGTCCTCACCGGCGGGGTCGCCGGCTCCGACCTCACCGGCGAGGCCGCGCTCATGGCCGCGCTGGACACCGCCCGCACCGGCCGGATGACCGACATCGTCCGCACCATCCAGGCCGAGCAGGACCGCATCATCCGCGCCGACGACCGCGGCGTCCTCGTCGTCCAGGGCGGCCCGGGCACGGGCAAGACCGCCGTCGCGCTGCACCGCGCGGCCTACCTGCTCTACACCCACCGCGAGCGCCTGGCCCGCCGCGGCCTGCTCGTCGTCGGCCCGACGCCGACCTTCCTGCGCTACATCGCCGACGTGCTGCCCTCCCTCGGCGAGACCGGCGTGCTGCTGTCCGGGCTCGGCCAGCTGCGGCCCGGTCTGGACGCCCGCGGCGAGGAGGCGCCGGAGGTCGCCGCCGTCAAGGGCCGGCTGGAGATGGTCGGGGTGCTGGAGGCCGCCGTCGCCGACCGGCAAGTCGTGCCCGACGGCCCCCGCGAGCTCACGATCGACGGCTTCGCGCTGCGGCTGCGCCCCATCGACGTGCGGCGGGCCCAGGCCGCCGCCCGCAAGGCCGACCGGCTGCACAACCTCGCCCGCCCGCACTTCGCCCGCCGCATCGTCGACACGCTCGCCAAGCGCTACGCGGAGCGGATCGGCGCCGACGTCCGCGGCGGGGTGAACCTGCTCGACCGGGAGGACCTCGCCGCCCTGCGCAAGGAGGTCGCCGAGGACCACGCCGTCCGCGCGCTGGTCGAGGAGCTGTGGCCGGTGCTCACCCCCGAGCGGCTGCTGCGCGACCTCTACGCCGACCCGGCCCGCATCGAGCGCGCCACCCCGGAGTGGGACGACGCGACGCGGGCGCTCCTGCACCGGCCGCGCACCGCAGCGTGGACGCCGGCCGACGTCCCGCTGCTGGAGGAGGCCGAGGAGCTGCTCGGGTTCGACGACAGCGCGCAGCGCGCCCGCGCCGAGCGGGACCGCCGCCGCCGGCTGGCCGAGGCCCAGGAGACCCTCGACGTGCTGCACGGCTCGCGGTCGGTCGACCTGGAGGACGAGCACCTCGAGGCCGAGGTGCTCAGCGCCGGCGACCTGATCGGCGCCGAGGAGCTGGCCGAGCGGCACCAGGCGGTCGACACCCGCACCACCGCGGAGCGGGCAGCGGCCGACCGCACCTGGACCTTCGGCCACGTCGTCGTCGACGAGGCCCAGGAGCTCTCCCCCATGGCGTGGCGGCTGCTGGTCCGCCGCTGCCCGACCCGGTCGATGACCGCCGTCGGCGATCTCGCGCAGACGGGCACCCTGGCCGGCGCGTCGGCGTGGGCCTCGACGCTGGAGCCGCACGTCGGGGACGCGTGGCGGCTGGAGGAGCTGACCGTCAACTACCGGACGCCGGCCGAGATCATGGCCGTCGCCGCCGACGTGCTCGCTGCCGGCGGCACGGGCGCGACCGCGCCGCGGTCGGTCCGGCCGGGCACCGAGGCCCCGTGGGCCGAGGTGACCGGCGCCGGGCAGCTGACCGGCCGGGCCGCCGACGTGGTGGCCGGGTGGGCGCGGCACGAGGGCACCACCGCGGTCATCGTGCCGGCCAGCCGGGTGGCCGAGGTCGCCGCCGCGCTCGCCGAGCGGGTGGACGGCGTCTCCTCCGGTCCCGACGCCGACTCCTCCCTCGGCCCGGTGGTGATCACCCCGACCGAGGCCAAGGGCCTGGAGTTCGACGCGGTGCTGCTGGTCGACCCGCAGGGGGTGCTCGACGAGGGGGTGCGCGGCCACAACGACCTCTACGTCGCGCTCACCCGCTCGACGCAGCGGCTCGGCGTCCTCTCCCCCGGCCCGCTGCCCGCGGAGCTGGACCGGCTCGGCTGAAGCCCGCCGGGGCCGGCGTCGTCCGGCCCCGGTTCAGCGGCGGACGGTGGGGTGCCCGGCGGGGCGGTGCCGCCGGTGCACGTGGGCGAGCGCCTCGGTGACGGCGGCGAGCAGGGCAGCGCCGATGAGCACGAGCACGCCGAGGCCGACCAGACCCATGCCGCCGGTGGTGGCGAGGTCGATCTCGGCCCAGACCAGGCCGACCACGAGCATCAGCAACCCGACGACGCCGGCCAGCGGTGCCAGCCACCTGCCCATCCCGAACCTCCCCCGGGAACGCCTTCCCCCGGCGATCCCGGCCCGATGACACCACGGACCGGGCTGACCCGGTTCCGGCACCGGCGCGCCCGCCACGCTGCGCGACCGGGCGACTGCGGCGGTCACGCCGTGGTGCCGTGCACGCGCAGGACCACGCCGCTGGCCGGCCGGGCGGGGACGCGCCGCAGCGAGATCGTGAGGTCCTGCTCCGGGAGGTCGACCTGCAGGCGGGCCAGCCGGACGGCGAGCGCGGCCAGCACCGCCACGGTGACCTGCTCGCCCGGGCAGCGGTGGTTGGTGCGCGGGTCGCCGGCGCCCTGCGGCACGAGCTCGAACGCGCCGATCTCCCGGTCGAGGAAGCGCTCGGGCCGGAACGCGTAGGGGTCGCCCCACAGGTCGGCGTCGTGGTCCTGGCCGTAGAGGTCCAGCAGCACCATCGCGCCGGCTGGGATGCGCTCGCCGTCCCACTCCACCGGGTGCGGCGCCCGCCCGCCGATGAACGGCGCGAACGGGTAGAAGCGCCGCACCTCGTGCGCCCACGCCGTGGCGAACGCGGGGTCGCCCGCGGCCAGCCGCTCCCGGTGGTGCGGCCACCGGGCCAGCGCGTGCCCGGAGAACGCCACGAACCAGCTGATCGCCACGGTCGGCCGGACGACGTTGAGGATCTCCACCGCGGCGACCCGCGGGTCCAGCTGCTCGCCGTCGGCGTCGCGGTGCCGGGCCACCACGGAGACGACCGACCCCTCCGGCACCGAGGCCGCACCGCTGCGCACGTCCTCCACCAGCCGGGCGAGCCACGCCTCGCGCCGTCCCCGTGACCGCCGGGCGCGCCAGTGCCGGGGACCGGCGGTGGCGAACCCGTCGACCAGCGCGGTCAGGTCGCGGGCGACCGCGGCCACCTCGTCGTCGGCCAGGGGGACGCCGGCCCAGTCGCAGACCGCCCGGGTGAGCACCACCCGCGCCTCCTCGAAGAGGACGACCTGCTCCCGGTCCACCCAGCCGGGCACGGCGGCGTCCCACGCGGCGGTGACCCGCTCGACCAGCGCGGAGACACGGGCGTCGTCCATGAGCAGGGCCACGAACATCGCCTTGCGCACGCGGTGCTCGTGCCCGTCGAGGGTGTGCACCGCGCCCTTGCCGAACAGGGTGCCCTGCACCGGCTCGGGGATGGCGTGCGCCCGGCGGACGTGGTCCTCGTCGTAGAGGAAGCGGGCCGCCTCCGGGCCCTCGATGCCGAACGCCGGCAGCCCGCCCAGCCGGGTGGCGACGGTGCGCCGGCCGAGTCGCCGCCGCTGGTCGGGCAGCCAGGCATAGCCCTGGGCGAGAAACCGGACGGTGGAGTCGAGGCGGGGACGGCGCACGAGGGGGACCCTGCCCAGCCGGCGGCCCGCTCCAACCCTCATCCCGGGCGCTGCTGCTGCAGGCGGTCGTCCTCGACGTCGGTCGCGCCGTCCGCCGGTGCCGGACCGCGGGCCGCGCCGCAGTCGGGTGAGCCCAGCCGGCGCAGCAGCGCGGCCACCTCCCCCGTCGCCGACGTGCCCGTCTCCGGGGGCATCGCCTGCTCCACCGTCCGCAGCGCCTCGGCCAGCGCCCGCTCCTCCTCGTTGAGCAGGCCGCGGTAGGCCGGGTCGAGCAGGTAGCCGGTCGGCGGGGTGGACAGGCAGCCGATCAGGTCCAGCAGCACCTCGAGCAGGCGGGCCGCCTCCGCCGGGGGCGCGCCCGCGGGCGACATGGCGACGGTCTCGACGTCCCGCTCCCACAGCCGGGCCCGCGCGGGGTCCTCCCGCAGCGCGAGGACGGTGCCGCTGCGCCGGCGGGGTGTGGCACTGCGGCCCTGGGCGGCGCTGCGCACCTGGTGGGCGATGCGGATCAGGTCGTCGTCCTGCATGGAGGCGCCGACGAACAGGACGTGCCGGGTGAGCAGCAGCGAGTGCAGCACCCCGGCCAGCGCGGCCCGCGAGTCCCCGAACTGCAGGTACTCGTCGCGGGTCAGGACGATGCTCTCCGGGTGCGCGGCGTCCCCGTGCAGCTTGAGCAGCCAGGGCCGGCCGGGCTCGGCCTCGTCGAAGGGCAGCACCGCGAGGTCCCGGCCGATGTCGGCGGCGGCCAGCTCCACCAGCGGGTCGTAGTTGGTGGTGACGAACTCCTGCACGGGCAGGTCGGCGATCAGCGCGTGCGCCAGCGCGTACCGGGCGGGGCCGAACCGCTCCTTGACGAAGGACTCCAGCCGCTCGCGCCCGAGCTCCCGGGCCAGCAGCGCCGCGGCGTCCTGGGCCGGCAGCCGCGCCAGGCCCTGGCGCAGCTCCCCGGTCAGCCCCGAGTGCTCGGCCAGCTCGTCGAGCAACTGCTCCCAGGTGGGCAGGCCGGCCGCCGCGCTCACCCCGGCGCCGACGAACGCGGCCAGCTGGCCCCGGCGGGCCCGCTCCCCGAGGTCCTCCGCCAGCTCCCGCAGGTGCCGCGGCAGGTGCCAGCTGTCCTCCTCGCCCCGGCGGACCCGCTGGGCGGCGGCGAGGTCGCTGGGCCCGTGCAGCACCAGCGCCACGTCGAAGCCGTGCTCCGCGGCGGCCTCCCGCAGCACGGGCAGCAGCTGCTGCAGCAGCGTGCCGCGCCGGCCGGCCGCCGCGCCCCAGCCGGTGCCCAGCGCCGGCAGCGCCACCAGCCGGCGGGCCCGGCCGAGCACCGGTGCGGAGACCTCCCGGTCCGCGACTCCGGCCAGCGCCGCCCGGGCGCCGTCCAGCAGCCACGGCAGCGCGTCGTCGGAGTCCAGTTCCCCGTCGTCGACGGTGTCCACCAGCCACAGCCGCCGCGCGCCGTCGCCGGGCACCTGGAGCACCCGCTCGTCGCCGTCCCACCGCAGGTCCAGGCAGAGACCGGCGTCGTCCTCGCTGAGCACCAGGCCCGGAGGCAGCAGCTCGCGCCAGCCGCTGCTCACCCGCAGGGAGCGGTCGGTCGGCACCAGGACGTCGTCGCAGACCAGCCGGCGGAGGTCCGCCCCCACGACGAAGACGTGTCCACTCACGCAACCGGGGTTGCCCACCCCGGTGCGCGGTAACCGGAACGAGCCCGACCGGCTCGCCGGCCGATCAGGCGGGGCCGCAGCCCCCGGCGCCGCAGGCGCACCCGGCACACCCCGCCGGCCGGGCGGGGGCCGGCGGCCGGGCGGCGATCGTCCGCAGGTTCAGCGCGCCCACCAGCAGGAACACCCCCAGCAGGCCGACGCCGAGCGCGGCCACCACCGCGGCGCCGTCGGCGGCGCGGCTCCAGGAGGTGGCGACGCCGGTGACGACCAGCAGCGCGGTGACGAGCACGGCCCACACCAGCGCGGCCTGCGCGTTGCGGCGGACGGCGCCGCCGCGGGCGAGCAGCACCAGCGCCCCGGTGAGCAGCGCGGCCGGCACACCGACCAGCAGCACCCAGCCGGCCACGCCCCCCGAGAGCGCGGCCACGACCACGGCCGCCAGCCCGGCGACGGCGACCGCCGCACCGGCACCGCGACCGCGCCCGGGGGTGCGGGCCGGCAGCAGGCCCCGGACGGCGGCCAGGACCCCGATCGCGCCGAGCAGCAGACGGGCCCCGCCGCCGTCCCAGAACACCGCGACCACCGCGAGGACCACGAGCGCCAGCCCGCCGGCCAGCCACCACGGCCAGGTCCGGCGCGCCGCCTCCGGGGTCGTCCGCTCCGCTGTCAACACCGATCCGCCGTCCACCACGGGTGCCAGTGTCCCCCACGCCCGCCGGTCCACCCCGTGTGACCGGCCACGCCCCCCACACCGCTCCGGCCAGCGGCGCAGCGGGTTCCGTGTCACGCTCCCCTCCGGGGGTCGTGGCGGAAGGAGCCGGGCGATGAGCGGGCGCGGGACGATGGGGTCGGCCGCGGGCGCTGCCGACAGGGCGGGCAGCAGCGACGCCCTCGAGCACCTGGCCCGGGTGGGCCTGATCGCGTACGGGGTCGTGCACGTGCTGCTGGCCTGGCTGGCGCTGCAGCTGGCCTGGGGCGGCGGCGGGCAGGAGGCCTCGCAGTCCGGCGCGATGGCCACCCTCTCCGACTCGCCGGTCGGGAAGCCGCTGCTGTGGGTCATCGCGCTCGGCATGATCGCGTTGGCCGTCTGGCAGGCGGCGGAGGTCCTGCGCTGGCGCGGCGGGCTGTCCGCCTCGGGCGACGCCCGCAAGAAGGCGGTCAAGAAGATCGTCAAGTCGGTCTCGAAGGTCGTCGTCTACCTCGCGCTGGCGGTGCTGGCACTGCGCTTCGCCACCGGCGGCGGGCAGTCCAGCTCCGGACAGCAACAGCAGCAGACCGCCGGTGTCTTCGGCTGGCCCGGCGGCCGGTGGCTGGTCGGCATCGTCGGGCTGGTGGTCGTCGGCGTCGGCTTCTACCACGTCTACAAGGGCCTCTCGAAGCGCTTCCTCAAGCAGATCGACCTCGCCGAGGCCTCGCCGAAGGCGAGGTCGCTGGTCGAGAAGCTGGGCATGATCGGGTTCCCCGCCAAGGGGGTCGCGCTCGCGCTGGTCGGCGCGCTGCTGGTCTACGCCGCGGTCACCTTCGACCCGTCCAAGGCCTCGGGCCTGGACGGCGCGCTGCGGACCATCCTCGAGGCGCCCTTCGGGCAGTGGCTGCTCACGCTGGTCGCGATCGGCATCGCCGCGTTCGGCGCGTTCTGCTTCGTCCGGGCGCGCTACCCCGAGCGCACCTGAGCCGCCGGCTCGGACCCCGGTAGCCGCCGGCTCGAGGTCCGGGGGCGGCCGGCTCAGGTCCGCGGGCCGCCGGCGACGTAGATGACCTGTCCGGAGACGAAGCCGGCGCCCTCGCTGACGAGGAACGACACGGTGTGCGCGATGTCCTCGGGCTGGCCGGCGCGGTTGACCGGGATCGCCGCGGCGCGCTTGGCGACGTAGGGCTCCCACTCCTCACCGATCCGCGCGGCGGTCGCCCGCGTCATCTCGGTGACGATGAACCCCGGCGCGATCGCGTTGGCGGTGACGCCGAACCGGCCGAGCTCGATCGCGAGGGTCTTGGTGAACCCCTGCAGCCCGGCCTTGGCCGTCGCGTAGTTGACCTGGCCGCGGTTGCCCAGCGCCGAGGTGCTGGAGAGGTTGACGATCCGGCCCCACCCGGCGTCCACCATGTGCTTCTGCACCGCCCGGGTCATCAGGAACGAGCCGCGCAGGTGCACGTGCATGACGACGTCCCAGTCGGCGTCGGTCATCTTGAACAGCAGGTTGTCCCGGGTGACACCGGCGTTGTTCACCAGCACGACCGGCGGGCCGAGCTCGGCGGCGATCCGCTCGACGGCGGCCTCCACCTGGGCGGCGTCGCCCACGTCGGCCCCCACGGCCAGCGCCCGCCCGCCCGCGGCCTCGATCGCGGCCACGGTCCCGGCCGCGTCGTCCTCCCGCAGGTCGAGCACCGCCACGGCGAACCCGTCGGCGGCCAGCCGCTGGGCGGTCGCGGCGCCGATGCCGCGGGCGGCACCGGTGACGACGGCGACGCGGGAGGTGGACTCGCTCATGCCGGGGTCTCCTCGGGTGGTCGGGGCTCCTGGCGCATCCTGCCCGGAGCCCCGACCCACGCGCGAGGGATCGGCGGCTACACCCGCTCGAACAGCGCGGCCAGGCCCTGCCCGCCGCCGATGCACATCGTCTCCAGGCCGTACCGCGCGTCGCGGCGGTCCATCTCGCGCAGCAGGGTGGCGAGGATGCGGCCACCGGTCGCGCCGACCGGGTGCCCGAGGGAGATGCCCGAGCCGTTGACGTTGGTGCGCTCCCAGTCGGCGTCGGTGAAGCCCCACTCGCGCGCGACGGCGAGCACCTGGCTGGCGAACGCCTCGTTGAGCTCGATCAGGTCGACGTCGGCGAGCTTGACGTCGGCCAGCGCCAGCGCCTTGGCCGTGGCCGGCACCGGGCCGATGCCCATCGTCTTCGGTGGCACGCCGCCGACGCCCCACGAGACCAGCCTCGCCAGCGGGCGCAGGCCGAGCTCGGCGGCCTTCTCCGGTGAGGTCACCACGCAGATGGCCGCGCCGTCGTTCTGCCCGCTGGCGTTGCCGGCGGTGACGGTGGCGTCGGGGTCGTCCTTGCCGAGGATCGGGCGCAGCTTGGCGAGGGTCTCGACGCTGGAGTCGGGGCGGATGTGCTCGTCGCGGTCGACGACGGTCTCGCCCTTCCGCGACTTCACCGTCACCGGCACGATCTCGTCGGCGAACCGGCCGGCCTCGGCGGCGGCCGCGGCCCGCTGGTGGCTGCGGACGGCGTACTCGTCCTGCTCCTGGCGGCCGATCGAGTACTCGCGCCGCAGGTTCTCCGCGGTCTCCAGCATGCCCCCGGGCACCGGGTGGTTCTGGCCGCCGGCGGTGACCCGGCCGCGGGCCAGCCCGTCGTTGAGCAGCACGCCGGGACCGGCCTTGACCCCCCAGCGCATCGCGGTCGAGTAGAACGGCGCGTTGCTCATCGACTCCGCACCCCCGGCGAGGACGACGTCGGCGGCGCCGGACTGCACCTGCATCGCCGCGTACACGACCGCCTGCAGGCCCGAGCCGCAGCGCCGGTCGATCTGCAGACCCGAGGCGGTCACCGGCAGGCCGGCGTCCAGGGCGGCGACGCGGCCCAGCGCCGGGGCCTCCATCGTCGGGTAGCAGTGGCCGAGCAGGACGTCGTCCACCGACTCCGGCGGCAGCCCGGTGCGCTCCATGACGGCACGGATGACCGTCGCGGCCAGCTCCTGCACGGGTACGTCGCGGAGTGAGCCGCCGAAGCCGCCCACCGGGGTCCGCAGGGGCTCGCAGATGACCGCATCACGCACGGGGTCCTCCTCGTCAGTCCACGTCAGCGGCCCTCAGTGTCCTCTCCTCGGCCGTCCGCCGGGGCGGCGGCCTCCGCAGATGCCGACGGCGGCCGGCCCCTCGTCGCTTCGAGGGACCGGCCGCCGCGTGCGCGTGCGGGGTCAGGGCACGGTCAGCCGGCCAACTGGGCCGCGAACTCCCCCTCGAACGCCTCCTGGACGACGGTGGCGCCGCCGGGGACGTCGGCCGGCCGGAGGATGTAGCTCTGGGTGCTGGGCGACACCCCCAGCTCGAAGCCCGTGATCGGCACGATGAGGCCCCCCGTGTCGACCTCCTCCAGCTCGTTGAACGCGGTGAGCACGCCCTCGCGGGTCAGGTCGCCGCTCTCGCAGGCCGCGTCGAGCACCTCGTTCATCGCCGTGGCCATGCCCAGGCCGAGCAGCGCCCCGAGGCTGGGGTTGGTCGCCTCCGGGTAGGCGGCCTGGTACTGCTCGAGCTCGGCGGGGTGCTGGTCCCACGCGGAGATCGGCGAGGCGACGTAGAGGTTGTCCTTGAGCGCCTGCGCGGCCGGCCCCTGCAGCAGACCGGGGGCGAAGACCGGGTTGCTGCCGAGGATCGGCACGTTGAGGCCCTGCGCCGCGGCCACCGCCGCCGCGGACGCGGTCTGCGCCGGTGCGACGGTCAGCGCGATGGCGTCGACCCCTGCCGCCGCGAACTGGGTGATCTGGGCGGTCATGTCCTGGTCGGTGGCCTTGATCTGCGCCGGGATGATCGTCAGGTTGCGCGCCTCGGCCACCGCCTCGCTGCCGGCCAGGCCGTTCTCCCCGTACTCGCCCTCGAAGTAGATGTGCCCGACGGTGGCGCCGTCCTGGAGCAGGCCCTGCTCGAAGAGGTAGTCGTACCCGTTGGCGATCTCCACGTCGTAGGTGGCGCCCATGACGCCGGTGCCGGGGATCTCGGTGAGCGTCCGGCCCCATGCGGACGGGAAGTTCACGATCTGGTCGGCCTCGTACTCCGGGGCCAGCGCGGTGTTGATCGGCGAGCCGATCGTCTGCTGCATCGCGAGGATGCCGTCCTTCATCCCGCTGTAGAGCTGGACGCCGTTCTGGGGGACGTAGCCGGTGTCCTGGACGTCCAGCTCGACGTCGTAGGTGTCGCAGACCTGGTGGTCCTGCCAGTACAGCGTGTTGGCGTTGGTGATGTCGGTGCCGAGCGCCGCGAAGACGCCGGTCAGGTCCGTGAGGACGCCGAGCCGGATCGTGGTGCCCTCGATCCCGATGTCGGTCGCGACGTCCCCCGCCTCGCCGCCGCCGCCACCGCTCCCGCTGTCCGGTGCCTTCGTGCTGCAGCCGGCGGCGGTCACGACCACGGCGGCGGCCAGGACCGCCGCCCCGCGAACGTTCTTCCCTGCTCTCATGTGGTGCTGCTCCCTCGTGCCGGTGGATCGGATGGGGCGGGGCTGGTGGGACTGCCGTCCGGGCCCGGTGACGGGCCCGGACGTTCTCCGCCGCCGGGATCGCGGCCCCGGCGGCGGAAGCGGTGGGCGATCCCGGCGAGGCCGGCCGGCTCGAAGATGACGACGAGGATGATCGCGGCGCCGTAGAGGTAGCGGGCCGCGAGGCTGGCCGACAGCCCGCCCTCGCCGGCGCCGCTCACCAGGGGCAGGACGTCGGCGTACTGCTGGAACGCCAGCGGCAGCGCGGTGACGAACAGGGCGCCCAGCACCGCGCCGCCCACCGAGCCCAGCCCGCCCAGGACGATCATGGCGAGGTACTGGATCGAGACGACCAGCGTGAACGACTCGGGCGCGATGCTGCCGATCGACAGCGCGTACATGACGCCGGCCAGCCCGCCGTACATGGAGCTCACCAGGAAGACCCGGGCCTTGTACGCCTGGACGTTGACGCCCATCACCGAGGCGGCGACCTCGCTGTCCCGCAGCGTCTGCAGCGCGCGGCCCGGCCGGCTGCGCAGCAGGTTGCGGGCGAACACGTACGCGGCCAGCGCCAGGACCAGGCCGAGGTACCAGAGCCGCTCGGCCTCGCGGAACGGGACGCCGAGGACGAACAGCAGCGGGTCGGAGTTGCCGAAGGTGAACCCGAACAGCGAGAACTCCGGCGCCGAGCGGCCGTTGAACCCCCCGGTCACCGGCGTCCAGGTGTTGAGCAGGTGGGTGCCGATGAAGACCAGCCCCAGCGAGGCGACGCCGAGGTAGATGCCCCGGAGCCGGGCCGCGATCGGGCTGAACAGCAGCCCGGCGAGACCGGCCAGGAGCACGCCGACGACCATGCCGATGATCGGCGGCAGCCCGAGCCCCTGCAGCCCGGCCCGGGTGCCCAGGCCGCCGGACTCCCCGGAGACGTAGACGTAGCTGACCGCCCCGATCGCGAGGAAGAAAGCGTGCGCGAGCGACAGCTGCCCGGTGGTGCCGACGAGCAGGTTGAGCCCGATCGCCCCGACCGCCGCCCCGAACACCGCGAAGCCGGTGCGCAGCCAGAACTCCTCCACGTACAGCGGGAGGACCAGCAGGACCACCAGGCCGGCGGCCAGCAGGAGCGGCCGCAGCAGCGAGCGTCGCCGGGCGGCGGGCGGGCCGGCGGCGTCGCGGCCCGCCCTGCCCCGGACGGCCGGGATCGTCTGCTCAGACACGGGTCAGCTCCTTCGTGCCGAAGAGCCCCGACGGCCGGACCAGCAGGACGGCGATCATCACGACGTAGGGCACGACCTCACCGAACCCGCGGCCCAGGAAGAGCAGCTGGTCCTGGTAGCCCGCGGCGAAGGACTCGGCCAGCCCGATCAGCAGCCCGCCCACCAGCGCGCCACCGGTCGAGTCCAGTCCCCCGAGGATCGCCGCCGGGAAGGCCCGCAGGGCCACGGTGTAGGCGGCCGCGCTGACGCCGGGGGTCGGGGCGCCGACCAGGAACAGCGCGGCGACCGCGGCGAGGACGCCGGCGACGACCCAGGCCAGCGCGGACACCCGCCCCTGCCGGATGCCCATGAGGGCCGCCGCCTCGCCGTCCTCGGCCGAGGCGCGCATCGCCACGCCCCAGCTGGAGTACTTGTTCGCCACGAAGAACACGACGATCAGCAGCCCGGCGACGACCATCGCGATGAGCCGGTTCTGGCTGATGCCGATCCCGAGGATCCGGACCGACTCCCCGCCCCACGGGTGCGGCACGTTGAGGATGTCGGGGCCGATCCGCCGGATGAGCTCGGTCAGCAGGATGATGTCGACGCCGATGGTGACGATCGCCAGGCTGATGACCGGCGCGCCCCGGAGCTGGTTGATGACCAGCCGCTCGATGATCAGCGCGGCCAGCGCGGTCACCACGATCCCGGTCAGGACGGCGAGCGGGAAGCCGAGCGGACCGGACAGCCGCGCCATCGTGTAGGCGCCCAGCAGCAGCAGCGAACCCTGCGTGAAGCTGACGACCTCGCTGGCCTTGAAGATGATCACGAAGCCGAGCGCGATCAACGCGTAGATGGCGCCCAGCGAGATGCCGTTGAGCAACAGGGACAGGAACTGGTTCACGGCTGGCTCCCCGGGGCCTCGGTGGACTGGCGGGCGACCGCGTCGGAGGGGCTGTCCTCGTCGCCGGAGCCCAGGTACGCGCGGATGACCTCCGGGTCGGACTGCACCTCGGCGGGGGTGCCGTCGGCGATGCGGCGGCCGAAGTCGAGCACCGTGACCCGGTCGGCCAGCGACATGACCATCCCCATGTCGTGCTCGACGAGGACCACCGAGATGCCCAGCGCCGAGCGGATCTCCCGGATGGCCTCGCCCATCCGGGCGGTCTCCTCCGCGTTCATGCCGGCGACCGGCTCGTCGAGCAGGAGCAGGCGCGGCTCGATGCACAGCGCCCGGGCGACCTCCACCCGCTTCTGGTCGCCGTAGGACAGCACGCCCACCGGGGTGTGCAGCTTGCCGCCGAGGTCGAGGAACTCGGCGATCTCGCGGATCCGCTCCCCGTGCCGCCGGCCCTCGCGCGTGGCCCGCGGCAGCCGCAGCCCCGAGGAGAGGAACCCGGCCTTGGTGAGGTGGTGGCGGCCCAGCATGAGGTTCTCGGCGACGGTCTGGGCGCCGGAGAGGGCGATGTTCTGGAAGGCCCGGGCCACGCCGACGCCGGCGATCTGGAACGGCCGCATCAGGTCCAGCCGCGCGTCCCCGAACCGGACCTCGCCCTCGGCGGCCTTGTAGACCCCCGACAGCACGTTGAACAGCGTCGACTTGCCGGCCCCGTTCGGGCCGATGATCGCGTGGATCGCCCCCGGGGCGACGGTGAAGGACACGTCGTTGAGCGCCCGGATCGCGCCGAAGCGGACGCTGACGTGCGAGACCTCCACCGGCGGGACGTCGGACCGCGTCTGCGTCCCGTCGGTGCCCGCCGCGGTCACGCGGTCCACCGGGAGAGGGTGCGGCGGGGGGCCCGCTCGGGCCGCGGTCCCGTCTCGGCGCTGCCGTGGCCCAGGTAGAGCCGCTGCACCTCGTCGGTCCGGGCGAGGTCCGCCGCGGCCCCGGAGAGGGAGACCCGGCCGACGTCGAGCACGTAGGCCCGATCGGCCACGCCGAGGGCCATCGTGGCGTTCTGCTCGACCAGCAGCACCGCCGTCCCCTGCCGGTTGATCTCGGCGACGACCTCGCCGATCTGGCCGATGATCCGGGGCGCCAGACCCAGCGAGGGCTCGTCGAGCAGCAGCAGCTTCGGGCTGGCCATGAGCGCCCGGCCGATGGCGAGCATCTGCTGCTCCCCGCCGGAGAGCAGACCGGCCCGCTGGGAGCTGCGCTCGCGCAGCACCGGGAACAGGTCGTGCACCCGGGCGTGCGCCGCGGCCTTGGCGGCGCGGTCCCGGTTGCCCATCCCCCCGGCGCGGAGGTTCTCCTCGACGGTGAGCCGGCCGAAGATCCGCCGTCCCTCCGGGACCTGGACGATCCCGCGGCGCACGATCTGCGCGGCGTCCCGGTGGGTGACGTCGGCGTCGTCGAAGCGCACCGTGCCCTCGTCGACCCGGCCGCGGTGCAGCCGCAGGGTGCCCGAGATGGTGCGCAGCAGCGTGCTCTTGCCGGCGCCGTTGCTGCCCAGGACCGCGACGACGGCCCCGTCGGGCACCTCCATGGAGATCCCGCGGACCGCCTGGACGGCGCCGCCGTACGTGACCCGGAGGGAGTCGATGGTCAGCATCGGAGCGCGGGCTCCCCGACGGTCGTCGGCATGCCGCAGTGTGATCTGGAGCACATGGCCGGTCACTGTAGGGGGACCGCGGGCGGAAAGCGCACACATCACGCCCGGCGTGGCCGTCAGGTGACCTGTGTCCCCCGACCGGAGGACGAGAGCACGGGAGAGGGGCCGCTCAGGCGGCGCTGCCGGCCCCCGGCTGGACCTGCTCGACGGCCAGCAGCTCCCACAGACCGGTGATCTGCAGGGGGCGGATGACCGCCCGGCCGGAGGCGAGCACCCGCAGCCGGACGCCGTCCTCCTCGCCCCGTCGGTGGGCACCGGCCAGCACGCACAGGCCGGCGGAGTCGAGGAAGGTCACCGCGTCGAGGTCGACGACGATCTCGCCGGCGCCGGCGGCGAAGGCGTCGTCGACGGCGTCCCGGAGCGCGGGCGCGGTGGAGGAGTCGACCTCACCGCTGACGGCGAGGCGGACGGAGGTCGCGGACCGGGCGACGTCGATGGTGACGAGGTCGCCGGTCGGAGGGAGGGAGGTAGCGGTCACGGTTACGCCTCTCGCGGGAGAGCGAACCCGTACGGAGAACCCCGGGAGGATCAGCCGGGGTGCGGCGCGGAGTCCGGCACTGAGCCACGGCTGACTGTTGAACCGCTCCACTGACCGTAGGGACCACGACGCCCAGAAGCAAGACCGTGCCGCAGGCGGGCGATCACCGGCGGTGCCGGTGCGGGGATACTGGACGTCGTGTCGAGGCGGTTGATGGTCTGGGGCGGGGTCTGGGCGGTCGTCACGGTGGCGGCCTTCTTCCTCCTGGATCCGGTGCTCGCCGCCTTCATCGCCATCCTCGGCCTGTGCGGCTGGGTGGTCGCGCTGCTGTCCGCGGACTGGGACAGCCACCCCACCTTCGAGGAGCGCGAACTGGCGCGCGCCCGCCGCCGCGCGGCCCAGCGGGAGAAGAACGCCGACGCGCGCGCCCGCGACCGCGCCCGGTGGGAGGCCCACCAGCAGCGGAAGGCCGGCCGCTCCTCCCGCTGAGCCGGCTCGCGTCGACGGCTCCGTAATCCGCTCGACGGCCCCTGCGTCCCCGTCCTACCGTCCTCCGCATGCGGTCCTGACCTCGCCCCGAGCGACACGCACCGCGGGTCGAGCCACCGGCTCCCCGCCGTCCGCCCGCCGTCCGCGGGCACCCTCCCCCTGCAGCCGGCTGCCGCCTGCCCGGTGGCGGCCCCGCCCTCCTCCGGAGGTCTGCCTTGTCACGCCCGCACCGACCCCTCGACGGCGCGGCGGCCACCGCCCGCGCCCAGCTCCCGGAGACCGAGGCCGCCGCGTTCGACCGCCTCGCCTCCGCCGTCCTCGCCCTGCCGGGCGCCGCACTCGGGGCCACCCTCCGCGCCCAGCTGCCCGGCCCGGCCGGCATCCGCTGGCTGCACCAGGAGGGGCTGCCCCCGACCGCCCGGGCCGCCGGCCTCACCGCCGGGCAGTGGCTGTCCCTGTACCGCTGCTGGGCCGGCACCCGGCACGCGCCGGCCGCCGGCGCGCCGGCCGTGCGCGGTGGGGGCCGGCCGTCGTCCGCGCACGGTCACGCACCCGGGGCGATGGCCGTCCCGCGCTGGGGCTCCTGAAGGACCCCTTGCCCCCCACCGCTCGCAGGCTCGCGGTGGGACCCTGCAAGCGGGCCGCTCGGGTCGCTGCGGTCAGGGTGCGACGCCGTCCTCCGCGGCCAGTTCCCCGGCGCGGTCGGGCTCCGCGAACGCCTCGGCCAGCGCCTGCCGCAGCGGCCACGCGCCGGCCCGCCACGCCAGCGCCCGGCCCAGCGCGGCCGGCGTCCCGTCCACGTGGTCGACCTCCGCCCCCGGCCACCACGGCACCGCCCGGCCGCCGACCCGCAACGGCTCGTGGACGGCGACCACGCCGTCCAGACCGCCCGGCCCGCCGAGGCCGAGTCGGGCCGCGGCCAGCGCGGCCCCCGGCACGTCCGCCCAGGCCAGCCGGCGCACCGGGGTGCTCTCCACCGCCGCGCGCACCACCTCACCGGCCAGCGGGAGGTCCAGCAGGTCGGCCACGGCCCCCGGCGCGCCGCCGGCCGGGACCAGCGCCCCGTCGACCAGCGGCTGCAGCCAGGGCGCGTCCAGCACGACGGCGTCGCCGGCTGGCACGACCCGGTCCGGCGCCACGCGCACCCGGTCCGGCGGGTCGACGTCCACGCCGTCCAGCGCCTGCGCCAGGCGGGCGTGGACGGTGCGCAGGACCGCGGCGGGCACCGTCCGCCGCGGGTCGCCGAGCCGGTCGAGGAGGTCGAGAGCGCCGTCGACGTCGGCGAGCACGTCGGCCACGGTCGCCGGCGGTCGCAGCAGGTCCAGCACGGCCGCGTCGGCCTGTGCGGGTTCGTACAGTCCCTGCAACTCCGTGCTGTCCGGGTGCCGCACCCGGTCCGGACGCCGCCCGTCGAGCACGGGGTGGGTGGACAGCCACCAGCGCAGGTAGCCGGGCACCGCGACCCCGTCGAGCACGACGTCGGCCCAGGCCGCGGCCGGCAGCGCGGCCAGCAGCCGCAGCGCCCGGGGCCAGTCGGCGACCAGCTCCAGGTCGCGGACGGCGGTCACCGGCGGCCACGACGGCAACGGCGCCTCGGCCGGGAGCCGGTCCAGGGCGGCGTCGGCCCAGTCCCGGGCGCCGTCGACGTCGAGGTCGTCGGGGTCCTCGGCGGAGACGAGCGCGAAGCCGTCCAGCACGCCGACCGCCCGCAGGACGGCGGGGTCGGCGCTTCCCGAGGGGGCGAGCGCACCCAGGGCACCGGGCTCCAGGACGGCGGCGAACGGCGAGCCGGGCAGCACCAGCTCCCCCGCCGGCGCCCACCCGCCGTCGGCGTCGGGCAGGGCGAGCTCGGCCAGCCACGGCAGCTCACCCGGCGCGGTGCCGGCCGCCGCGACCAGCGCCAGCACCGCGGTGGCGAACGCGGCCGGGTCGGCGTCGGTGTCCCACCCGTCCTCCACCGCGTCCACCGACGCCTCGACCGCGGCGCGCACCTCCGGGTCGGCGAGCACGCCCGCGGCTGTCGCGGGCCGGGCGCCCAGCCGTTCCAGCAGCCGCCGGGCGGTCGCCGGGGCCACCGCGTCCGGGTCGGCGACCCGCAGGCCGAGCGGGCCCAGCTGCGCCACCGGCAGCCCGGCATCGGGCAGGAGCACCCCCGCCGGACCGTGCGCCGTGCGGCCGTCGGCGAGCGGCACCGGCAGGGCGGCCAGCTCCTCGCGCTCGGCGCCGTCCAGCGCGACGTACAGCTGTGCCCACCACGCGGCCGGCCGCCCGACGCCGCGGACCGCCTCCACCGCCTCCGCCGTCCCGACCCGCCGCACGCCCAGGGCCGCCAGCGCCGGGGCGTCGGTGCGGCGCGACCAGGCGGCCGGCAGCAGCCCCGGGACGACGTCGGCGAGCGCGGCCACCCGGGCGTCGGTCGCCTCGGTCAGCACCGCGGCGCGGTCGGGCGGCTGCCGGTCGCGCTCCCGCCCGGCCACCGGCAGCCACGCGACCGACCGCAGCCGGTCGAGGACCGCGGTGCCCAGGGCGGCGTCCAGCTCGGCGCCGGCCAGCCCGACGCGGGGCACCAGCGCGAGCACCGCGGCGTCCGGCGGCAGGCCGGCGAGCAGCTCGGCGTAGGCGTCGGCGGCGGCGTCGACGAGGGCGTCGGTGACCGGCCCGGGGAGCACGTGCCGCCGGTCGGGGCCCAGCGGGAAGGGGGCGATCAGCCGGGCGGGGAGGGTGAGCGGCTCGTCGCTGGGCGTGGGCCCGTGCACCCGCTGCGGCAGGGGCAGCGGCACCGGCCGGCCGTCGCCGTCCACCGGCACCGCCCAGGTGACCGTGTAGCCGCGGCGGCCGCGCTCCTCCACCGGCCGGTCGGCGAGCAGCTCCGCCGGGAGCTCGCCCGACCGCCGCACCAGCCGCCAGGTCGTCGTCGCACCGCCGTCGGCGAGGTCGACCTCGGTGCCGCGGTCGGTCAGGGCGAGGGCGCGGGTCGCGCCGTCGACGACGACGTCGACGGCCGCCAGGCCGGGCAGGGCGAGGAGCAGGTCCGGGCCGAGCTCGTCCAGGGCGGTGCGGACGGCGGCCCGCGACCCGGCCCGCAGCGGCAGCACCACCTCGGTGGCGAAGCCCTCCGGCGGGGCGCCGTCCGCCGGCCAGGGCAGTCGCAGCACCGGCACCCCGCCCTCGCGGCGGGCCACCTCCTCGACCAGCGCGGGGACCCCGGCCACCTCGGCCCGGGTGCGGGCGGCGCTGAACGCGACCCCGCCGGACGTCGAGTGCACCCGCGGCTCGTCGGACACGGCCAGCACGGCGGCGAAGCCCACCCCGAAGTGACCGACGGTCACCGGCTCGTCCCGCTTGGCCGAGGCCCGCAGCGACGCCAGCCCGGCCACCCCGGCGGCGTCCAGCGGCGCCCCGGTGTTCGCCGCCCGCAGCACCTCCCCGCCCGCGCCGTCGTCGGTGAACTCCAGCCGCAGCCGGCCGGGGACGCCGGCCCGCAGCGCGGCGTCGGCGGCGTTCTGGGCGAGCTCGACGACCAGCCGGTCGCGGTAGCCGCCCCGGACGAGGTCCTCCTCGGCGTTGGCGTCCTCGCGGAAGCGGGCCGGGGCGTCGGTCCAGGCGGCGAGCACCCGCCGCCGGAGCCCGGCGGTGGCGAAGGGGTCGGACACGCCGGTCAGCATGGCAGCGGGGCATGGGACCGGCCCGGAACCGGGTACGGAGCGACCGTGAGCGAGATCGACGTCTCCCGGTACCGGCTGCAGGCCCTCCCCGACGACGACACCGACGAGGACTGGGACGACGACGGCCTGCTGTTCGGCCCCGACGGCAAGCTCGTCGAGACCTGGCGCGAGGGCTACCCCTACGCCGAGCGGCTGCCGCGGCGGGAGTACGAGCAGGAGAAGCGCCGGCTGCAGATCCAGCTGCTGCGGCTGCAGGGCTGGGTGAAGGACACCGGCCAGCAGGTGGTCGTCCTGTTCGAGGGCCGGGACGCGGCCGGCAAGGGCGGCACGATCAAGCGGTTCACCGAGCACCTCAACCCTCGCGGCGCCACGGTGGTCGCGCTCGACAAGCCCTCGGAGCGCGAGCAGACGCAGTGGTACTTCCAGCGCTACGTGCAGCACCTCCCGGCCGCCGGCGAGATCGTGCTGTTCGACCGCTCCTGGTACAACCGCGCCGGAGTCGAGCGGGTCATGGGCTACTGCACCGACGAGCAGTACCAGCGGTTCATGCGCCAGGCCCCGGAGTTCGAGCGGATGCTGGTCGACAGCGGCATCCACCTGGTCAAGTTCTGGTTCTCGGTGTCCCGGCGCGAGCAGCGCACCCGGTTCATCGTGCGGCGCATCGACCCCGTGCGGCAGTGGAAGCTCTCCCCCACCGACCTGGCCTCCCTCGACCGGTGGGACGACTACACGTCGGCCAAGGAGGCGATGTTCGCCGTCACCGACACCGACCACGCACCGTGGACGGTCATCAAGAGCAACGACAAGAAGCGGGCCCGGCTCGAGGCGCTGCGGTACGTGCTGTACGCCCTGCCCTACGAGGGGAAGGACGAGTCCGTGGTGGGCCGGCCGGACCCGAACATCGTCGTGGCCGCGGCCGACGTCCTGGAGTCCGACCGCGAGGCCCTGGAGCGCGAGGACCTCGCGCCCGCGCCCTGAGGAGGAGCGCGACGAGAGCCGGGGGCGGGACGACGACGGGGCCGCCGCCGGAGAGGAGTCCGGCGACGGCCCCGTCAGGGGGTGTCGGTCAGCCCTGACCGACGAGGTCCCCGCTGGTGCCGGAGTAGTCCCAGTCCATCTGCGACTCCCAGCCCTTGGTGGCCGTGGAGTAGGAGGCCATCTCGCCGGACTCGGCGATGAACGGGTCCTCCGGACCGCTGGTGGTGGCCTGCGGGTGGAGCATGAGCGGCCGCTCCAGGTCGGTGTTCCACGCGGCGCTCATCAGGTTGGCCCGGGTCAGGCCGCCCTCCATCTCCGCGGCGTCCTCGAGGTTCGCGACGAGCAGCTGGGCCCAGCCGTAGCCGTCGAGGGCGTTGCCGAACCGGGCGAGGTCCTGCTGGCCGGCGGCCTCCATGTCGGCCAGGTACTCCTGCATGGCGGGGTCGGAGTCCCAGCGGGTGTCGGACGGGTCCTTGCGGAACAGCGGGGCGACGACGCCCTCACCGGCCGGGTCGGACGGCGTGATCCACTGCGCGGCGCCGTTGGCCGAGGAGTTGAGCACGATCAGGCCCTCGTAGCCGGCCCGCGCCAGGCCGGTGATGAAGCCGGGGGCGTAGTTGGGCAGCGCCTCGAGCACGATCGCGTCGGGCTGGCCGGCGACGGCGGCGGAGATCTGCGCGTCGATGTTCGTCGAGCCGGCCGGGATGGTCTGGTCCGGCTGCACGGTCAGCCCGGCGTCCTCGGCCAGGCGCGGGAGCGCGGCGTGGAAGTCCTCGCTCAGCGCGTCCGAGCCCTTGATCTCGGCGACCGAGCCACCGGGGACCTGCTCGGCGATGTAGTCGACGATCGCCTTCGCCTCCACCGGCGCCGGCGGGATGCCGTTGACGGTCCACTCGTGCTCCGACGGGTTGGTGAACGCCGGGCCGGTGGTGATCGTCCACAGCTGCGGCACGCAGGCGGCCTCGTAGATCGGCTGCGTCGCGCTGATCTGAGGGGTACCGACCTGGGCCAGGTTGGCGAACACCGGGTCCTCGCCGACGAAGGACTGCGCGTTGGACACCGCCCGAGCGGCGTCGTACGCGTCGTCCTTGGCGACCAGCTCCAGCTGGTGGCCGTCGATGCCGCCGGCCTTGTTCACCTTGTCGAAGTAGGCGGTGATGCCGGCGACGTTGGCCGCGCCGCCTGAGGCCAGCGGGCCGCTGAGCGGCTGGCTGGTGCCGATGCGGATCGGCTCGCCGTCGGCGAGCTCGGTCGTGGCGTCCTCGGGGCAGGCAGCGGTGTCCACGACGAACTGGCCCTCGGCGTTGGTCTCCCCACCGCCGCCGCCGCCGGCGTTGCCCTCGCTGCGGCTGTCGCCGCAGGCGGCCAGGCCGAGCAGCAGCAGGCCGGCACTGGCCACCGCCATCGAACGGGACCTTCTCGTCATCGAGTTCTCTCCTCCTGGCTGGCGCCACGGGCGGGGGTGAGGCCCCGGGCGGGCTGCCCGGGGTCGTGGGACGGGTCGTGCTCGCCGGCGGGCGACAGGTGCCCGCCGATGGCCGGGGTGGGGCCGGCCAGTCCTCCGTCGGGCGCGCCCGGCGTGGTGTCGCTGCCGGGCTGCCGCCGTCCGGTCGCCGTCCGGGGGACGGCCACCCCCGGGACGGCGACCGCGGCCGCCTCCGGCGGGACGATGAGGAGGTACCGGGTGCGCAGCCGGGTGAGCAGCGGCACGAGCCCGGACGGGACGAAGTAGATGAAGACGATGAGGACCACGCCGTAGATCACGTTGGCGAACAGGCCCGGCTGGTCGGTGAGGCTGCGCAGCAGCGGGATCTGCCCGGCCCACTCGGCGGTGTAGTACGGCAGGAAGACCATCGCCAGGCCGCCGAGCCAGGCGCCGGAGACCGTCGCGGCACCGCCGAGCACCATCGCGGTGATGAACAGCAGCGTGATGGTGAACCCGACCGTGGTGGGGCTGACGATCGGCGTGGTGAGCAGGTAGAGCGAGCCGCCGAGCGCGCCGAACAGCGCGCTGACGGCGAACGCCACCGTCTTGACCTCCGCGGGCCAGACCCCGGAGATCGCCGCGGCCGTGCCGTTGTCCCGCAGCGCCACCATGGCCCGGCCGATCCGGCTGCGGACCAGCCCGGTGGCCAGCCAGAACAGCACGCCGGCGACGGCGGCCATGACGAGGAACATCCAGCCGCGGTCGGAGACGTCCAGGCCGAACCAGCCGGGCTTGTCCCAGCCGATCCGCACCGGCTTGCCCGCGACGCCGCCGGTGCCCAGCGCGATGCCGACCGGCTGGCTGACCACCACCGGGAAGGCGACGCCGACGGCGAGGGTGATGACCGCGAGGTAGAGCCCGTGCAGCCGCAGCGCCGGCACGCCGACGACGAAGCCCAGCGCCAGGCCGAGCAGGGCGGCCACCGGCACGGTCGCCGCCCAGGCCCAGCCGTGGTCGGTCACCAGGATCGCCGTCGTGTAGGCGCCGATGCCGAAGAAGGCACCGTGGCCGAGGGAGACCTGGCCGGTGAAGCCGGTGACCAGGTTCAGCCCCAGCACCGCCACCGCGTAGGCGATGACCAGGCTGAACTGGCCGATCCGGAAGTCGCCGGCCAGCAGCGGCAGCGCCAGGACGACCAGCACGGCCAGCAGCAGGCCGGCGCCCTGCCAGATCCGGTGGGCCCGTGAGCCCTCGAGGACGACGCGCGGCGAACTCACACCCGCTCCAGGGTCTTGGTCCCGAACAGCCCCTGCGGCCGGACGAGGAGGACGACGAGGACCACCAGCAGCGCGATGACCAGGCTCAGGTCGCCCTCGATGACGGTGAACAGGCCCGGCACGAACGCCATGACCAGGCCGAGCACGAGCCCGCCGACCGCCGCGCCCGGGACGCTGTCGAAGCCGCCCAGGGTGGCCGCGGCCAGGCCGAAGATGAGGATCGCGCCCATCGAGTTGAAGTCGAGCGCGCCGGCGGTCTCGGCGACCAGCGCGGCGGCCAGGGTGCCCAGCGCCGCGGCGATCCCCCAGCCGAACATGTACATCCGCCCGACCGGGATGCCCATGACCTCCGCGGCCTCGCGGTTGGCCGCCACCGCCCGGTAGCCCAGGCCCAGCTTGGTCTTCTCGAGCAGCAGCCAGAGGCCGAGCAGGAGGACCACCAGGACGGCGAGCACGCCGATCGACACGTGGGTGATGAAGAACGGCGGGGCGCCGCCGATGACGTCGACCTTGTCCTCGATGCCGCCGGGGAACGGCCGCGGCGGGGCCACCGGCGTCGTCCCCCAGATGATGGCCACGCCGGCGTTGATGATGAGGAACAGGGCCAGCGTCGCGAGGATGACGGGGAAGATGCCCCGGCGCTCCAGCGGCCGGATCAGCCCCCGCTCCAGGCCCGCGCCGACGCCGAACGAGAGCACCAGCGCCAGCGCGATCGCCACCCACACGTTGACCCCGTGCCGGGTGAGCTCGAAGACGGCGAAGGCGCCGAGGGTGGCCATCTCGCCCTGGGCCAGGTTGATGTGGCTGGTCGTCTTGTAGACCAGCACGATCGCCAGGGCCACCAGCGCGTAGAGGGCGCCGTTGGTCAGCCCGCCGGTGAGCAGGGTGAGCAGGTAGGACGGGTTGTCGATGTTCGGTGACACGTCGGGACCTCCTCAGTAGCCCAGGTAGGCGCGGCGCATGTCCTCGTTGCCGCGGACCTCGTCGGCGCTGCCGGACAGCACGATCGAGCCGGACTCGAGCACGTAGCCACGGGTGGCGAAGGAGAGCGCGAGCTCGGCGTTCTGCTCGACGATGAGCATCGCCACGGACTCCTCGCGGTTGATCTCCTCGAGCTGGGCGAACAGCCCGCGCGTGATGATCTGGGCCAGGCCCAGCGACGGCTCGTCCAGCAGCAGCAGCCGCGGGCGCGCCATCAGCCCGCGCGCGATGGCGAGCATCTGCTGCTCGCCGCCGCTCATCCCGCCGGCCAGCTGCGTGCGCCGCTCGGCCAGCCGGGGGAAGACGTCGTACCAGCGGTCGATGTCGGCCTCGATGCCCTTGGTGTCCTTGCGGTTCCAGGCACCGACGCGCAGGTTCTCCTCGACCGAGAGGACGCCGAAGACGCCGCGGCCCTGGGGCACGTGCGAGATGCCCTGGCGCACGATCCACTCGGTCGGCTTCCCGGTGAGCTCGGTGCCGCCGAGACGGACCGAGCCGCGGGTGCCGACCATGCCGCAGATGGAGCGCAGCGTGGTCGTCTTGCCCGCGCCGTTGGCGCCGAGCAGGACGACGACCTCGCCGTCGCCCACCTGCAGGTCGATGCCGCGCAGCACCTCCGCCTCCCCGTAGGAGGCGTGGACGCCGGACAGCTGGAGCAGCGGCTCAGCCACGACCCGCCTCCTCCGCGGAGCCGTCGCCACCGAGGTAGGCCTCGATGACCGCGGGGTCACGCTGCACCTGGGCGGGGGTGCCGTCGGCGATCCGCCGTCCGAAGTCGAGGACGGTGACCCGGTCGCTGATGCCCATGACCATCTTCATGTGGTGCTCGACCAGCAGCACCGACAGCCCGAAGTCGTCGCGCAGCCCGCGGATGACCGCACCGAGCTCGTCGACCTCGGAGTGGGTCAGGCCGTTGGCCGGCTCGTCGAGCAGCAGCAGCTTGGGCCGCGCGGCCATGGCGCGGGCCAGCTCGATCCGCTTCATCGTGCCGAAGGGCAGCCCGGCCACCGGCCGCAGCGCGAGGTGGGCGAGGTCCAGCCGCTCGAGCAGGGCCATCGCCTCGGTCCGCGCCGCGGAGTCGGTGCGCCGGGTGCCGATCCGGAACGCGGACCGGATCCAGCCGCCGCGGCCCCGCGAGTGCGCCCCGACGGCGATGTTGTCCAGCACCGTCATGGTCGGGAACAGCGCGATGTTCTGGAACGTGCGGGCCACGCCCACCTCGGCGATCCGGTGGGCCGGCAGCCGGAGCAGGTCGATGCCGTCGAGCAGCACCTGACCCGAGCTGGCCTCGTAGACCCGGCTGACGACGTTGAACATCGTCGTCTTGCCGGCGCCGTTGGGGCCGATCAGGCCGCAGATGCTGCCCTTGGGGACGTCGAAGGACAGGCCGTCGAGGGCCACCACGCCGCCGAAGCGGACGCTGACGTCCTCCACCCGCAGGAGCGGGACGTCGTCCTGGCCGTACCGCGGAGCCGCCGCGGCGGCGGTCGCACCGGTCATCGCGTCACTGCCAGCGCAGGAAGCCCATGCCGCAGCCGGTGCCCGCCGCCGTGCGGTAGCACGGGGCGTACTCCGACCACGCGACCTCGCGGTCGTGCATGGCGCCGGCGACGGCCACCCAGTTGCGGATCTCCGAGGAGCCGGCGTTGAGCAGCTCGTCGGGGATGGTGCGCAGCTGCTCGGCGTCCCGGTTGGTGATGCCGTCGAGGACGCGGCGGTCCAGCTGCTCGTCGACGACGAAGTGGGACAGCCCGCCGGAGGCGACCAGCACCACGCGCGCCTCCACCGGGGAGGCCTCGATCGCTTCCCGCAACGCCGTTCCGAAGGCGTGGCAGCGCTTGGCCGAGGGCTGGTTCGGCGGGTAGTAGGTGTTCAGCATGACCGGGACGACGGGGACGTCGGTCCGCTCGCCCAGCAGCCGCTGGATGATGAAGCCGTAGGCGTGCCCGAAGCCGTGGCCGGGCGGGGTGCTGGCGACGCTGGCGACGTCGAACTCGCGGGCGACCAGGCCGGTGATCGCGTCGAGGGCCAGCTGCGGGTGCCCGTCGAACTTGTGGACGGCGTCCATCGCGTAGCCGGTCTTGACCGCCTCGAAGAACTCCCCGGGCGGGGCGCCCTCCATCGTGCCGGTCTCCCAGGTGTCACCCCAGAAGATCGCCATCGACGGCTGGTTGGTCGCGTCGAAGACCTCCTCCTGGTCGTCACCGACGACCACGAGCACGTCCGGCCGCAGCTCGGCGAGGTCGGCGGCCAGCCGGTCCATGCCCTGCAGGCAGGCGGTGTAGCGCTGCTCCCACACCTCGTCGGTGAGCTCGGCGGCGAACCGGTCCCCCACCGCGGCGGACAGCTCGTCGAAGGTGACGTGCCGGCCGGCGTTGTCGTAGAGCTCCTTGTTGGTGCGGTCCTGGGCGGCCCGCTCCCGCCACAGGCGCGGGTTCGTGAGCAGCATCGGGCTGTGCGAGGTGCCGATCGCCCCGACGATGGTGGCCATCAACGCTCCTTGAGGGGTCGAGGGGGCCCGGCGTCGCCGGGCGGGAAGGGGTTCCGGGCACGTGCCGGCCGGCCGCCGGGAGGGCGGCCGGCCGGCACCGAGGTCAGTACGCGACCTGCTTGCCGGTCACCGGGTGCTCGTAGTGGAACGGCATCGCCTCGGCGTGGGGGAACATCTTCCAGTCGTCGACGATCTCGTCGGGACCGTGCGGGTCGGCCGGGTAGGTCTCGGTCAGGTAGCCCTCGTACTCGACGGGGCAGCGCGCCCAGCCCTTGTCGAAGTCGCCCTGCCAGAACGACCGCAGGTTGAGCAGCTTGATCCGCCACTCGCCGTCCTGCTTGACGTACTCGTTCTCGTAGATGCCGCCCTCGAACCACTGGCGGAAGCCGGGCACGGTCTCGTGGGTGCCGGCCTGCATGACCGAGCGGAACCGGGCCTTGGCCGACCGGCCGTCCTCGGAGAGCGTGATGATCCCCTGCATCTGCGGGTGGTCGAGCAGCCGGCCGTAGCGCGGGCCGTTGTGCCCCTCGGCGAACTTCGTCATGAAGCGGCCGGTGTACAGGCGCGCGACGCCCTCCTTGCCGCGGAACACGCCGTGCAGGAAGCGCACCTCGGCGCCCTCGTCGGCGAAGAGCTCGACGACCTCCTCGTAGTAGGTCTTGTCGAGGTAGTAGCCGTACGTGTACTGCAGCCGCCGGATCGCCTCGATGTCCTCGGCCCGGGTGAGCCGGTTCTCCAGTTCCGCGATCCGCGCCTCGAGGGCGGCCACCTGGTCAGTCATCTCGCTCCTCCGCGTCGTCCTCTGCCACGGCCGCCGGGCGCGGCGGGGGCAAGCGGCAACGTATGCGTGACGCTGGTCACCGTCAACGATCTGACAAACGTTTCCGTCAGGCGCAAGACCTGGCGTCTCTTCCCGGGACGGCAGAACACGGGCTCTGAACACATAAGCGCTGGTCAGCGCAGTGGCGGAGAGTCCCCTGTCGCCCGATCGGGGGACGACGGCGACCTGATGCGCTTCCTTGACGAGAGGCAACCGGGGTGCCAGCCTCCACCCGTCCGCCCGCTGGGCCGGCGCCGTCGGCGCGCCCCGCGGGCCGGTACCGGGCCGAACCCGGGTCGAACCCGAGCGCCGGGCACCGCGGCCCGGCCGAGGAAGGGGAACGCGCATGCTCATCGACGCCGCCGCGAAGCTGGAGCCGGAGGCGCTGCGGTGCCCGTTCCCCGCCTACGCGGAGCTGCGCAAGCAGGGGGTCACCTTCGTCGAGGCGGCCAACGCCTACCTGGTGACCCGCGCCGAGGACATCGACGCCGTGCTGCGCGACCACACGACGTTCAGCTCCCTCAACGCCATCGGCGCGCCCCCGATCCCGCCGGACAGCGAGATGGCCAAGCGGGTGCCCTTCCTGCTGCTGTCGGACGAGCCGGTGCACTCCGAGCGCCGCAAGCTCGTGCAGCGCGCCTTCACCCCGAGCCGGCTGGCGAAGTTCGAGCCGCGCATCCGGGAGCTGTGCACCGACCTGGTCGAGGCGATGCGCGGGCGCACCGAGGTCGAGTTCATGGAGGAGTTCGCCGTCCCGCTGCCGATCGCGGTCATCACCACCGTGCTCGGCGTCCCGGGCGAGGAGACCGCCTCCTTCCGCCGCCTGTCGGAGGAGCTCGCCGCCACCGTCGGCAACCACGCCGCCGACCCGGCCGACATCGTGCGCATCGCCGAGGAGTTCGCGGCCCTGCTCGCCCCCTCACTGGAGGCCGCCGCGGCCGCCGAGGAGGAGGACACGATCCTCCACACCATCGCCGCCGCCGAGCGCACCGCCGGGCTGCCCCGGCACGACTCCACGCGGTTCGTCATGGAGCTGCTGATCGCCGGCAACGTGACCACGACCGACCACCTCGGCAACAGCATGGTGCTGCTGGCCCGCGACCCCGAGCTCGCCGACCGGCTGCGCACCGACCCGTCGCGGCTGTCGTACTTCATCGAGGAGTCGCTGCGGCTGGAGTCGCCGATCCAGGGGCTGTTCCGCATCACCACGCGCGACACCGAGGTCGGCGGGGTGCCGATCCCGGCCGGCTCGCGGGTGCAGGTCATGTACGGCTCGGGCAACCGTGACGCGGCCCTGGTCGAGCGGCCCGACGAGCTCGACCTCGCCCGCCGCGCGCCGTCTGCCCACCTGGCCTTCGGCAAGGGCGTGCACTCCTGCCTGGGCAACATCCTCGCCCGGCTGGAGAGCCGGGTGGCGCTGGAGACGCTGCTCGGCAGCACCCGCCGGATCGAGCCGGCCGTCGACGCCGACGCCGTCGACTACCTGCCGAGCTTCGTCAACCGCGGGCCGCAGGCCCTGCCGCTCCGCGTGCAGTGGGACGACTGACCACCGCCGTCGTCACCGGCGGGGCGCGCGGCATCGGCCGCGCGCTCGCCGAGCGGCTGCACGCCGACGGGCACGCGGTCACCGTGCTGGACGTCGTCGAGCCCGGCGACGACGCACCGACCGACTGGATCCGCTGCGACGTCACCGAGCCCGACCAGCTGCAGTCGGCCATGGAGACCGTCGCGGGGGCGGCCGGGGGCATCGACGTCCTGGTGAACAACGCCGGGCTCATCTCACCGCGCCGCCCCTACCTGGAGTCGGGCAAGGAGGAGCTGCTGCGGTACCTGACGGTCAACGCCGTCGGCTACGCGCTGGCCACCCAGGCCGCCCACCCGTACCTGGTCGCCGGCGACCGCGGCTGCGTGGTCAACGTCGCCTCGCGGACGTTCTTCACCGGCAGCCCGGGACAGCTGGCCTACGTGGCCAGCAAGGGCGCCGTCCTCGGCATGACGCGGGTGCTGGCCAAGGAGCTGGGGCCGCACGGCGTCACCGTCAACGCGGTCATGCCCGGGCAGGTCGCCACCCCGGGGACCGAGCAGTACAACTCCGAGGAGGACTTCGACCGCACGATGGCCCAGCAGGCCATCCGGCGGCGGGTCCAGCCGGAGGACCTCGCCGGCCTGGTGTCCTTCCTCTGCGGCCCCGACGCCCGCATGGTCACCGGCCAGACCATCGTCTGCGACGGCGGCGGCTACCTGCACTGAGTGCGGCCTTCGTGGCCACTCTGGCCGCTCCGGACTGAGCGGCGGCCTCCCGCCCGTTCGACATGGCGGAATGATCGGTGAGAAGTGGTCCGCATGGCGGGACGTCGGTTAGCGTTTCTCCTCGGGTCGTGGGCCGCGTCACAGCGTCGTGGGCCGCGGTCCGCCGAGAGGAGAACCCCGTCCGATGCTGCACCGCCGCACCACCGTCGCCGCCCTCACCGGCGTCACCCTGCTCGTCGCCTCCTGCGGCGGCGGGGACGACGCCGCCTCCTCGACCCCCGAGGAGGGCGGGCTCACCACGATCACCGTCGCCGACACCGCCGGCGCCCCGCTGAACTTCCTGACCTACGGGGTCCAGCAGGGGCACTTCGAGGACGCCGGCCTGGAGCTCGAGGTCAGCGCCTCCACCGGCGGCGCCACCGTCATCCCGCAGCTGGTCCAGGGCGACCTCGACGTCGCCGGCTCCAACGTGGTGTCGGTCCTCGTCGCCGCCGAGCAGGGCCTGCCGCTGCGCATGGTCGCCGGCGGCACCAGCACCTCAGAGGAGACCGAGCAGGACTTCTCCGCCCTCATGGTCGCCCCCGACAGCCCGGTCACCGACATCTCCCAGCTGGCGGGGCAGCGGATCGCGGTGAACACGCTGCGCAACATCAACGACGTCGTCGTCGGCGCGATGCTGGAGGACGCCGGGCTGGCCCCCGACAGCGTGGAGTTCGTCGAGCTGCCCTTCCCCGACATGGCGCCGGCGGTGCTCGGTGGTGACGTGGCCGCCGCCGTGGTCATCGAGCCGTTCCTCACCTCGGCCGAGCAGCAGGGCATGAAGATCATCGGTCACCCGTACTCCGAGCTGCGGCCGGGCCTGCAGATCGGCACCTACGTGATGAGCGCCCAGGCGGTGCAGGAGGAGCCCGAGGTGGCCGAGGCCTTCCTCGAGGGTGTGCAGGCGACCGCCGACGACATCCGCGAGGACCCGGAGGCCTTCCGCGCCGCCCTGCCCGAGATCAGCGACATCTCCCCCGAACTCGCCGCGCAGGTGCGGATCAACACCTGGCAGGGCGCCACCGACCGGGAGTCGGTGGAGCTCATCCAGGACCGGATGGTCAGCTACGGCCTGATCGACGCGCCGGTCGACCTCGACGAGGTCGTCGTCGGATGACAGCCCACGGGAGCATCGCAGTGAGCGCCGGCGAACGAGGAGCGGACCGGGGCGCGGGATCCGACCAGGAGCAGAGTCGGACGACCGCGCAGACCGTGCAGACGCAGGTCGCCATCGTCGGCGGCGGGCCGGTCGGGACGGGCCTGGCCATCGCCCTGGGGCAGCGCGGCATCCGGTGCGCCGTGATCGAACGCCGCCCGGAGCCGCAGCAGGTGCCGAAGGGCCAGAACCTGACCCAGCGGACCATGGAGCACATGCGGGCCTGGGGCGTCGAGGACCGCGTCCGCGCGGGCCGGCGCATCCCCACGGAGTACGGCATCGGCGGCATGACGGCCTACGGCTCGCTGCTGGGCCCGTACGCCTACGACTGGCACCGCCGGGCCGCGGTCCGCCGCTTCTACGCGGCCGACAACGAGCGCCTCCCCCAGTACGCCACCGAGGCGGCGTTGCGCGCCCGCGTCGCGGAGGTCCCGGCCGTCTCCCTGCACCACGGCTGGAAGGCCGAGGAGGTCACCCAGGACGACGGCGGCGTCCGCGTCCGGGCCACCGACGGTTCCGGCGGGGTCCTCGAGGTCGAGGCCGAGTACGCGGTGGGCTGCGACGGCGCCCGGTCGGTCGTCCGCGAGGCGGCCGGGATCCCGCAGACCCGCTCGGACCACGACCAGCTGATGGTGCTGCTGGTCTTCCGCTCCCGGCAGCTCGACGACCTGCTCGAACGCTACCGGGGCCGGTCGTACTTCAACGTGCTCAACCCCGAGCTCGAGGGCTACTGGCAGTTCCTGGGCCGGGTCGACGCCCGGGAGACCTGGTTCTTCCACGCGCCGGTCGACCGGGAGACCACCGACGCGAACACCGACTTCCGCCCCCTGCTGTTCGGCACGGTCGGGGCGGAGTTCGACGTCGAGTTCCAGCACGTCGGCTTCTGGGACCTGCGCTTCGCCCTCGCCGACCGGTACCGCGCGGGCCGGCTGTTCATCGCCGGCGACGCCGCGCACAGCCACCCCCCGTACGGCGGCTTCGGCATCAACACCGGGTTCGAGGACGCCGCGAACCTCGCGTGGAAGCTCGGCGCGGCCCTGGAGGGCTGGGCGGGCGCCGACCTGCTGGACTCCTACGACGCCGAACGACGGCCGGTCTTCGCCTCGACCCGCGACGACTTCATCAACAAGTCGATCGAGGTCGACCGGGACTTCCTCGCCGCCCACGATCCCCAGCGGGACCTCGCGGCCTTCGAGGCCGCCTGGGAGGAGCGGGCGTCGGGCTCCCCCGAGGAGGTCGACGCGTTCGAGCCGAACTACGAGGGCTCGCCGGTCGTGGCCGGGGCCGGCGGCGGCACGCCCAGCGCCCTGGGCCGGCACGAGACCCGGGCCCGGCCCGGCCACCACCTCGCCGCCCAGCCGGAGGGCGCGGACGTCGACCTGTTCGACCACCTGACCGGCGGCGGGTTCGTGCTGCTGCGCGCCGGGCACGGCGGCGACGAGCTGGTGGCGGCGGCGAAGGACGCCGGCGTCCCGCTCTCCGTCGTCGACGTCGGCGCCGACGTCCGGGCCGCCTACGGCGCGGACCTGGTGCTCGTGCGGCCCGACCAGTACGTCGCCTGGGCCGGCGACGCGGTCGAGGACGCCGACGCGCTGATCGCCACCGTCACGGGGCGCTGAGCGAGGTCGCCCGGGTGCGGTTGCCGCACCCGGGCGACCCCTCGTCAGCGGGGCAGGCCCAGCGCGCGGGCCACCAGATTGCGCTGGATGTCGTTGGTCCCGCCCGAGACCACCATCATGATCGACAGCCGCAGGGACTCCTCGAAGGTCTGCGGCGCCCCGGAGTTCGGGCCGTCGGCCAGAGCCGCGGCCGGCCCCAGCAGGCCGAGCACGGCCTCGCCGAAGTCCTCCTCCAACTCGCTGCCGATGATCTTCGCCATCGCGGCGGCCGCCGGGTCGCTGCCGGCCCCCAGCGCGCGACGGGTGCTCGACGCCACCAGCGCCCGCGCCGCCTGGAGCCGGACGGCGAGCCCGGTGAGCGTGGCCCGCGCCGCCGACCCGCGCTCCCCCGCGACGGCCGGGTCGGCCCGCAGGACGCCGAGCAGGTCGTCGAACAGCCGCAGCAGCCGGGCGGTCCCCGATGCGATGTGGATGCGCTCGTGCGCCAGCGCCTCGGTGAGCACCCGCCAGCCGGCACCCGGCTCGCCGACCCGCGCCGAGTCGGGCACCCGGACGTCGTCGAAGAACGACGAGCAGGAGATCTCCCCGCCCAGCGACCGGTGCTCCTGGATGCTCCAGCCGGGCAGCCCGACCGGGAAGCAGAACACCGTGATCCCGGCGTGCGCCCGCGCCTCGGGGTCGGTGCGCGCGGCCAGCCAGATCCACTCCGCCTGGTGCGCGCCGGTCCCCCACATCTTCTGGCCGTTGACCACCCACTCCTCGCCGTCCCGGCGGGCGGTGGTGCGCAGGTGGGCGAGGTCCGAGCCGATCTCGGGCTCGGAGTAGCCGAGGTAGAACGGCATCCGGCCCCGGCTGATCAGCGGGAGGAACTGCTCCTTCTGCTCCGGGCTCCCGTGCGCGGCGATCGACGGGCCGAGCATCGCCGCCGCCACGCGGGCGCCACGCGCCAGACCGGCGTAGGTGAGCTCCTCCCCGATCGCGACCTGCTCGGCCGGTGTGGCGGCCCGGCCCCCGAACTCCCGGGGCAGCCCCGGGGCCAGGTAGCCCGCGTCGGCGAGCAGGTCCAGCAGCGCGGGGTCCTCCCCCGCCAGCCCGGCCGGCACCAGGTGGGCGATGAACGCCCGCACCTCGGCGCGGGCGGCCTCGGCGTGCTCGCCCAGGTCCAGCGGTGGCAGCCCGGCGCCGGTCTCCAGCAGCACGTCGGCCGGTTCCCCGGCGGGGGCCGGGAGCGCGGCCAGCCGGGCGACGTCGGCGTGCACGCGGCGGAACAGCCACGGCGCCTCGTGCTCCTCGAAGTAGCCGATGGCGGCGAGGGTGTGGTGGGCGCCGAACTGCACCCGGGCCGCGGTGGCGGTGGCGTGCGCGACGGCGAGCTCGGTGGCCAGCAGCCAGGCCGGATCCCCCGCGAGGCCCAGCCGCACCGCCTCGTCGGCCAGCGCGGCGAAGGCGGCGACGTCGATGGCCCCGTTCACGCAGCGGTGCGAGACCGCCTGGAACGAGCCGATCGGCCGGCCGAACTGCTGCCGCAGGTTCGCGTGCGCCAGGGCCAGCTCCGCCGACCGCCCGGCCGCGCCGTACGCGCGGGCGGCCAGCGCGAGCCGCAGCACCGCGCGCGCCTCCTCGGCGTCGGCGGCCGCCACTGGCACGGTCACCGCGCCGTCGGCGGCCAGGTCGACGTCGGACCAGGCCGGCGCCGGGGTCCCCGCGGTGGGGCGGACGGCGGCGATCGGCGCGAGCCGGGCCTCGCCGTCCCCCGCGGGGAGCAGCAGGACGTGCGTGGCCGCCGCCGCGGCCTCGACGAACCGGACGGTGCCGGTCGCGGCCTCCGCGGCCGCCACCACGGGGCGGATGCGTCCCTCGGCGACGTCGCTGGCGAGCTCGCCGCCGAGCAGCCGCGCGGCGACGTAGCCGTCGGCCAGCGGCAGCGGGCAGGCCAGCCGGCCCAGCTCGCCCGTGATGGCGAGGAGCGCGTCGAGGGCCCCCTCGGCGCCGAGCTCCGTCCAGCCCTGCCGGACGGCGACGTCCCAGGCGGCCCGCAGCCCCGCGTCGCCGGCGTCCGGGCGCCCCGCGGCCTGCGGGGCGTCCCAGGCCGGCTGCAGTGCGCCGGCGACGGTGGCCCGCAGGTCGGCGAGCTCCTCGACGGCGAGCGCGGTCATGCCCCCTGCGGTCCCTTCCAGCGGCTGAACACCGTGCGCGCGTTCTGCTCGAAGACGGCCGCGCGGTCCTCGTCGGTCAGCGTGTCGATCGACTCGATGACCGGCTTGAGGTCGTCGAAGGGCCGGCCGGTGTCGGGGTCGGTCACCGAGCCGCTGCCCGGACGCTCGGTGCCGAACAGGCAGCGGTCGGCGCCGACGGTGGCGAACAGGTAGGCCAGCGAGGCCTTGTCGTAGAGGACGGTGTCGAACCACAGCCGCCGCAGCGAGACCTCGAACCGCTCCTCGAGGACGTCCTTGCCGAGGCCCGGCGCCTGGCGGGCGGCCTTCCAGCGGCCGATCTGGTACGGGACCGACCCGCCGCCGTGCCCGACGATGATCTTCAGGTCGGGGAAGTCGAGCAGCGTGCGCGAGCGCATCAGCGAGAGGACGGCGATCGACTCCTCGGTGATGAAGTGGTCGCTGTAGACCTCGCGGCCGTTGTAGCAGCCCGCGGAGTGGATCAGCGCGGGGACGTCGAGCTCGACCAGCTTCTCCCACAGCGGGTACCAGAACTCGTCGCCGAGGGTCGGGGTGTCCCCGCCGGTGCCCTCGTACGGGTCGGGGTTGAGGCTGACCCCGATGAAGCCGAGGTCCTCCACGGCGCGGGTCAGCTCGTCGAAGCAGGACTCCACCGGCGCCCCCGCGCACAGCGGCAGTCCGGCCACCCCGGCCAGCCGGTCGGGGTGCAGGGCCACCGAGCGGGCGATGACGTCGTTGTTGGCGCGGATCCAGCGGTGCACGATCTCGGCCGGCTTGGCGGAGTGCATCTGCTGGAACGGCCGCGGGGAGATGAACTGCACGTCGGTGCCGACGCCGTCCATGATCGCCACGTTGCCGGCCGCCGAGGCGGCGAGGGCCTCGTCGGTCAGCTTCGGCGGGTCCTGGTGGTAGCCGCCGCTGCCGAGCAGCTGGGCCCGGTAGGCGTAGAACACCTCGGGCGCGACGACGTGGGCATGGGCGTCGATGATCACGGGGTCTCCTCGGTCACGTAGGCGATGACCTCGCACTGCACGTGGAAGGCCGGCGGCAGGTCGCCGGGGACGGTGTGCCGCGCCGGGCGGGCGGCGGGGTCGGGGAACATCGCGAGCCAGTGCTCGTCGATGGCGGCGCGCGCGGAACGGTCGCGCACGTGGAAGGTCAGCTTGGCCACGTGGTCGGTGGTGGCCCCGCCGGCCGCGAGGACGCGGCGCAGGTTGGCGAACACCAGCGCGACCTGGGCGGCGACGTCGTCGGGGAGCTCCCCGGTCGCCGGGTCCTGGCCGAGGATGCTGCTGGAGACCAGCAGCGGCCCGACCCGGCTGGCCATGGGGATCGGCACCCCGCCGTGGTGCAGGCCCTCGACCTCGATCGACCGTCTCACTGCGATCCTCCCGGCAGGCCGAACAGCTCCAGCGTGGTCGCGCCGGCGCGCAGCTGCTCCATCGCGTCGGCCTCCTTGCGCTCGCGGGCCTCGCCGGCGGCGACGGCCGCCTCGGCCTGGCCGGCCGGGACGACGACCACCCCGTCGGCGTCGGCCACGACGAGGTCACCCGGTGAGACGAGGACGTCGCCCAGCCGCAGCCGGCCGCCGATCGCGCCGGGGCGCAGCGGGTCCTTGACCGTGCCGCGGATGCAGGTGCCGGTGCTGAACACCGGGAACCCGAGCCGCTGCATCTGCACCGCGTCGCGCACGCAGCCGCCGATCACCAGGCCGGCGATGCCGCGCTCCTGGGCGGCGGTCGCCATGATCTCGCCCCAGTAGCCGAAGTCCTCGCCGGTGCCGACCTCGACGACCAGCACCTCGCCGGGGGCCGCGGTGTAGATGGCGCGGTGCAGCCAGAGGTTGTCGCCGTCCGGGCAGAGCACCGTCGCGGCGGGGCCGGCGATCGGCGGCTGCTCCCGGTACAGGGCGCTGATGGACGAGGGCAGCGCGCCGATGCGACCGGCGGCCTCGTGCACGGTCGAGGCGCCGAGGTGCGCCGCCCGCGGGACGAGGTCGGTGCTCCAGCCGCTCACCGGGCGCCGTTCGCGCGCTGCAGCTCGTGGTAGCCCTGCGCGGCCCGCGCGTCGCGGAGGCTCGCGCCGGCCAGCGCGGCGGCGAGGATGGCACCCTCGCGCTCCTCGATCTCCCGGGCGACGGCGAGCACGTCCTGCTCGTACTCGACGGGGATGACGACCACGCCGTCGTCGTCGCCGACCAGCAGGTCACCGGCGCGCACGCGGATGCCCGCGACGCTCACCGGCGCCCCGACGTCGGAGACGGTGACGCGGTCCTTGCCGGTGCGCATGAACCAGCCGCGGCTGTAGACCGGGTAGCCGATGTCGCGGGCGCGGTGCACGTCCCGGCAGACGCCGTCGATGACCGTGCCGGCCACGCCGCGGGAGGAGGCGACTGCGGTGAGGATGTCGCCCCACACGGTGCAGTCCTCGCGGCCGCCGTTGTCGATCACCACGACGTCCCCGGGCGGGACGTCGTCGACGAAGTCGCCGACGGTGCCGGGCGGCCGGCCGGTGGCCACGTACCGGACGGTGAACGCGCGGCCGAGCAGCCGCTGCCCGGGCGCCAGCGGCTTGACGCCCTGGCAGGCGGCGGGCAGGGCCAGGCGGTCCATCGCGTCGGACAGCGCGGCCGTCGGGAGCCCGGCGAACTCGGAGGCGGGCAGCAGCTCGCTCATGGGGTGGGGCGCTCCTGGGGGCAGGTCACTGGGGGCTGGGGAACTGCGAGTCGTGCATGACGTCGACGACGGAGCGCCCGGAGCGCACCGCGGCGACCATGTCCCGCTCGCGGGCGGCGATCCGCTCGGCGAGCTCGACCACGCGCTCGGCGAGGTCGGCGGGGACCACCACGGCGCCGCAGACGTCGGCGACCAGCAGGTCGCCGGTCCGCGCCGGGACGCCGCAGACCGTGATCTCCTCGTCCATGCCGAGCTGCACGATGCGGCCGCGGGCGCTGGTGGGGACGACGGCCCGGCCGAACACCGGCAGCCCGAGCTGCTCGCTCTCGCCGATGTCGCGGCAGGCGCCGTCGATGACGATCCCGGCGATCCCGGCCTGGGTGGCGGCGGTGCTGAGGATGCCGCCCCAGGAGGAGACGTCGGTGCGACCGCCGGCGTCGACGAGGACGACGTCCCCGCGCTCGGCGGTCTCGATCAGCTGGGTGCCGAGGTGGACCGTGGGCCCGGACCCGGGCTCCTTGGGGCCGACCCGCAGCGTGCGGACCCGGCCGACGACGACCCGGGGCACCGGCCACAGCGGCCGCACCCCGGAGAGGACACCGGCGCGCCCGTAGCCGTCGAGGGCGTCGGACAGCGCGCAGGTGTCGAGGGCCGCCAGCCGGGCCGGCAGGGAAGCCGGCCCGGCCGGCGAGCCGCTCATCAGACGTACTGCCGGACCACGATGGTCGCGACGCAGGCCGGCTTGGTGCCGCCCTCGGTCTCGAAGGTGACCGTCTGCTGGATCTGCACGCCGCCCTTGATCTCGGTGACCTCGTCGACGACGGCCTTGGCGCGCAGCTTGGCGCCCACCGGCACCGGCGAGGGGAAGCGGACCTTCTCCGTGCCGTAGTTGACGCCCATGCCGAAGCCGGTGAACTCGGTCAGCTGCGGCAGGAACCGCGGGATGAGCGAGAGGGTCAGGTAGCCGTGGGCGATCGGGCCGCCGAAGGGGCTCTCCTTCTTCGCCCGCTCCACGTCGACGTGGATCCACTGGTGGTCGCCGGTGGCGTCGGCGAACAGGTTGACCATCTCCTGGGTGATCTCGACGTACTCGGTCGGGCCGAGCTCCTTGCCGACGAGGCTCTTGACGCCCTCGACGCCGTCGACGCTGATGGGGGTGGCCATGGGGTCCTCCTAGGGGTGTGTGCGTGGACTACTGGGCGGACTCGGCCAGGCGCCGAGCCCAGGACAGGTCGGCCTTGCCGGACGGGCTGCGCTTGAGCTCGTCGACGACGACCAGTTCGCGGGGGCGCTTGTGGTCGGCCAGCCGCTCGCCGACGTAGGACCGCGCCTCCTCGTCGGTGAGCTGCGCGCCGGGGCGCAACGCGACGACGGCGACGATCCGGGAACCCCACCGCTGGTCGGGGGCGCCGACGACCATGGCGTCCCGGACGGCCGGGTGGGTGAGCAGGACCTGCTCGACCTCCTCGGCGTAGACCTTCTCGCCGCCGGTGTTGATGACCCGGCTGCCGCGGCCGTGGAAGACCACGGTGCCGTCGGCGTCGATGCTGGCCATGTCGCCGGGGACGACCCACCGCCGCCCGCCGAACTCGCGGAAGGTCTTGGCGGTCGCCTCGGCGTCGCCCTGGTAGCCGATGTGCTCGTCGACCGGCGCGGCCAGCATCCCGATCTCACCGGAGCCGGCCGCGATCGGCCGGCCGGTCTCGTCGATGACCTGCGCGCCCGGGAAGAGCTGGAAGCGCGCGGTCTCGGTCGGGTCGCCCCGCCGGGTCTCCTGGACGGCGTAGGGACCGCCCTCCGAGGAGGCGACGAGGTCGCGGCAGACCATGTCGGCGTGGTGGAGCAGCCGCTGCTTGACGTCGGCGCTCCAGGTCACCCCGACGCTGATCATCAGCCGCAGGGTCGACAGGTCGTACGGGCGGCCGGCGGCCTCGGCGGCGTCGAGCGCGTCGGCCAGCGGCCGGGCGAAGACGTCACCGACGATCGACACCGTGTCGACCTGCTCCCGCTGCACCGTGGCCGCGAGCTCGTCGGGGTCGTAGGACTTCGACGCGAGGTAGACCACCCGCCCGCCGGCCAGCAGCGCGCCGAAGGTCGTGTACATGCCGGTCGCGTGCATCAGCGGCGGCGCAGGCAGGCACACCATCGCGTCCCGGTCGACGCCGAGCCGCTGCAGCGTGGCCCGCAGCTCCTCCAGCGACTGCGGGAGGCGCTCCCCCAGCAGCAGCAGCCCGTTGGCGCTGCACGTGGCGAACAGCCCGGAGTGCCGGGACAGCACGCCCTTGGGCTTGCCGGTGGTGCCGCCGGTGTACATCAGCCAGTGGTCGTTGCCGCGTTGGATGCGCGGCGCCGGCTCGGCGGCGGACAGGGCCTGCTCGTAGTCGGCCGCCCACGCGGGGACGTCGTCCGGCGCGCCGACCTGGACCAGCGCGGTCAGCTTCGGCAGCGCGCTCCGGGCCTCGCCGAACCGCTCGGCCAGCGAGGCGTCGAAGACGACGGCCTCGGCCTGCGCGTCCTCCAGCAGCTGCACGATCTCGTCGCGGCGGTACCGGTAGTTGACGTTCAGCGGCACCGCACGCAGCTTGAGGATCGCGAAGACGCTCTCCAGGTACTCGATGCCGTTGTAGAGCGCCACGGCCACCCGCGACTCCGGGCCGATGCCCTGGGCGGCGAGGTGTCCGGCGAGCCGGGACGCGCGCTCGTCGAGCTCGGCCCACGTGCGGCTCCGGTCGCCGTGGCTGACCGCCAGCCGGTCGCGCCGGAGGTCCCCCACCGTCTCCAGGACGGTCGCGAAGCTCTCGTTCACGCCCCGTTCCCGGAAGCGGTGAGGCCGACGGGCCCGAGGCCGAAGAGCTTGGCGGCGTTCTCCTTCATGATCTTCGGCCGGACCTCGTCCTTGATCGAGATCGAGTCGAAGTCCTTCATCCACCGCTCGGGCGTGATGACCGGGAAGTCGGACCCGAAGAGCACCTTGTTCTTCAGCAGCGAGTTGGCGTACTGCACCAGCTGCGGCGGGAAGTACTTCGGCGACCAGCCCGACAGGTCGATGTACACCTGCGGCTTGTGCGTGGCCACCGACAGCGCCTCGTCCTGCCACGGGAAGGACGGGTGCGCCAGGATGATCTTCATGTCCGGGAAGTCGACGGCGACGTCGTCGACGTGCATCGGGTTGGAGTACTTCAGCCGGATGCCGCCGCCGGCGCGCTGGCCGGCGCCCACGCCGGTCTGGCCGGTGTGGAACAGCGCCACCAGGTTGTGCTCGGCGATGACCTCGTAGAGCGGGTAGGCCATCCGGTCGTTCGGGAAGAACGCCTGGGTGTTCGGGTGGAACTTGAAGCCCTTGACCCCGTACTCGGTGACCAGCTTCCGGGCCGCCCGCACACCGGCCGCGCCGCGGGCCGGGTCGATGCTGCCGAAGGGGATGATGACGTCGCTGTGCTCGGCGGCGAGCTCGGCGACCTCCTCGTTCGTGGGCACCGGCTCCTCACCGGTCTGCGACACGCTGTCGACGCCGAAGGCGACCGCGGCCATCTTCCGCTCGCGGTAGTACTCGGCCAGCTCCGGCAGCGAGTACTCGGGCATCTTGCCGATGCCGAAGTACTCCCCCATGTCCTCGGCCCCGGCGCTGCGCGGAGCCGTGCCCCGCACCGACTTGTGCACGTGGGTGTGCACGTCGATGGCGACGATCTCGTCCAGGTTGATCCCCATGCCGGTCACTTCCCCGCGGGCTGGCCGGGGACGGTGTCCGGCTTGAAGGGCTGCAGGTGCGGCTGGAAGGTGGTCGGGAAGGCCTCGGCCAGCGCGTCGGCGCTCCAGCCGCCCTCGCGGACCTCGACCGCGACCTCGGTCGGGTGCGACCAGATCGCGATCCGGTCGCCGCCGGCGGCGATGGCCTGGCCGGTGACGCCGGCGGCCTCGTCGGAGGCGAGGAAGACCACGAGCCCGGCGACGTCGTCCGGGGTGCCCAGGCCGCTGGCGCGGACGTCGGCGGGCAGCTGCTCGCCCCGCTCGGCCATCTCCACCAGCTCGGCCATGCCGGGGATGGTGGCGACCATGCGGGTCAGGGCGACGGGGATGACGGCGTTGACCGTGGTGCCGCTGCGCTCGAGCTCGGCGGCCCAGGTGCGGACCAGGCCGACGATGCCGGCCTTGGAGGCGGTGTAGCCGGTCTGGCCGAAGCTGGCGCGCTGGCCGGCCGGCGAGCCGATGAGGATGAGGCGGCCGTTGCCGCCCTGCTCCTTGAACTGCCTGGCGGCGGCCCGGCCGCAGGTGAAGGTGCCGCGCAGGTGGGTCTCGACGACGACGTCGAAGTCGGCGTCCTCCATCTTCAGCAGCGTGCGGTCCCGCAGGACGCCGGCGTTGGTGACCATGATGTCCAGCCGGCCGAACTCCCCGACCGCCTTGGCGACGAGCGCGTCGGCGGCCTCGGTGGAGCCGATGGCCGAGCCCTCGGCGACCGCGGAGCCACCGGCGGCCTGGATGGCCTTGACCGTCTCCTCGGCGAGCTCGACGTCGAGGTCGTTGACCACGACGGCGGCGCCGGCCGCGGCGAGCGCCTTGGCGTAGGCCTGGCCGAGGCCGCGACCGGCCCCGGTGACGACGGCGACCTTGCCGTTCAGCTGCATGGGAGTCCTCTCGAGAGCGTGGCACGGGGGCGCACGGGGTATCCGGGCGGCACGCGCCGAGCACCTGCCGCCTCCGGCAAGTTATTCACTTTCGTGGCGGACGTCAACGCACGAGCGCAGAAAGCGGAAGCCCCCGGGACGCCGCCCCGCGGGTCAGCCCGCGTCGGCGTCGGCGCCGCCGAGGTGTTCCACGAGGCCGGCCGCGATGGCCGCCGCGCCCCGGTCGTACCGGGTCCGCAACCGCAGGGCGACGTGCTCGGCGCGCACGGCCGGCCAGTCCGCCGGCAGGTACTCCACCGGCAGCCCGGGGTCGTGGCGGCCCAGCAGCGTCCACTCGCCGAGCAGCCACAGCTGGCGGGCGAGGTCGTCCGGCGCGTCGGGCAGGGGGTCGGGCCGGTCCCAGCGGGCCAGGAACTGCTCGTAGCCGCGCGCGATCGTGGCGACGTCCCAGGCGTCGTCGATGAGGTCGGGCACCTGGGTGGGGGCGGCGACCGAGGCCCGGAACACCTTGAGGTGGTCCAGGACGTCGAGCTTGCGCACCAGCGCCTCGACGTCCACCTGGCGGGGGGCCACCCACAGGCCGTTCTGCAGCATGCCGAACCCGGCCCACTGGAGGCGGGACCGCAGCAGGTGGCGGTCGGCCCGGCGGCTCTCGGGGAGGGAGAAGCCGAGCAGCGTCCACTGCCCGTCCCAGGTCCGGTTGACCGGCGAGCGCCAGGCGCGCTCGCCGCCCTCGGCGAGCTCGGCACGGGCCCGCGGCGTGGGCGACAGGAAGATCCGCTTGCCGCGGCGGTGCCGTTCGAGGGTGCCGCGGCGCAGCATCCGGCTGACGGTGGACCGCGCCGCGTGCTCCCCGACGCCGACGCGGGCGAGGGCGTCGATGAGACCGAGGGTCGGGACGGCGAGCCCGGGCTCGGTCAGGTGCACGCCGCAGAACATGAGCACGTGGGTCTGCGGCCGCACGTGCGCGGGGGCCAGCGGATCGCCCTCGCCCAGGCCCGGCACCGTCTCGCGGACGTCGGGTGCGAGGTCGTCGTCGCCGGGCGGGCTCGGCGCCACGGTTGTCACGGCGCCGGACTCCACGACGCCGGTGCGGACGTGCTCCTCATCGTGCACTCCTGCCGTTGCGGGACGATTCGCGACGAGCGGGTGACCACGCCCGGGCAACCCCGCTTTCCGCGGGGCGGCAGAGCCGTCTCCCACCGCCGCGACGGTGGGAAACAAGATACGCAAGATCGTGACGATCGCCAGTACTGTGCCTCTCATGGAGGAGAATCTGGCGACGATCCTCGAGACCGTGGCCGACCAGCTCGGCGACTCCGTCGCGGTGGTGCAGGGCGACCGGGTCCGGACGTGGGCGGAGCTCGACGACCGCGCGGCCCGCCTCGCCGCCGCCCTGGCCGCCCGCGGCGTGACCGCCGGCGACCGGGTCGGCATCGGTCTGTGGAGCAGCCCGGAGTACGTCGAGGCGGTGTTCGCCGCCTGCAAGCTCGGCGCGACGCCCTTCAACGTCAACTACCGCTACCGCGCCGCGGAGCTCGGCCACGTCCTCGCCGACGCCGGCGCGGCGGCGCTGGTCTTCGACGGGTCGACCGCGGCCGTCGTGGCCGAGGCCGCGACCGGGCTGCCGGCCCTGGTCCGGGTCGGCGCCGCCGCCGAGCACGCCGTCCCCGTCGGGGAGGACCTCGAGCAGCTGCTCGCCGGCACCGCCCCCCTCCCCCGCACCGCCCGCCCCGACGGCGACTGGCTGCTCTACACCGGCGGCACGACCGGCCTGCCCAAGGGCGTCCTGACCCGCCAGTCGACGGTGTTCGCGGTCAGCTGCGTGCCCAACGGGTTCGCCAAGTTCGGCATCCCGGCGCCGCGCACGGTCGACGAGCTGGCCCGGCGCGCCCGCGAGTCGCGCGCCGAGCCCGACCGGCTGGTCACCTACACCCCGACCCCGCTCATGCACGGCACCGGCATCTACACGACCCTCGGCACCCTGGTGGCCGGCGGCCGCATCGTCTTCCCGGCGTCGCGTTCCTTCGACCCCGACGAGATGGCCGCAGCGGTGGCCCAGCACCGGGTCACCGACCTCGTCATCGTGGGCGACGTCTTCGCCCGGCCCCTGGTCACCGCCCTCGACGCGGCCGCCGCCGCGGGGCGCCCGTACGACCTGTCGAGCCTGCGCCGGGTGGTCTCGGTCGGCGCGGTGTTCAGCGCCGAGAACAAGGCGGCCCTGCTCCGGCACGCCGACGTCGACATCACCGACGTCGTCGTGGCCTCCGAGGGCGGGCCGTACGCGGTGTCCCTCACCCGCCGCGGCGAGGTGGCCCCCACCTCGCGGTTCGTCCTCGCCCCGGGGGCCCGGCTGCTCGACGAGGACGGGCGCGACGTCGTCCCCGGCTCGGGCCGGGTGGGTGTCCTGGCCGCCCCCGCGCCGCCCGAGGTGCACTACGCCGGCGACGCCGCGGCCAGCAACGGCACGTTCCGGGTCGTCGACGGCGTCCGGTACTCCGTGCCCGGCGACCTCGCCCGGCTGGAGGCGGACGGCTCGCTGGTCTTCCAGGGTCGCGGCAGCCGGGTGGTCAACACCGGCGGGGAGAAGGTGCAGCCCGAGGAGGTGGAGCAGGTCCTCCTGCGCCACCCCGCGGTCCGGGACGCGATCGTCGTGGGCGTCCCCGACGAGCGCTTCGGCCAGCGCATCACCGCCGTGGTGGCGCTGGACGACGGGCAGGAGGTGAGCGCGGAGCAGCTGCGCGCCGCCGTGGGCGCGGAGCTGGCCGACTACAAGCGGCCGCGCGAGGTCGTCTTCGTGCGGGAGGTGCACCGCTCCCCCGCCGGGAAGGCCGACCTGCGCTGGGCCGGCCGGGTGGCGCGCGGCGAGGACTGACGCCGCTACCCGTGGGTAGCCTCCGGTGCCATGTCGCTCGCGCAGCCGCTGGACGCCGACCCCGCACCCACCGCCCCGACGTTCGAGTCCACCGACCCGGCCTCGGGCGCGGTCGTCGGCGTCTTCCCCGTGGACGACGCCGCGGCGGTCCGCGCGGCGGTCGGGCGGGCCCGCGCCGCCGCCGTCCCGTGGGCCGCGCTCGGCTTCGACGGCCGCCGCCGGCGGCTGGCCGCCTTCCGCGGCTCGCTGGCCCGCCGCCTGCACGAGCTGGCCGACCTGGTGCACCGGGAGAACGGCAAGCCGCACGCCGACGCGATCCTCGAGATCAGCCTCGCCGTCGACCACCTGGCCTGGGCCGGCGCCCACGCGCGCAAGGTGCTGGGCCCGCGCCGGGTCAACCCGGGGCTGCTGGCCGCCAACCACGCCGCCTCCGTGGAGTACCAGCCGCTCGGCGTGGTCGGGGTGATCGGCCCGTGGAACTACCCGGTGTTCACGCCGATGGGCTCGATCGCCTACGCGCTGGCCGCCGGCAACGCGGTCGTCTTCAAGCCGTCCGAGCACACCCCCGCGGTGGGCGCGTGGCTCGCCGCGGCGTGGCGGGCGGCCGTCCCGGACGCCGCCGACGTCCTGCAGGTGGTCACCGGGGCCGGGGAGACCGGGGCGGCGCTGTGCCGGGCCGGGGTCGGCAAGCTGGCCTTCACCGGCTCGGCGCCCACCGGCCGCAAGGTGATGGCCACCTGCGCCGAGACCCTCACGCCGGTGCTCATGGAGCTCGGCGGCAAGGACGCGATGATCGTCGACGACGACGCCGACGTGGCCGCCGCCGCCGACGCGGCCGTGTGGGGCGCGATGAGCAACGCCGGGCAGACCTGCATCGGCATCGAGCGGGTCTACGCCACCGAGCGGGTGTACGACGCGTTCGTCGCCGAGGTCACCGAGCGGGTGCGCGGGCTGCGGCCGGGGTCCGACGACGGCGCCGCCTACGGCCCGATGACCATGCCGACGCAGACCGACGTCGTCCGGCGGCACGTCGAGGACGCGGTCGCCGCGGGCGGGCGGGTGCTCGCCGGCGGGACGGTCGACGGGCGGTACGTCGCGCCGACGGTCCTGCTCGACGTCCCGGAGACCTCCGCCGCGGTGTCCGAGGAGACCTTCGGGCCGACCCTCACCATCAGCCGCGTGCGCGACGCCGAGGAGGCGCTGGCGCGCACCAACGCCAACCCGCACGGCCTGGCCGGCGCGGTGTACTCGCGGTCGCGGGCCCGGGCGATGGACCTCGCCAGGCGGATGCGCACCGGCATGACGTCGGTGAACTCGGTGCTCACCTTCGCCTCGGTGCCGGCGCTGCCCTTCGGCGGGGTGGGCGAGAGCGGCTTCGGCCGGATCCACGGGCCGGACGGCCTGCGCGAGTTCACCCGGGCCAAGGCGATCACCCGCCAGCGGGTGCCGTTGCCCGTCAACCTCATGAGCTTCGGCCGACCCGCCGCGGCCGCCGACGCCCTGGCCCGGGTCATGGGGCTGGTGCACGGACGCCACCGGTGAGCGCTGCGGAGGAGGACGGCGGGACGTTCGACGTCGTCGTCGTGGGTGCGGGCTCGGCCGGCTGCGCGCTGGCCGGGCGGCTCAGCGAGGACCCGTCGCGGCGGGTGCTGCTGCTGGAGGCCGGGGGCTCCGACGACGTCCTCGAGGTCCGGGTGCCCGCGGCCCTCTACAAGAACTGGCGCACCCGGCGGGACTGGAACTACACGACCGAGCCACAGCCGGGCCTCGGCGGGCGCCGGCTGTTCTGGCCGCGGGGCAAGCTGCTCGGCGGGTCGTCGTCGATCAACGCGATGATCTACGTGCGCGGGAACGCCCGCGACTACGACGAGTGGGCGCGGCTGACCGGCGACCCGTCGTGGTCCTACGAGCACGTGCTCCCGCTGTTCCGGCGGATGGAGGACAACGCCCGCGGCGCCGACGGCTTCCACGGCACGGGCGGGCCGCTGCGCGTGGAGGACCCCCGCTCCCCGCACCCGTGGTCGCGGGCCGCCGTCCAGGCCGCGGTCGCCGCCGGCCACCCGCGCAACGACGACTTCAACGGCGCCGCCCAGGACGGCGCCGGCCTGTACCAGCTCACCCAGCGGCGCGGCCGGCGCTGGTCGGCCGCCGACGCCTACCTGCACCCGGCCGCGGCCCGGCCGAACCTGACCGTCCGGACCGGCGCGCTGACCACCCGGGTGCTGCTCTCCCGCGGACGGGCCACCGGCGTCGAGTACCGGCGCGGCGGACGGACGCACACCGCGTCCGCCGCGGAGGTGGTCCTGGCCGGCGGGGCGGTGAACTCCCCGCAGCTGCTGATGCTGTCCGGCATCGGCCCGGCCGCCCACCTGCGCACGGTCGGCGTCGACGTCGTCCACGACCTGCCGGGGGTCGGCGGCGGCCTGCAGGACCACCCCCTGGTGCCGGTCGTCTGGCACACCCGGACGGGGCGGTCCCTGCTGCGCGGCGAGTCGCCGTCGGGCTACGCGCGCTGGTTCGCCGCCCGCCGCGGCCCGCTGTCGTCCAACCTGGCCGAGGCCGGGCTGTTCAGCCGCTCCCGGCCCGGGCTCGACGCGCCGGACCTGCAGCACCACTTCCTCCCGGTCAAGTTCTGGCGGCAGGCGGAGGTCGACCCGGACGTCGACGCGTTCACCGCCGCCGCCGTCCTGGTGCGGGTGCACTCCCGCGGCACGGTGCGGCTGCGCTCGGCCGACCCGGCCTGGGCACCGGCGGTCGACCCCGGCTACCTCACCGACGGCCGCGACGTCGACGCCCTGGTCTGCGGGGTCGAGCAGGCGCGGGAGGTCGCCGAGACCGGCCCGCTGTCGGCCGTCCTCGCCGAGGAGTGGTCGCCCGGCGGCACGGTGCGCGGCCCCGACGGGCTGCGGCGGGCGGTGCGGGAGACCCTCGAGTCGCTGTACCACCCGGTCTCCTCCTGCCGGATGGGCACCGACGCCGAGGCGGTGGTCGACCCCACGCTGCGGGTGCACGGCCTCGAGGGGCTGCGGGTGGTCGACGCCTCGGTCATGCCGACGCTGGTGCGGGGCAACACCAACGCGCCGACGATCATGATCGCCGAGCGCGCGGCCGACCTGATCGCCGGGCGCACCCTCGACCCCGCGCTCACCGGCTGATCCCCGGGCCGCGGGGCCTGTGCAGCGCGGCCGACCGGGAGCATGCTCGCACTCCCCCGACAGCCGACCAGCTCAGGAGCAGCCATGGCCCGGACACCCCAGGAGATCTTCGCCGACCACGTGGCGGCGATCGGCGCCGGCGACGTCGACGCGATCGTCGCCGACTACGCCGAGGACGCCGTCGTCATCACCCCCGACGGCGTGACCCGGGGCCGGGACGGCATCCGGCAGGTCTTCACCACGCTGCTCGGGGAGATCCCCGACGCCCGGTGGGACGTGCCCACCCAGGTGTTCGAGGGCGACGTCCTGTTCATCGAGTGGACGGCGGTCGCGGAGAAGGCCCGGGCCGAGGGCGTCGACACCTTCGTCTTCAGCGGCGACTCGATCCAGGTGCAGACGGTGCGGCTGACGCTGGAGCGCACCGCCTGACCCGGCTCAGCCGTGTGCCTGGCCGGCCGCGGCCTGCGTCGGTGACGGCGGCAGGCCCACCTCCGGCCCCCCGGCCGGTGCGGGCCGGCGGCGGATCGCGATCGACATCGCCGCGGCCGCCAGGCACAGCGCGCCCGCGCCGAACCAGGCGAGGTCGTAGGAGCCGGTGACGTCGCGGATGACGCCGCCCCCGTACGCGGCGAACGCCGACCCGACCTGGTGCGAGGCGAACACCCAGCCGAAGACCACCGGCGCCCGCGCGCCGAAGTGCTCGCGGCACAGCGCCAGCGTCGGGGGCACCGTGGCCACCCAGTCCAGGCCGTAGAAGACGATGAACGCGATCATGCTGACCTGGACGTCGGGCCCGAACAGCGGCGGCAGCAGGAACAGCGAGAAGCCGCGCAGCGCGTAGTAGGCCAGCAGCAGCACCCGCGGGTCGACGCGGTCGGTGAGCCAGCCGGAGAACACCGTCCCGGCGATGTCGAAGATCCCGACGACGGCCAGCAGACCGGCCGCGGTGGTCACCGGCATGCCGTGGTCGTGCGCGGCCGGGATGAAGTGCGGCTGCACCAGCCCGTTGGTGGACAGCCCGCAGATGAAGAAGCCGCCGGCGAGCAGCCAGAACGGCCGGCGCTGGACGGCGTCGGCCAGGCCGCGCACCGCCGTCCGCGCCGCGCCGGTGCGCACCAGGGGAGGCTCGTCGGCCGGCGTCCCGCCGTAGGGGGCGACGCCGAGGTCGCTCGGCCGGTCGCGCAGCAGCCACGCCACCAGGGGGACGACGGCCAGCGCGGCGGCCGTGGTGCCCAGGGACGCCGAGCGCCAGCCCCAGTTCTCGTCCGCCCAGGCGACCAGGGGCAGGAACACCAGCTGCCCGGTGGCGCCGCCGGCGGTGAGGATGCCCGACACCAGCCCGCGGCGGGCGACGAACCAGCGGCCGGTGACCGTGGCGACCAGGGCCAGCGCCATCGACCCGGTGCCCAGCCCCACCAGGAGCCCCCACAGCAGGACCAGCTGCCAGCTCGCCGTCATGAACACGGTCAGGCCGCTGCCGGTGGCGGTCAGCAGCAGCGCGCCCACCACGACCCGCCGGATGCCGAAGCGCTCCATCAGGGCCGCCGCGAAGGGCGCGGTCAGCCCGTACAGCGCCATGTTGACCGCGACCGCGGCGGAGATGGTGGACACCGACCAGCCGAACTCGGCCCGCAGCGGCTCAATGAGCACGCCGGGCACCGCGCGGAAGGCGGCGGCGCCGACCAGGGCCAGGAACGTGACCGCCGCGACCCACCACGCCGGGTGGACGCGGCGGGCGGAACGGCGGTGGTCGGTCGTCGTCACGACGACGAGCATGACCGACCGGCACGGCCGACCGACAGTGGCCCGGAGGCCAACATGTGCAACGATCCGGCCATGCCACCAGGCCCGAGTCCGGCCATGCCAACAGGCCCGGGTCCGGCCACGCCCCCAGGCCCGGGTCCGGCCGTGCCCCCGCGTGCGGACCGGCACGAGGTCGCCGTCCTGGCGCTGCCCAACACCATCGCCTTCGAGCTCGGACTCCCCCACCGGCTGCTCGAGTCCGCCGTGGACGCCGACGACCGGCGCCTCTACCGCGTGCGGGTGGCCACCCTCGACGGCGGGCCGGTGCGCACCTCGGCCGGCTTCGACGTGCTGCCGCAGCACGACGTCTCGCTGCTCGACGAGGCCGCCACCGTCGTCGTCCCCGGGGTGTACGGCGGCACCGCGATGAGCGAGGGGACGCTCCCGGCCGAGCTCGGCGAGGCCCTGCGGGCGGCCGCGGGGCACGCCCGCATGGTGTCGATCTGCACCGGCGCCTTCGTGCTCGCCGCCGCCGGGCTGCTCGACGACCGGCCGGCCACCACCCACTGGATGCACGCCGCGGCCTTCCGGCGGCTGTTCCCCTCGGTGCACCTGGACCCCGGTGTGCTCTTCGTCGACGACGGCGACGTGCTGACCTCCGCGGGCAACGCCGCCGGCATCGACCTGCTCCTGCACCTCGTCCGCCGCGACCACGGCAGCGAGGTGGCCAACCGGGCCGCCCGGCGCAACGTCGTCGCCCCCTGGCGGGAGGGCGGCCAGTCCCAGTTCGTCGAGCGCCCCCTCCCCGAGACGGGCGAGACCGGCACCGCGGCCACCCGCGCCTGGGCCGCCGACCGGCTGGCCACCCCGCTCACCCTGGCCGACCTCGCCGGGCACGCCCGGATGAGCGTGCGCACCTTCACCCGCCGGTTCCGTGAGGAGACCGGGCTCTCGCCGCTGCGCTGGCTGGCGGGGCAGCGGCTGGCCCTGGCCCGCCAGCTGCTCGAGTCCACCGACGCCCCGATCGACCGGGTCGCCGTGGACGCCGGGTTCGGCACCCCGGCCTCGCTGCGACAGCACCTGCGGGCCAGCATCGGCGTGGCCCCCGGCACCTACCGGCGCGCCTACCGCGGCAACGGTGTGACCGGACACTCCCCGGGGTGAGGGCACAGACACCCTCCGCGTCTGGTTGAGTACGACGTACCGGCGCCGCCCTCCGCTCATCCGGAGCTGCAGGACTCGACGTCGGACCGAGGCTGCGCCACCGAGGCGCGCCCGGTTGCCCGACGTCCCGCTGACGACGTGAGCCCGCGCAGGTGCGCCGGCGCTCGCGGTCGCCGGGTCGCCCGGGGAGCCACACCGAGCGTCAGGACACCCAGATGACCTCGCACGACCCCGCCACGCCCACCGCCGACAGCGCCGCCCCGCGCCCCCGCCGCCGCGGCAGCCGCGGCCGCGGCCGCCCCGCCGGTGCGCAGCCGGCCGGCGCGCAGACCCGCCCGCAGCCGGACCCGGTGCCCGCCGCCGTCGTCCCCGCCGGGGACGACGCCACCGTGCTGCCGACCGACACGACCTTCGCCGCCCTCGGCGTCCCCGCCCCCCTGGTCGAGGTGCTCACCGCCAGCGGCATCACCGCGCCCTTCCCGATCCAGGTTGCCACGCTGCCGGACACCCTGGCCGGGCGCGACGTCCTCGGCCGCGGCCGCACCGGCTCCGGCAAGACCCTCGCCTTCAGCCTCCCGCTGGTGGCCCGGCTGGCGGCCTCCACCAGCCGGCGGCAGCCGAAGCGGCCGCGGGCGCTGGTCCTCGTGCCGACCCGCGAGCTGGCCAACCAGGTGCTCGCCGTCGTCGACCCGCTGGCCCGGGCACTCGGCATGAAGGCCACCACCGTCTTCGGTGGCGTCGGCCAGAACCCGCAGGTGCAGGCGCTGGCCGGCGGCATCGACGTGCTCATCGCCTGCCCCGGCCGGCTCGAGGACCTCATCGGCCAGGGCCACGCCGACCTCGGCGCGGTCGAGGTCACCGTCCTCGACGAGGCCGACCACATGGCCGACCTGGGCTTCCTGCCCGGCGTCAAGCGCCTGCTCGACCGGACGCCGAAGATCGGCCAGCGACTGCTGTTCTCCGCCACGCTGGACAACGGCGTCGACGTCCTGGTCAAGCGCTACCTGTCGAACCCGACGACGCACTCGGTGGACCCCGCCGTCGCACCGGTGTCGACCATGACCCACCACGTGTTCCGGGTGGACGCCGCCGACAAGGCGCAGGTCGTCAAGGAGCTGGCCTCGGGGCTCGGCCGCAGCGTGCTGTTCACCCGCACCAAGCACCAGGCCAAGAAGCTGGCCAAGCAGCTCACCGCCGCCGGCGTGCCCGCCGTCGACCTGCACGGCAACCTCAGCCAGAACGCCCGCGAGCGCAACCTCGAGGCGTTCAGCAGCGGGGACACCCGGGTGCTGTGCGCGACCGACATCGCCGCCCGCGGCATCCACGTCGACGACGTCTCGCTGGTCGTGCACGTCGACCCGCCGGCCGAGCACAAGGCCTACCTGCACCGCTCCGGGCGCACCGCGCGCGCCGGCGCCGGTGGCACCGTCGTCACCATCGCCACGCCCGACCAGGCCGGCGAGGTGCGCACCCTGGCCCGCCAGGCCGGGATCACGCCACAGGTGTCGGTCGTCAAGCCCGGCGCCCGCGAGATCGGCGAGCTGACCGGGCCGGCCGCGCCCTACGTCGAGCCGGCCGCGGCACCGGCGCCGCAGCCCCAGGGGCAGGGCGGCGGCCGGCGTCGGCGGGGCGGCGGCGGGAACGGTGCGGCCGCCGCCGGCGGGCGCACCGCGACGACGGGCACGGCCGGTACCGGCAGCCGTGGCGGCTCGGGCCGTCCGGCCGGTCCGGCGCGCACCCGCGCAGAGCTCGCCGCCCGCGCGGGCACCCACTCCGCCGCGGGCTTCAGCGGCCGCTCGCGCCGCGGCGGGCGCTGACCTCCCGGGGGCCGGCCGGCGACGGCCGGCCCCCGGGTGGTGGGCACGACGAGGGGCGACCAGAGTGTGGGCGAACCCCGTCCCACCTGATCAGCGAGGTACGCCATGCGTCTGCCCATCACCCTGTCCGAGATCGGCCCACGACTCTCGGCCGGCGCGTTCATCCTCAACAGCGGCCTGGGCAAGCGCGGTGCCGACGAGAGCACCGCTGCCGGCCTGCACGGGTTCGCCGCGGGCACCTACCCGTTCCTCAAGGACATCCCGCCGCAGCAGTTCGCCAAGGGCCTGGCCTATGGCGAGATCGCGATCGGCAGCCTGCTACTCGCCCCGTTCGTGCCCACCGCGGTCGCCGGCGCCGCGCTCACCGCGTTCTCCGGCGGGCTGCTCGGCCTGTACCTGAACACGCCGGGGATGCGGAAGCCCGGCAGCCTGGCCCCCACCCAGGAGGGCCTCGCCGTCGCCAAGGACGTCTGGCTGCTCGGCATCGGCGTCGGGCTGCTCACCCGCGGCACCATCGACCGCGAGCCGCGCCGGGTGCGCAAGGCCGCCCGGACGCTGGCCAAGGCCAACCGGAAGGCCGCCCGCGCCGCCGCCCGGACCGAGTGACCCCTCGCGGGGGCGGGACCGGCCCGCCCCCGCGGTCACCCGGGCAGGAACACCTGGCTCACGATCCGCCGCCTGCGGACGCCGTCGGGCTCCAGCGCCATCCGCGCGGTGAGGACGGTGCGCAGCTCGGTGACCAGCTCCGCGAACTCCTCGTCGCTGAGCCACACCGCGATCTGCCGGTAGCCCACGCCGTCCCGCGCGAGGTCGAGCCCGCCGTCCCCCGCGCCGTCGGCGTACCGGTCGAAGTCGGCCAGCAGGGCCGCCACGAAGGTGGCGAACGCGCGGCGGTGCTCCTCGGGCGTCATCGCCGCGGCCGCCTCCCCACCCACCGAGGCCGCTCCGGTCACCAGCCGGTAGCTGCGCTCCGCGGCGCCGCGCACCTTCCGCTCCCCCACCACCGTCAGGACGCCGGCGTCGCCGAGCACCCCCACGTGCCGGTAGAGCGTCGCGGGCGGGACGTCGGGCAGCAGCCCACGCAGCTCGGCCGTGGTGAGCGTCCGATCGCCGAGGAACGCCTGCACGATCCGCAGCCGGACGGGGTGGAGGAGGAGGTCCGCGGACGCCATCGACTCACCGTTCTCATGTTTGACATTGGTCGCGATGTTGAGAATGATAGCCGCATGGCGACGATGACGACGACCCCGCAGACCCTCCGGCTCACCCTCACCCGCAGCGAGAAGATCTTCGGGCTGCTGCGCGACCTCGAGGTCCCGCGCGACTCCGTCACCTCCGTCGAGTCCGTCCCGGACGGGCTGTCGGTCCTCCGCGGGCTGCGCGCCCCGGGCCTGGGCCTGCCCGGTGTCCGCGCGATCGGCACCTGGCGCCGGCGCGGTGAGAAGTCGCTGGTGAGCGTGCGCCGCGGCCAGCCGGCGGTGCGCGTGCGGCTGGCCGGCCAGCGCTTCGACACGCTGCTGGTCGGCGCCGACGACGCCGCGGCGGTGGCCGGCGAGCTGACCGGGGGGCGGTGACGGTGCGCGAGACGACCCTGCACGTCCCGGGCGAGCCCCCGCTCGCGGGCACGCTGACCCTCCCCGACGACGGGTCCCGCCCGGTGCCCGCGGTGCTGCTGGCCGCCGGCTCCGGCCCCCTGGACCGGGACTCCAACCACCGCCGCATGCGCTTCGAGGTCACCCGCCAGCTGGCGCACGCCCTCGCCGCCGGCGGCATCGCCTCGCTGCGCTACGACAAGCGCGGCGTCGGCGAGAGCCCCGGTGACTGGCGCACGGCCGGCTTCACCGACAACGTCGACGACCTCGGCCGTGCGCGCGAAGCCCTCGCCGCCCGCCCGGAGGTCGACCCCGCACGCATCGTGCTCGCCGGCCACAGCGAGGGCGCACTGCTGGCGGCCGCGCTGGCCGCACGCGGAGCGCGGACGGCCGGGGTGGTCCTGCTCTCCCCCAGCGCCACCCCCGGCGAGGAACTGCTGCGGTGGCAGGCCCGGCAGATCGCCCCGACGCTGCCGGCCCCCGTCCGCGCGCTGCTGCGGCTGTTCCGCACCGACCTGGAGGCGAAGGTCGTGGCCAACCACGCGCGCATCCGGGCGACCACGACCGACGTCGCCCGGATCGGCGGCGTCCGGCTCAACGCCCGCTGGACGCGGGAGTTCATGGCCCACGACCCGCGCACCGACCTCGCCCGCCTGTCCGTGCCCGTCCTCGCCCTCACCGGCGAGAAGGACCTCCAGGTGCCGGTCGCGGACCTCGACGTCCTCCGGGCCACGGTGCCCGGCCCGGTCGAGGTGCACCAGGTGCCCGACCTGACCCACACGCTGCGCCGGCAGCCGGGGCCCGCCTCGCTGCGGGCCTACCGGTCGGAGCTGCGCTCCCCGGTCGACCCGCGGGTGCTGGCCACGGTCGTGGACTGGTGCCGCCGGACGGTCGCTGCGCACGACCTGCCGAGGACCTGTGAACCCCCTGTGTAGGGGTTCCCTCAGGTCCTACAAAGTTGCAGTATCTGCGGCACAGCGGCCCCCGGCGACGGAACGGGGCCACCGGCCCCGAGGAGAACCCGTGCCGCAATCGACCGGTCCCGCGCGCCGTACCGCCGCCGTCGTCCTCGCCCTCGGCCTCGGCCTGAGCGCCTGCGGTGGGGACGACGGGGGCACCGACGCCGCGTCCGACAGCACCACGAGCAGCGCGGCGGAGACCAGCAGCAGCGCCGCCGCCTCGCCGGGGTCGTCGGCACCCGCCGAGTCCGAGGCGGAGGTCGTGACCGTCAACGCGGTCGACTTCGACTTCGAGCTCTCGGAGGACAGCTACTCCGCCGGCACGTACACCTTCGAGGTGACCAACACCGGCAACATGCCGCACAACTTCGTCGTCGAGAAGGACGGCGAGGACGTCGCCGGCACCGAGGTCCTCCAGCCGGGCGGCACCGCCACCCTCGAGGTGACCCTCGAGCAGGGCGACTACTCCTTCTACTGCGGCGTCGGCCAGCACCGGGCCAACGGCATGGAGACGGCGGTGACCGTCACCGCCTGACCGACCACCCGACCCGGCCGCTCCCCTCGGCCGGGCCGGTTCCCGAGATCCCGGGAGGTGGGCGGCGGGACCCCCGCTCGCCGCCCACCTCCCGGGCCTCAGTTCCCGCTGGAGAAGGCCGCGTCGAACGCGGCGGCCGGTGGGTCGAACGCCAGCCGGCGCACGAAGGCCAGGGCCTCGGGGGCGCCGACCAGCCGGTCCATCCCGGCGTCCTCCCACTCCACCGAGATCGGCCCGTCGTAGCCGATGGTGTTGAGCATCCGGAAGCACGCCTCCCACGGGACGTCGCCGTGGCCGGTGGAGACGAAGTCCCAGCCGCGCCGCGGGTCGGCCCAGGGCAGGTGCGAGCCCATCCGGCCGTTGCGGCCGTTGCCCACCTGCCTCTTCGCGTCCTTGCAGTCGACGTGGTAGATCCGGTCCTTGAAGTCCCAGAGGAAGCCGACCGGGTCGAGGTCCTGCCAGACGAAGTGGCTGGGATCCCAGTTCAGCCCGAAGGCCTCCCGGTGCCCGACCGCCTCCAGCGCGCGGACCGTCGTCCAGTAGTCGTAGGCGATCTCCGACGGGTGGACCTCGTGGGCGAAGCGGACACCCACCTCGTCGAAGACGTCGAGGATGGGGTTCCAGCGAGCGGCGAAGTCGGCGTAGCCGTCCTCGATCATCGACTCGGGCACCGGCGGGAACATCGCGACGGTCTTCCAGATCTTCGACCCGGTGAACCCGACGACGACGTCGACGCCCAGCTTCGCCGCGGCGCGGGCGGTCGTCTTCATCTCCTCGGCCGCCCGCTGCCGGACGCCCTCGGGGTCTCCGTCGCCCCACACCCGCGGGTGCACCATGCCGCGGTGCCGCTCGTCGATCGGGTCGTCACAGACGGCCTGGCCGTTGAGGTGGTTGGAGATGGCGAAGACCCGCAGCCCGTACTTCTCCAGCAGCGCCTTGCGGTCGGCGACGTAGGAGTCGTCGTTCGCGGCGCGCTCGACGTCGAGGTGGTCGCCCCAGCAGGCGATCTCCAGGCCGTCGTAGCCCCATTCGGAGGCCAGCCGGCACACCTCCTCGAACGGCAGGTCGGCCCACTGGCCGGTGAACAGCGTGACGGGACGGGGCATCAGGCGTCTCCTCGCGGGTCGGTCGTCACTGGGGGATCCCGGTCCAGGCGGAACCGGCGGCGGCGCTGCGCTCGACGGCGTCGAGCACCCGCTGGACCTGCAGGCCGTCGGCGAAGGACGGCGCGGGGTCCTCCCCCTTGGCGATGGCGGTGACCAGGTCGACGACCTGGTGGGTGAAGCCGTGCTCGTAGCCCAGCCCGTGCCCGGCCGGCCACCAGGCGCCGACGTAGGGGTGGCCGGGCTCGGTGACCAGGATGCGGCGGAAGCCGGCGACCTCGGCGGGCTCGGTGCCGTCGAAGAACTCCAGGACGTTCATGTCCTCGAAGTCGAAGGCCAGGCTGCCGGCCGAGCCGTTGACCTCGATGCGGATGGCGTTCTTGCGGCCGAGGGCGAAGCGGGTGGCCTCGAAGCTGGCCAGCGCGCCGCCGCTGAACCGGCCGATGAACAGGGCCGCGTCGTCCACGGTGACGGTGCCCGTCTCCGAGCCCCCGACCCCCGACAGCTTGCCGGTCTCCGCCGGCAGCGGGCGCTCCTTGACGAAGGTCTCCAGCAGTGCGCTGACGCCGGTGACCCGCTGCCCGGTGATGTACTGCGTCAGGTCGACGACGTGCGCGCCGATGTCTCCCAGCGCCCCCGAGCCGGCCTTGTCCTTCTCCAGCCGCCACGACATCGGCGCGGCCGGGTCGGCGATCCAGTCCTGCAGGTACTGGGCGCGCACGTGCCGGATCTCCCCGAGCCGGCCCTCGGCCACCAACTGCCGGGCCAGCCCGATCGCCGGCACCCGGCGGTAGGTGAAGCCGACCATCGACCGCACCCCGCGCCGGGCGGCCCGCGCGGCGGCCTCGGCCATCGCCTCGGCCTCCGCGACGGTGTTGGCCAGCGGCTTCTCGCAGAGCACGTGCTTGCCGGCGTCCAGCGCGGCGATCGCGATCTCGGCGTGCGTGTTGCCGGGTGTGCAGACGTCGACGAGGTCGACGTCGGGGCGCTCGACCACGCGGCGCCAGTCGGTCTCGGTGCCCGCCCAGCCCAGCTTGCGGGCGGCGTCGCCGACCCGGACGGGGTCCCGGCCCGCGAGGACCGTGAGCTCGGGCTGCAGCGGGAGGTCGAAGAAGTGCGGGGCGGTGCGCCAGGCCTGCGAGTGCGCGGCGCCCATGAAGGCGTAGCCGATCAGGCCGACGCCGAGGGTGGGGGTCATCGGGAGGGCTCCTCGGTTGGCGGGGCCGCCGGGTGGGCTCGCTGCCCACCCGGCGACCCCACGTCGATCAGGACTCGAAGGCGCGGTCGATGTACTGGTCGACGTTCTCGGCGGTGACCACCGGAGCGTCGAGCACGGTCCGCCGCGGGACACCCTGCGAGGTCAGGTCCGACAGGCTCTTCTCCTGGGCGATGAGCCGGGCGAGCTTGATGCCGTCGGCGGCCTGGGTGTGCGGGTAGATGACGGTGGCCTGCAGGACCGACTCGCCGGACTCGATCTCGCGCATGGCGTTGGCCGAGCCCGCACCCCCGACCATGATGAACTCGTCGCGGCCGGCGTTCTGGATGGCGGCCAGGACGCCGACGCCCTGGTCGTCGTCGTGGTTCCAGAGCGCGTCGATCTGCGGAGCGGCCTGCAGCAGGTTCGCCGCCGCCTCCTCGCCGCCCTCGACGGTGAAGTCCGCCGCCACGCGGTTGGCGACCGACAGGCCGCACTCGCTGAGCGCGTCGGCGAAGCCCTGGCTGCGGTCCTGGGTCAGCGGCAGCGAGTCGATGCCGGCGATCTCGGCGACGACGGCGTTGGGGTTGTCGCCCACCTGCTCGCAGACGTAGGTGCCGGCCGAGACGCCCATGCCGTAGTTGTCGCCGAGGATCGTGGCGCGCGCGGCGAACGGGCTGTTGAACTCGCGGTCGACGTTGATGACCGGGATCCCGGCCTCCATCGCCTGCAGCGCGACCGGGGTCAGCGCGGCGCCGTCGAAGGGCAGCAGCACGATCGCGTCGACGCCGTCGTTGATGAACGTCTCGACCTGGCTGATCTGGGTGCCGACGTCGTTGGTGCCCTCGGCGACGGTGAGCTCGACGTCCTCGTACTCCTCGGCAGCGGCCCGGGCGGCCTCGGTGATGCCGGCCATCCAGCCGTGGTCGGCGGCCGGGGCCGAGAAGCCGATGCGGACGGTGTCGCCGGTCTCGTCGTTCGAGCTGGCGGCGTTGTTCCCGCCGCCGTCCCCGCCGGAGCTCTCCTCGGGGGTGTTGCTCGTGCAGCCGGCGATCAGGGCGCCGGCGCCCACGAGAGCCACCGCGGTGGACGTCAGGCGCCGGTAGGGGCGCCGCCTCGCTGCAGACATGTCATCTCCTCGAAGGACAAGCCTCCCTGGCAGGGACTCGGCCAGGTGGTGGTGCGTCGGTGGTTCACCCCGCCGGGCCGGCGGGGGTGGTGCGGCTGGGGGCGGACGGCGGCTGCCGCCCGCGGGCGGGTCAGGGTCGGGGGCGGTCGGTGGTCGCGCCGGGCGGGGTGCCGCCGGGCCCACCGGGGACCGACCCACCGGACACCGCACCGGCCGGTGCGCCGGCGGTCGGGGAGGTGGTCGGCCCGGATCCTCTGCCGAGCCGGCCGAGGCTGAAGCTGCCGGTCGCCAGCCGCATCTGCAGCAGGACGGCGACGACGATGATCACGCCCTTGGCGACCGCCTGCGCCGAGCTGGACAGGTTGTTCAGCGTGAACACGTTGTTGAGCGTCGTGAAGATCAGGACGCCGAGGACGGTGCCGACGATCGTGCCGCGGCCACCGATGAGCAGCGTGCCGCCGATGACGACCGCCGCGATCGCGTCCAGCTCGTACAGCGTGCCGTGGGTGGAGCTGCCGGTCGTCGTCCGGGCCATGAGCATGACCGCGGCGATGCCGCAGGCGACGCCGGAGAGGACGTAGAGCCACATCGTGTGCCGCTGCACCCGGATGCCGGCCAGGCGGGCGGCCTCGGCGTTGCCGCCGACGGCGAAGGTGCGCCGGCCGAACGTCGTCCGGTTGAGCAGGACCCACCCGGCGATCGCGACCAGCGCGAAGATGATCACCAGCGTCGGGACGCCGAGGACGTCGCCGGAGAAGAACGCGAGGAAGTCCCGGTCCTGGACGATCTGGGTGCGCCGGTTGGCGATGATCTCCGCCAGACCGCGGGCCGCGGCCAGCATCGCGAGGGTGGCGATGAAGGCGACGAGCTTGCCGTAGGCGATGACGATGCCGTTGACCAGCCCGGCGCCGGCACCGACGGCCAGCGCCGTGAACACCATGACGATCCAGTGGAAGTCCTCGGCCATGGCCTGGGTGGCCAGCGTCGTGGCCCACACCGAGGACAGCGCGACCAGCGCGCCGACCGACAGGTCGATGCCCCCGCCGATGATCACGAAGGTCATGCCGACGCTGACCACGCCGATCACGGCGGCCAGCCGCAGGATCGTCAGGACGTTGTCGACGTCGAGGAACTGGTTGGGAGCGGTGACCGCGCCGACGACGCAGAGCAGCGCCAGGGCGATGACCAGGCCGAGGTTGCGACCCACCGGGCCGGCCAGGAAGCCGGGACCCCGGTTGCCGCCGCGTCCCGCCGCCGAGCCGGACGGCTCCCGCGAGGCGTCCACCCCGGCCGCCGCCGTCGTGCTGCCGCTCATGCCACGTCCCCTTCGTGCTGTGCGTGCGCGCCGTGGGCGGCCGCGTCCTCCATGACCAGGTCGAGCACCCGGTGCTCGTCGAGCGCGCCGGCCGGCTCCTCCGCGAGCACCCGCCCGTCGGCGACCACGAGGACGCGGTCGGCCAGGCCGAGCACCTCGGGGATCTCGCTGGAGACGACGACCACGGCGACACCGCGGTCGGCCAGCTCCCGGATCAGCGCGTAGATCTCCGCCCGCGCGCCGACGTCGACCCCGCGGGTCGGCTCGTCGAGCAGCAGGACGTGGCAGTCGCGCAGCAGCCAGCGGGCCAGGACGACCTTCTGCTGGTTGCCGCCCGAGAGCGTGCGCACCTCGCGGTCGACGTCGGCCGGCCGGACGTCGAGGGCCTGCACCTGCTCCCGGGCCGCGGCCTTCTCCGACCCGCGGGAGAGGAAGCCGGCCCGGGCGAAGCGGCGCAGGCTGGAGATGCTGATGTTGCGCGAGACCGACTCGCCCAGCAGCAGCGCCTGGCTCTTGCGCTCCTCCGGGGCCAGGCCCACGCCGGCGGACACCGCGCCGCCGACGTCCCCCGGGCGCAGCCGCCGGCCGCCGACCCGGACGGTGCCGGCGGTCGCGCGGCGCGCGCCGTAGACGGTCTCGAGGATCTCCGACCGCCCGGAGCCCACCAGCCCGGCCAGGCCGACGATCTCGCCGGCGTGCACGGAGAAGGAAACGTCGGCGAACCGGCCGCGCAGGCCGAGACCCTCGACCTCCAGCAGCGGCCGCTCGTCGGTGTGCGGCCGGGTGCGCCGCTCGGGGAAGACGTACTCGATGTCCCGGCCGGTCATCAGCGTGATGACCTCGCGGGTGGCGGTGGTGCGGGCCGGCAGGCCGGTGGCGACGGTGCGGCCGTCCTTGAGGACGGTGATCCGGTCGCCCACCTGGCGGATCTCCTCCAGCCGGTGGGAGATGTAGACGACGGCGACGTCGTGGGCGGTCAGGTCGCGCATGACCGTGAAGAGCCGCTCGACCTCCTCGTTGTCCAGGACGGCGGACGGCTCGTCCATGATGATCAGCTTCGCGTCCTGGGACAGGGCCCGGGCGATGCTCACCATCTGCTGCGAGGCCGCCGGCAGGGAGCCGACCTCCGTGGTGGGCCGGATGTCGGCGTGGCCGAGGCGGGCGAGCAGCTCGGCCGCGGCGCGGTTGGCCGACGCCGGGCGGGTCAGCCCGAGGCGGGCGTGCTCGCGGCCCAGGAAGACGTTGTCGGCGACGGTCAGCCCGGCCACCAGGTCGAGCTCCTGGTAGATCGTCGCGATGCCCAGCGACATGGCCGCCTGCGGCGTGCTCAGGGAGACCGGCTCACCGCGCCAGGTGATGCTGCCGGCGTCGGGCTGGTGGGCGCCGGCCAGGACCTTGATCAGGGTGGACTTCCCGGCGCCGTTCTGGCCCAGGAGGCAGTGCACCTCCCCCGCGCGGACGTCGAGGTCGACGCCGTCCAGCGCCCGGACCCCGGGGAAGCTCTTGACGATGCCGTGCATCTCCAGCAGAGGGGTGGTCACTCCGTGCCTCCTCCGGCGGTCGGGGCCGCGGCGCGCTCGCTGGAGCCGACCACCACGCCACCCCCGGACTTTTGCTCACCGTTGACCATTAGTCGTGTCAGGCGAGAACTTATGAGCCGGGTCACGTCCGGTCAAGCCCATCGGGAGGAGTTACCGAACCGCAACCACCGCGCCGGGGCCCCGGTAGGGGCCGGGCGCGGGGCTGAACGCCCTGCTGAGCGGGTCTACTGGGCCAGGGCCTGGAGGAGGGCGTCCTCGTCGAGGAAGCCCTCGATCGCCATCAGGGCCGCCCCGAGACGGCCGGAGAGGTCCGGCGCGTCGCTGACGGTGATCTCCAGGTTCCGCGCGGCCAGCGGCATCGACCGGCGGTACACCGCCTCGCGGATCCCGGCCAGGAGCGGGGCGCCGGCGCGGGCGACGCCGCCGGTCATCACGATCCGGTGCGGGTTGAAGAAGTTGACCAGCGCGGCGAGCACCGTGCCGATGGTGCGGCCGGCGTCGCGGACCAGCTCCAGCGCCGGGCCGTCGCCGTGGGCCGCGCGCTCGACGAGCTCCCGGGTGGTGCTGACCGGCAGTCCCGCGGCGACGGCGTCCCGCAGCAGCGCCCCGCCGCCGGCGATCGCCTCGAGGCAGTTCTCGTTGCCGCACCGGCACACCACGGTCCGACCGTCGGGCTGGGCGACGTAGATGTGCCCGATGTCCCCGGCACTGCCCTGGGCGCCCCGGTACACCCGGCCGTCGACGATGACGCCGCAGCCGATGCCGGTGCCGACCTTGACGACGAGCACGTCCTGGACCGAGCCGCCGACGCCCATCTCCCCCAGGGCCATGACGTTCACGTCGTTGTCGACGAAGACGGGGCACTCGTAGCGGCGGAACGCGTCAGGGATCGGGTGGTCGTGCCAGCCCGGCATGATCGGCGGGTGGGAGGGGCGGCCACTGGAGAACTCGACCGGCCCCGGCACGCCGACACCGACCGCGCAGACGTCGGCCGGGGTGAGACCGGCCTCGGCGAGCACCTTCTGGCAGAGCCGGTCGACCTCGGCCAGCACCGGCCCCGGGCCCTCGGCGATGTCGATCGGGTGCCCGGCCGTGGCGAGGATCTGCGCCGACAGGTCGGTGACCGCGACGTCGACGCTGGTCACCCCGAGGTCGACGGCGAGCACGCACCCGGCCCGGCTGTTGAAGTGGAGCAGCGTGGGTGGCCGGCCGCCGGTGCTCCAGCCCGGACCGCCCTCCTCCAGGAGGTTGGCCGCGATCAGCTGGTCCACCCGCGCGCTCACCGTGTTGCGGGACGCGCCGGTGAGCGCCACGAGGTCCGCCCGGCTGCGCGCACGGCCGGTCCGCACGTGACGCAGGAGCGCCCCGGCGGATGCAGATGTGTGCGCCACGCCGTCATCGTGACACGACCGCGCCACTCTCCCCCTCGATCAGCGCGGCGACCTCGTCCGGGTGGGTGTGCACGGTCATGTGCGCGGCCCCGGGCAGCTCGACCAGCCGGCCCCGCGGCGCGGCGGCCGCCACGGTGGCCGCCCAGTCGTGCGCACAGAGCCGGTCGCGGGTGCCGCGGACGACGGTCACCGGCACGCGCACACCGCGCAGGCGGACGTCGATGCGGTCCGGCGCGGCGACCCGCCACAGGCGCCGCATCGCCCGCGGGCCGGTGTGCAGCCACTGCGCGAGCACCAGCGGCACCTGCGCCCACGGCTCGCGGGCCGCCGTCCGCAGCCACCGGCCGGCCAGCACCGGCCACGTCCGCAGCCGCGGGTCGGTCGTGGGCCCGAGCAGCACCACCGCGGCCACCCGCGGGTCATCGGCCGCCGCGGCGACCACCTGGCAGGACTGCGAGTGCCCGACCAGCAGCACCGGACCGTCCCCGAGCCGGGCGCGCAGCCGCGCGGCCAGGTCCTCCAGCGGGGGCACCGGGCCGGGCAGCCCCATCCCCGGGAGGACGACGACGTCACCGGGCCGGCGGGTGCGCACGCGGGCGGAGGAGCGCGCGTCGAGCCCCAGGCCGGGGACGAACACCGGTCGCGGGCGGCGGGTGGGCACCGCTCCGGTCTACCGGTTCCCCGCGTGGTACGCCGACCAGCGGGTAGTGCGCCAGACTGTGGCCTGCATCGCGCGGGGCCGCGCACGGCCAGGAGAAGCCGGAGTGGGAGACTGATTCATCATGACGACATCACCTGAGACCGCCCCCGTCGGCACCACCCGCTCCGGTCGGCCTCGGGTCGTCATCATCGGGTCGGGCTTCGGCGGGCTGTTCGCCGCGCAGGCGCTGAAGAAGGCCCCGGTCGACGTCACCATCGTGGGCAAGACCAGCCACCACCTGTTCCAGCCGCTGCTCTACCAGGTGGCCACCGGCATCCTGTCCGAGGGCGAGATCGCCCCGCCGACCCGCGAGATCCTGCGCGGTCAGCGCAACGCCCGGGTCGTGCTCGGCGAGGTCACGAGGATCGACCTGGCCGCCCGCACGGTCACCTCGACGATCCTGGGCCGCACCACGGTGCACCCCTACGACGAGCTGATCGTCGCCGCGGGTGCCGGGCAGTCCTACTTCGGCAACGACCGGTTCGCCGAGTTCGCCCCCGGCATGAAGAGCGTCGACGACGCCCTGGAGCTGCGCGGCCGCATCTTCGGCGCGTTCGAGCTCGCCGAGCTGGCCACCGACCCGGCCGAGGTCGACCGGCTGCTGACCTTCGTCGTCGTCGGCGCCGGCCCCACCGGGGTCGAGATGGCCGGGCAGATCGCCGAGCTGGCCCACCGCACGCTGCGCCGGGACTTCCGCAGGATCGACCCGACCCAGGCGCGGGTGATCCTGCTCGACGCCGCACCCGCCGTCCTCCCGTCGTTCGGGGAGAAGCTGGGCGACCGGGCCCGCCGCCAGCTGAACAAGATCGGTGTCGAGGTGCAGCTGGGCGCCATGGTCACCGACGTCGACGCCAACGGCATCGAGGTCAAGGACGGCGACGGCCAGGTGCGCCGCATCCAGGCCGCCACCAAGATCTGGGCCGCCGGCGTCCAGGCCAGCCCGCTGGGCCGGCAGCTGGCCGAGCAGTCCGGCGCCGAGATCGACCGGGCCGGCCGGGTCTCGGTGCAGCCCGACCTCACCCTGCCCGGCCACCCCGAGGTCCACGTGGTCGGCGACATGATGAGCCTGGACCGGCTGCCCGGCGTCGCCCAGGTCGCCATCCAGGGCGGCCGCTACGCCGCCGAGCAGATCCAGCGGAGGATCGCCGGCCGCGAGCCCAAGGGCCCGTTCCGGTACTTCGACAAGGGCTCGATGGCCACGATCTCCCGGTTCTCCGCCGTGGCCGACGTGGGCAAGCTGAAGATGGAGGGCTTCCTGGCCTGGGTGATGTGGCTGGTGGTCCACCTGGCCTACATCGTCGGCTTCAAGAGTCGCCTCACCGCCGTCCTGCACTGGATCGTGAGCTTCCTCGGCCGGGGCCGGGCCGAGCGGGTCGCCACCCAGCAGCAGGTCTACGGCCGGCTGGCCCTGGAGCAGCTCGGCTCGGACTTCGCGATCTCCAAGAGCGGCGGCCCCAAGGACGCCCAGCACAGCACCGAGGACCTCACCGAGCGCCGCTCCGCCTAGCGTCCGCTCCTCCGCCGTCACCCAGCCAGCTGTCGAGGGCGGCGGCCACCGAGTCCGGCGGGACGACGTGGCCGCCGTCGAACTCGTCGTAGGTGACGTCGTACCCGGCCGCGGCCAGTTCCCGGGACACCCGCCGGCCGCAGCGGTCGACCGGGAGCACGCGGTCGCCGGTGCCGTGGGAGACCCACACCCGCGGCCGGCCGCGGTGGGCGGGCGCGGCGACGAAGCCCGGGGAGAAGGCCAGGACGGCCTCGAGCAGGTCGCCGTTGGCCAGGCCGAGGGAGAGCGCGTAGGAGGCGCCGTCGGAGAAGCCCCCGATCGCGACCCGGCTCACCGGATGGGCGCCGAAGACCCGGTCGAGGGCCGCGTCGAGCACCGCCACGTCGCGGCCGAGGCCGCCGGTGAGCAGGTCCCAGGTCCGGGCCACCGACGTCGTCGCCAGCACGAGCGCCCCGCGGGCGGTGGCGGCCGCGCGGACGGCGACCAGGCCCTGCGCCGCCGTCCCCCCGGCGCCGTGGCAGAAGACCAGCAGCGGCCGGGGTCCGTCCCCCGCGGGGACGGCGACCAGCGCCTCGGCCCGCCCTCCGAGGTCCAGCGAGGTCAGGCCGGCCGGGAAGGGCCGTCCGGAGGGGGTCGTCGCCGGGCGGCTCTCCAGCCGCCCGTCGGCCGCCTCGCGCACCGGCCTCAGACCGTGTGCGCGACCGGCGGCACGTGCTCGTCGGCACGCTCCAGGTGCAGCGGCTGCAGCGGGCGGCTGGTGTCGAGGTAGAGGAACGCGTCGTAGCGGCGGGCCAGCACGGTGGGCACGTAGTTGCCCCACCGCTCGCGCTCGGGCCGGTAGACCACGCCGATCGCGCGGTGGTCCAGCTGCCGGTCCAGCGCGGCCGGGCGCGGCCCGTCCGGGGGCCAGACCAGCAGGGCGTCCTCCCCCACCTCGTCGTGCAGCAGCGCCTCGAGACTGCCGGCCCGCGCCGGGGGCACCTCCATCCGCTGCATCTGCGCACCCCACTCGCGCCCCGCGACGACGCCGCCGCGGTGGCTGCCGAAGCCGACCAGGACGACGTCCCCGGCGCCGTGCCGCTCCCGCAGCAGCTGGCCGACGTTGACCATCCCCGCCCCCGCCATGTCCGTGGCGCGCGCGTCGCCGACGTGGGTGTTGTGCTCCCAGACGACCGCCTTGGGCGGGTGGGTGCGGTCGTCACGGTGCTCGAGCAGCCGGTCGAGGGTGTCGGCCATGTGCACGTCGCGGACGTTCCACGACTCCGCCGAGCCGCCCACCATGGCCCGGTAGTACCGCTCGGCGCCGGCGACGACCGCGGCGTTCATCTCGGCCGACAGGTGGGCCTCGGGGTCGTCGGCCGGTGCCTGCCGGCCGCGCTCCTCGCACAGGTGGGCGAGCAGCTCGATCACCGTCTGCTCGCACGTGGTCGGCGCGAAGCGGGTGGCGAAGGCGTACTCGGCGCCGTCCTCGCCGAAGGGCTCGAAGCAGGCCAGGGCCTGCGTCGCCTTGGCCACGTGCTCGGGCTCGTGCTCGCGCAGCCAGCCGACCAGCTCGTGCATCGAGTCCCAGAGGCTGTAGACGTCCAGGCCGTAGAACCCCACCCGCTCCGCCTCCGGCCGTGCGGCGTTGACCTCCCGCAGCCAACGGCAGAACCCGACGACGTCGTCGTTGGCCCACATCCACGTGGGCCACCGGGCGAAGGCGTCGAGGGTGTCGCGGGGGTCGTCGTCGGCCCCGGGGCGCAGCTTGACGCTGCGGTTGACCCGGTAGCAGTCGGGCCAGTCCCCCTCGACCGCCACGAGGCCGAAGCCGCGCTCGGTGACCAGGCGCCGGGTCAGCGCCGCCCGCCACGCGTAGTACTCGTGCGTGCCGTGGCTGGCCTCGCCGATCGCCACGATCCGCGCCTCGCCCACCCGCTCGAGCAGCGGGTCGAGGTCGGCGGGCTCCCGCAGGGGGAGCGCGAGGTCGCGGAGGCCGTCGGGCACGGTCCTACTCCGCGCTCCCGGGCTCGGCCATCTGCCGGTGCGCCTTGCTCTTGAGCCGGTCCGGGATCACCGCGTTGGCCGCCCCCTGCACCTTGGTCATCAGCGAGCCGGCGACGACCTTGTCCTCGCCCTTCATCAGCGCCTCGAAGCCCTGCTTCGCGACCTGCGCCGGGTCGTCCTTCTCGCCGGCGCCGATCTTGGTGTCCTGCATCTCGGCGCGGTCGAAGAACTCGGTGTCGGTCGGGCCGGGCATGAGCGAGGTGACCGTGACCGCGCTGTCCCTCAGCTCCTCCACCAGCGCCTCGGCGAAGGACTGGAGGAAGGACTTGGAGGCGTTGTAGACCGCCTGGAACGACCCGGGCATGGTCGAGGCGATCGACGAGGTGAACAGCACCCGGCCCTCGTTGCGGGCCACCATGTCGCGGAGCACCAGCTTGGCCAGGACGACGGTCGAGGTGACGTTGAGGTCGATGATCTCGAGCTCCCGCTCGAGGGGGTTCTCCACGAACGGCCCGCCGAAGCCGACCCCGGCGTTCAGGGCGGCCGCGGCCAGCGGGCGGCCGGTGGCCTGGACGGCGCCGTGGAGGGCCTCCACCCCGGCCCGGGTGCGCAGGTCGGCCTGCACGGCCTGGACCGTGGCGCCCTCGGCCCGCAGCTGCTCGGCGGCGGTGGTCAGCTCGGCGTCCTCGGCGTTGACGACCAGGTCGAAGCCCGCGCCGGCGAACTGCCGGGCCAGTTCCAGGCCGATCCCGCTGGAGGCTCCGGTCACGAGGGCGAGGGGACGCGTCTCCGTCATGGACCTGCCCGTACCCGCGCGCCGCGCGGCCACTCCTGCGCTCACGGGCCGGGCACACCGCCGCCCACGGCCGTGCCCTCGCGCACGACCTCGGCGGCCACCGCCCGCGGGTCCCCGGTGCGTGCCCAGGTGCGCCGCTGCCGGGCGGCGGAGGTGCCGTGCGCCCACAGCCGGTCCAGCAGGGCGGACACCTCGTCCTCCTCGCCGTGGGCCCGCAGGTCGTCGGCGAGCTCCGCGACGAACCGGTCGACCGCGGCGCGGGCCGGCACCGGCTCACCGGCCCCGGGGTCGAACAGCTCGCCGGTCAGGCCGTCCTTGGCGGCCCGCCAGCGCGCGGCGCGCAGCAGCTCGGGACGCACGTCGGGGAACGGCTCGCCGGCCTCGGCGCGGCCCGCCAGCACCCGGACCAGCGCGCGCACCAGCGCGGCGTGCAGGACGGCGGCGTCGAGGTCGGTGCAGACGTCGGCCAGCCGGAACTCCAGCGTCGGCCAGCGCGCGGAGGGCCGCACGTCCCAGTACAGGTGGGAGCCGTCGGCGACGACCCCGCTGCGCACCAGCCCGGCGACGACCTCCCGGAACCGGTCGGCGCTGCCCAGGTGCTCGGGCGGGCCGGCGTTGGGCCAGCGGGACCACCACGTGGTGCGCCAGCTCTCGTAGCCGGTGTCGACGCCGTCGTGGAACGGCGAGCTGCCGGTCATCGCCAGCAGCACCGGCAGGTGCGGGCGGGCGCGGTCCATGACCGCCACCGCGGTGTCCACGTCCGGGACGCCCACGTGCACGTGGCAGCCGCAGATGTCCTGCTGCTCGGCGAGGACCGCCCAGCGGGCCACCATGGCCTCGTACCGCGGCGCCGGGGTGAGCCGTTGCTGGCGCCACGAGCCGAAGGGGTGGGTGGAGGCGGCCAGCACGGCCAGGCCGGCACCGGCGGCGGCGGCCACCGCCTCGGCCCGGGTGGCGACCAGTGCGGCGCGCAGGTCGTCGATCGTGGTGCAGATGCCGGTGGAGGTCTCCAGCTGCGTCGTGACGATCTCGGCGTGCACGTGCGCCCCGGCGGTGCCCTGCAGCACGGCGGCGCTCAGCGACGGGCTGGGGGTGAGCTCGAAGGTGCCCGGGTCGACGAGGTGGAACTCCTCCTCGACGCCGACGGTCGCGCCGGCCCGTGAGGGCGTGGGCGCCGCGGTCCGGCCGGCCCCCGCGCCGGTCATGGCTCGGCGAACCAGGCGAAGCCGAGCCCGGGGACCACCAGCCGGCCCTCGACCACCTCCAGCGGGCCGTCGCTGCCGTGCACCTGGTCGAAGGTGCCGAACCCGGTGACGGTGTCGGCGTCCACCGTCCGCGGCTCCGGGGAGAAGTTGGCCAGGCCGACGAACGTGCCGCTGCGCGGGTGGCGCCGCGACCAGGCCAGCACCGCGTCGTCCCCGACGTCCAGCACGACGGGCTCGACCCCGCCGCGCAGCGCGAGCAGCGAGCGCCGGACCTCCCCCAGCCGGCGGAGCGCGGCGAAGACGCGGCCCTCGAGGGTGGCCGGGTCGCACCGGCGGGTGGCGGCGGACCAGTCCATCGGCGGGCGGTGCATCCAGCGGTTGTCCGGGGCGCGCTCGGGGTCGTCGAGGTAGCCGGGGTCGTTGCGCAGCGCCAGCTCGTCGCCCATGTAGAGCAGCGGGATGCCGCCGTGGGCGTAGGCGACCGAGTACAGCAGCACCAGCCGGCGGATCCCGGCGTCCAGCGCCGCGTCGTCGCCGGCCTCGAGCGCGGCCTCGATGCCGCACAGGGACGCCGCCGAGCCCGAGATGCGGGCGTCGCCGGTGACCTCGTTCTCCTGGAACAGCGCGCCGCGCGCGAAGGAGCCGGGGAAGCGGCCGGAGTAGAAGTCGTTGAGGAACCGGCGGTGGCCGAACCCGTCGACGCCGGTCGCCGCGGCGTCCTCGTCGGTGATCGCCCAGCCGATGTCGTCGTGCCCGCGCACGTAGGTGACCCAGGTGGACGACGGCGGGATCGGCTGCATCCGGCGCAGCGCGGTGCGGGCCAGGCGGGCGTCCTGGGTGGCCAGGCTGCTCCACAGCAGCACCATGAGCTGGTTGTGGTAGGCCAGCTCGCACTCGGGCCGGAAGCGGTCGTGCCCGCCGAGGTAGGGCACCAGGTCGTCGGGCGAGACGATCGCCTCGGCCTTGAAGATCACGCCGGGGGCGGCCAGCCGGGTGAGCGCGTGCAGCATCTGCAGGAGGCTGTGCCCCTCCGGCTGGTTCTGGCAGGAGGTGCCCAGCCGCTTCCACATGAACGGCACGGCGTCCATGCGGAAGACGTCGACCCCGCGGTTGGCCAGCCAGGCGATCTCGCCGAGCATCGCGAGAGTCACCTCGGGGTTCGAGTAGTCGAGGTCCCACTGGTAGGGCCAGAACGTCGTCCACACCCACCCGCCGGCGCCGCCGCAGGCCTCGGGCACCCAGCTGAACGAGCCCGGCGCCCGGTCGGGGAACACCTCCGGGATGGTGGCGTCGTAGGCGTCGGGCACCGTCCGGTCGGGGAAGGCGGTGTAGAAGCCGGCGTACGCAGGGTCGCCGGCCAGCCACCCCTGCGCCCACGGGTGCTCGCGGGCGGTGTGGTTGAGCACGAGGTCGATGCACAGGCTCATGTCCCGCTCGTGCAGGGCCGCCGCCACCGCCTCCAGGTCGGCCATCGTGCCCAGCCGCGGGTCGACCGACCGGTAGTCGGCGACCGCGTACCCGCCGTCGTTCTCGCCCTCGCGCGGCCGCAGCAGCGGCATGAGGTGCAGGTAGGTGGTGCCGAGCTCGGCGAGGTGGTCCAGGTGCGCGGGCAGCCGGTCCAGCGTGCCGCAGAAGCGGTCGACGTAGCAGACGTAGCCCTGCGTGCTCGCCCGCTGGAACCACGCGGGGTCGATCTCCCGCCGCCGGTCGAGCCGGCGCAGCGGCTCCGGCCGATCGGCCGCGGCGGCGAGGACGACGCGCAGCGCGCGCTCGACCAGCTCGTCGGCGGCCGGTCCGTAGAGGATCGCCAGCGGCTCGTGCACGTCGTACACCGCCAGGTCGGCGCGGGCGAGGAAGGCGTCGGCCTCGGCCTCTCCCAGCGCGGCGACCGCGGCCTGCTCCACCCGGGGCCGCAGCCCCGCCCATGCCCGTTCCGCCGCCTCCCGGCGAGCGGCCGCCGAGACCGTCATCGGCCCAGTATCGGGGCGCTGTTCGCCCACGGCATGACTCTCGCCGGACGACCCCGCGGAGGCGTTCACTGGGAGCTGTAATCCTGTAAGCAAGGAGGCGACCGTGTCCCTGGCCCCTGATCCCGACACCACGGCCCTCGACGCCTACTCCCGCATCGTCACCGCCGTCGCCGCCGAGCTCACCCCGCACGTGGCGGCCCTGCAGGTCACCGGGCCCGGCGGGCGCGGCGGTGCGGGCTCGGCGGTCGTCGTCCCCGGGGACCGGCTCATGCTCACCAACGCCCACGTCGTCGGCGGTGCGCGGTACGGCCGGGCGGTGTTCGCCGACGGCAGCGAGGCCGACGTCGACGTCGTCGGCGCCGACCCGCTCTCCGACCTGGCCGTGGTCCGCGCCCGGACGGCGACCCCGCCCCCGGCCGAGCTCGGCGAGGCCACCGAGCTGCGCGTGGGCCAGCTCGTCGTCGCGGTCGGCAACCCGCTGGGGCTGGCCGGCTCGGTCACCGCCGGGGTCGTGAGCGGGCTAGGCCGGTCCCTGCCCACGCGCGACGGGCGGACCGCCCGCGTCGTCGAGGACGTGATCCAGACCGACGCCGCGCTCAACCCCGGCAACTCCGGCGGTGCACTGGCCGACTCCGCGGGCCGGGTCGTCGGCATCAACACCGCGGTCGCCGGCTGGGGTCTGGGGCTGGCGGTCCCGGTCAACGACACCACCCGGCGGATCGTCGGTGCGCTGGCCCGGGACGGCCGGGTGCGCCGGGCCTACCTGGGCCTGGTGAGCACGCCGGCGCCGTTGCCCGCCCCGCTCGCCGAGCGGACCGGACGCCGCCGGGGGCTGCGCATCGTCGACGTCGTCCCCGGCTCCCCCGCCGACCGGGCCGGGCTCAAGGCCGGCGACCTGGTGCTGGAGGCCGGGCGCCGTCCGGTGGCGGAGGCGCAGAGCCTGCAGCGGCTGCTGTTCGAGGACGCCATCGGGCAGCCGCTGCCGGTGACCGTCTCGCGGCGCGGGGCGATGGTCGACGTCGTCACGGTGCCCACGGAGCTCACCGGCGGGTGACCGGACGGCGGCCCCGGTCGCCCGGCCGGGTGCCCGCCGGGCTCCCCCGTTCGGGGCACGTCCCGTCGTCGCACTGCGGAGCGTCACCGGTCCGGCCGATGCTGACCGGGACGAACGGGGGACACGTGGATCGGGATCGGCCGACTGGCATCGCACTGCTCGCGCTGCTGTACGCCGTCAGCGGGGTCCTCTGCGCCGTCGGGGCGCTCAACCCGATGTCGCCGGACACCCCGGTGCGCCTGGCGTGGGCGCTGAGCACCGTCGGGGTGCTGGGCGCCGCGCTGCTGTGGTGGCGGCGCGACCGGCTGGGCGACGGCGCGGTGCAGTTCGCCGTCGCGCTGATGTCGGCCCTCATCGGCCTGCTCGCCTGGCGTTCGGCCACCGCCGTGGGCGTCGTCGGCCTCGGCCCGTCCATGGTCGCGGTCGCGCTCCTGTGCGCCCACTACCTGTCGCTGCGCGCCGCCCGGGCACACGTGGTGTTCCTCGTCCTCGCGGCCACCGCCGGCGCGGTCGCTGCGGCCCCGACGGGCTTCGTGATGCCGTGGGTGACGATGACGGTGACGGTCGTCGTCCTGGCCGAGGCGCAGGCCCGCATCTCGGACAAGCTGCAGCGCGCCGCCGGAACCGACCCGCTCACGGGGCTGGCCAACCGGCGGGCGTGGGTGGCCGGCGCGGAGCGCAGCCTCGCCCACGCCCTGCGCACCGACGAGCCGCTGACCATCGCCGTGCTCGACCTCGACGGGTTCAAGTCGATCAACGACATCGACGGGCACCACGCCGGCGACGCGCTGCTGCAGTCGCTGGCCCGGGCGTGGAGCAGCGAGCTGCGCACCGCCGACCTGCTCGGCCGCTACGGCGGTGACGAGTTCGTGCTGTGCCTGCCCGACACGGACGCCGCCTCCGCGTCCGAGCTGATCGCCCGGCTGCAGGAGAGCCACCCGGCGTCCTGGTCGGCCGGCACCGCCACCGCCGGCCCCGGCGACACCCTCTCCGAGCTGCTCCTGCGCGCTGACGCCGACCTCTACCGGCACAAGCGGCGCAGCCGCCGCTCCGCCTGAGGGAGCGCCCCTGCCGGGGTCCTCCGGCCCTGTCCCTCCCCCCGCGGGCGGGAGACCGTGGCCGGGTCCGTCCTGGGAGGCCGGCATGGCAGCGATCGTGGTCTGTGGCGGGGGCGTCATCGGCCTGTCGGTGGCGATGATGCTGGCCGACGACGGCCACGAGGTGACCGTCCTGGAGGCCGATGCCCTCGATCCGCCGGAGACGCCGGTCGACGCCTGGGACGACTGGCGCCGCAAGGGCGTGGCGCAGTTCCGGCAGCCGCACACCCTCTTCCCGCGTTTCCGCCTCGTCGCCGAGGAGGAGCTGCCGGGGCTGGTCGACCGGCTGGATGCCGGCGGCTGCACCTGGGGGGACTACACCTCCGCCCTGCCGCCGACGATCGAGGACCGCGCGCCGCGGCCCGGGGACGACCGGCTGCGGTTCGTCACCGGGCGGCGTCCGGTCGCCGAGGCGGTGGTGGCGAGGGAGGCGGCCGAGCACCCGGGGCTCACCGTGCGACGGGGCGTGCGCGCCACCGGCCTGGTGCCGGGGGCGGCGGCGCTCCCCGGCGTCCCGCACGTCGCCGGTGTCCGGACCGAGGACGGGTCCGTGCTGCCGGCCGACCTGGTGGTGGACGCGTGCGGCCGCCGGACGACCGGCGCGGACTGGCTGGCCGAGCTCGGTACCCGGCCACCGCACGTGGAGGGGCAGACCGGTGGCTTCGTGTACTACACCCGCTACTACACCGGGCCCGAGCAGCCCCGGCGGATGGGCCCGCAGCTGACGCCGCTGGGCAGCATCTCGCTCATCACCTTGATCGCCGACAACGGCACCTGGTCGGTGACGGTCTTCGGACCGACCCGCGACACCCCGCTCAAGGCCCTCCGTGACCCTGCCGCCTTCACCCGTGTGGTGGCCGCCTGCCCCCGGCACGCGCACTGGCTGGACGGCCGGCCGATCACCGACGTGCTCGCGATGGCCGGCGTCCTCGACTGCTACCGCCGGCTCGTCGTCGACGACGAGCCGGTCGTGACCGGTTACGCCCCGGTGGGCGACGCCTGGGCCTGCACCAACCCCTCGGCCGGACGCGGGCTGTCGGTCGGGATGGTGCACGCCCAGCAGCTGCGGACCGCGGTCCGCGAGCACCTCGCCGACCCGGTCGACCTCGTGCGCGCGTTCGACGAGGCCACCGAGCGGGAGGTGACCCCGTTCTTCCGCAACCAGGTCGCCGCCGACCGCGTCCGGATCGCGGAGATGGACGCGATCCGGGAGGGGCGCGAACCGCCGCCCCTGGACCCGGTCCGGGCGCGGCTGCTGGCCGCCGCGATGTACGACGCCGACGCCTACCGGGCAGTCATGGAGACCATCACCTGCCTCGCCCTGCCGGAGCAGGCGCTGGCCCGACCCGGGCTGCGCGAGCGGCTGGAGGCGTACGCGGACGCGCCGGTACCGGCCGCCCCCGGCCCGGACCGGGCGCTACTGCTGGAGCTGCTCGCCGGGTGAGCCGTCAGGGTCGGCGCCAGTCGTCACCCTGCATGTGGGAACCGGCCATCGGGCCCATCTGCAGCATGCCGCCGTCCACCGCCCACGAGGCGCCGGTGACGTACCCGGCCGCCGGGGAGGCGAGGAACGCGATGACGGCGGCGACCTCGCGGGCGTCGCCGGGACGGCCGAGCGGGACACCGGGGCGCTCGTGTCCGGGCGCGGTCGGGTCCTCGTCCTCCTGGCCGGTCATCGGGGTGGCGATCTCGCCGGGGGCGACGGCGTTGACCGTGATGCCGTGCTCGGCGAGCTCGATCGCGGCGACGCGGGTGAGCAGGCCCAGGCCGCCCTTGGCCGCGCAGTAGGCGGCCGCGCCGACCCGCGGCTGGTGCTCGTGGACGCTGGTGATGTTGACGATCCGCCCACCCCGCCCGGCGGCCACCATCCGGCGCGCCGCCCGTTGCAGGCAGAGGAAGGCGCCGTCGAGGTCGGTGGCCAGCACCTCCCGCCACGTGGCGAAGTCGGTGTCGAGGACCGTGGACATGTGCCCGGTGCCGGCGTCGTTGACCAGCACGTCGACCCCGCCGAGCGCCTCGGCCAGGTCGTCGACGACGTCGGCGGCCCCCGGCAGCTGCGTGAGGTCGAGGTGGCGGACCTCGGCCCGGCGGCCCAGCCCGCGGACCTCCTCGGCGGTGGCCTCCGCGGCGGCCTGCTCGCGGTACCACGTGATGCCGATGTCGCAGCCGGCCTCGGCGAGCGCGACCGCGGTCGCCCGCCCGATGCCCGACTCGGACCCGGTGATGATGGCGACCCTGGACCTGCTCGCGCTCTCCGTCATGGCCCGAGGCTAGGAACAGCCGGCGCGGACCGCAGCGTGCGTGCGGACTCGGCGCGCGTCCCGGGCCGGCGAGGCAGCCGGGACGGCGCATGCGACCCGCTGGGTGGCTGCAGGTGGCCTGCGCCCCTCCGCCGGACCGGGACAGGAGTGCACGCCGCGGCGCCGGGAAGCCCTGCCCGGTCGCGTAGACCTGGATCGACGCCGGGGTCCGAGCACGTGGGGTCGCTGGCCGACGGTGTCCCTACGAGTGAGACGAGAGGAGCAGACGGTGGAAGACCAGCCCACCTGCGGGCGCGGCCTGGCACAGAACGCGGCCGTGCCGGCCGCTCTGGCCGCAGTTGCCGCCGGCCTGGCGCACCACCTCGAGGTCCACGTGCGCGCGCTCGACCCCGGTGATGCCGCAGCGGCGCAGGAACGGGGTGCCTACGAGAGAGTTGCGCAGAGCCTGCGCAGCGCCGCCGCCGATCTCCGAGCTGCTGCTGCGCAGATGGCCTCGGCCGACGACCTGCCGATGGGTGCGCACGACATCGCCGCGATCACCACGCCGGACGCCCTCGGCGCCTTCGAGGCCCACGTCGCTGCCGGGGCCGCCCTGCGTCGAGTGCTGGATGCGCGGCGTGAGGAGAACGCGCAGATGCTCGAGGCGATCCGGGCGGAGGTCGGGAGCCCGGACGCCGGTTGACGCGCCGGGCCTTCCTGGACGACGCGCGGCCGTACCCGGCCGCCACCTCATGCGGCGGTGAGCAGGGGCGGGCCGATGCGGATCTCGGTGCCGTCGGGTCGCCAGGTGCGCCAGCGGCCGTCGGGTTGGCGGTGCACGCGGAAGCCGTGGTGGACCTTGGTGTGGTGGCGTTCGCACAGCAGCGCGGAGTTCTGCAGTGACGTCTCGCCGCCGTTGATCCACTCCACGACATGGTGGACATCGCACCAGAAGGTGGGCGCCGCGCAGCCGGTGAACACACATCCCCGGTCGCGGGCCTCCACCGCCCGGCGCAGGTGTGGGGGCACGACGCGTTTGTCCCGGCCGAGGTCGAGTGGGGTGCCGTCGGGGGTCATCACGATCCGGGAGACGGCCGCGTCGCAGGCCAGCCACCGGGCGCGGGCGGCGGAGATCGCG
>NZ_JBJGYT010000019.1:0-86368 GCF_054050135.1 Geodermatophilus sp. SYSU D00705 | reverse complement strand
TCCGCCGGGTGGACGCCGTAGCGATCCGGGTACCGACCCACGAACCGGCCGGGGTGGGTGAAGCCCCAGGGGGGGGTGGCGGCCTGGACCGTCGAGGCCGCCACCGAGGGCTACGGCGAGTACCGCACCCACAACGCCCTCATGGACCAGGTGATGGGCGCCTACAACCGGGGCGACGGCGCGCTGCGGACGTTCCACGAGGCCATCAAGGACGCCCTCGACCCGAACTCGATCTTGGCGCCGGGCAAGTCCGGGATCTGGGGCCGCAAGTACCGCGACCAGAGGCTCCGAGCCGCACCTGCCACCCGGGGTGGGCGGTGCCGTGGCACGGCCCACCCGGGGCCCCTCTCCTGCTTCCCCACGCGTGCTTCCCCACGTCGTGCTGCGCCACGACGTGATGCGTGGCGCGGCGGTGCCGCAGATGACTCCTCACCGATGGGCCCAACGCCGGGTCCTCCGCTGTGGTTGTGCACAAGAGACGGCGGGTAACGCGGGCGGCGAACCGGGAGCGCGCTCGACTTGAACCCGAGGTCGGCCGCTCCCCTGCTCCGGTCGCGCGTGCGGCTTCCGCGACCAGGAGGACGTCACCATGAACACGAACGAGCGAGTCACCTGGGAGACGTGCCCGACCTGTGGTCGCTGCGCCGCTGTGGGGTGGCGCGACGGATCGCCGGTCGGGGCCGACTGTCCCGGTGGCTGCGGCGTGACCGCCGCCGAGTTCACCCGACGGGTCCTCCACGACGGCCGTTCACGCATCGTCGGGCGATGGACGACCGCGGTGGGCAGATGGATGTGACGCCCGTTCTCCCGCTCACCCACCTGTTTCGGGGCTGCTGCCACCAGTGCACGTTCGTGGCGGGGCCTCCCCCCGGCGTGACCGGTCCCCGGGCTCGCTGACCGACCGCTGCCGGTCGGCAGGTGAGAGCAGGGCACCCACGACGCCGACCACGGTCACCAGGCCACCGACCACGTGCATCACGGCGAAGCCCTCACCCAGTAGCAACCACGCCAGCCCGCCGGACAGGAACGGCATGGCGAGCTGCATCACCGGCGGCACGTTGGCCGGAACCCGCGACAGCGAGTGCGTCGTGAGGAAGTGGCCCAAGCCACCTGGGACGACCGCGATGCCCGCCGCGATCAGCAGGTCCGTGAGGTCGATGCCCGAGACCCGTTCCCCGGCCACCGCAGCGAACACCGAGACGGCCAGTCCGGCGACGACCGCCACCCCCAGCAGGAAGGGCAACGCGCCGATGTGGGCCATCGCCTGCTTGGACCAGACGAAGTAGAAGGCGAAGCACACCACGTTCGCCAGCGCCAACGCCATGCCGACCGGGTTGCCCTCCGGTCCCGTGGTACCCGCCACCACGACCAGCGCCGCGCCGACACCCGCGACCACCGACCAGAGGCGGAAGGCCAGGCCAGGGCGCTCGCCGAAGACCACGAAGGCGAGGACCCCGACGAGGATCGGCTGCAGCACCTGCATCAGGGTCACGTCGACCACCGACGTCGCCTTGATCGAGATCATGAAGAACAGCTGGTGCGCGCCGAAGGCCAGGCCGGCCGCCGCCGTCCACCCCAGCCCACGTCGGCTGCCACGCGTCCCCCGTACCCGGTGCTGCCACAGCGTGAGCGCCCCGAGCAGCAGGGCGCCGATCCACAGACGCCAGAAGGACAGCACGGCACCGGACGTGGTGGAGCCTGCGACCAGCACCGGACCGAGGCTGAACAGCACGACACCGATCCACAGCATGAGCAACGGCCGCTCGTCCAGCGCCTGGACCGCCCTCGCCCGCGTCACCGGAGCGCTCACTGGTCGCGACCTCCCGGTGTCCGAGGGGGCCGGAGGCGTCCAGGCGGGGTCACAGGCAGTAGGAACAGCACCGGCAACCGCACGCGACCGTCCGCGAGCAGCGGAGCATCGCCTCGGGCCCGACGCCTGTCGGCACCGATGCCGGCGCACCGACGGCTGGGACCTCGGAGAGTGCCGCGTGACCCTCCCCGGTCTCGCGCACGGCCGGACGCCACACCCGCCCCTCGCTCCTCGTCCTGGTCCCCTCGGCCTCGGCGGTCAGGCAGCGATCGGTGAGCCGGCGGTAGAACCGTCCCATCACCCGCCCGACGGGCCCGGCCTGCTCCACCGCCAGCGTGACCCGCGTGCCTCCGGTGCCGAGGTCCTCGAGCAGGTGCCGAGCGGTGGTGCGGACGCCCGGGCCGGTGGCCACCCAGGTGAACGAGCGTCCCGGCTCGAGCTCGGTCACCACGTACTCGGTCGGGGGGATCCGGGGCTGCTCCAGCCGGACCCGGGCCCCGACGGCCAGCGGCCCGTCGTCGAGGCGCCGCACCGAGGTCACCGTCGGCGCCCACTCCGGCCACCGCTCGACCTCGCGCAGCACCTCCCACACCCGCTCGACCGGGGCCCCGACGTCGATCCTCGTGCTCCGCTCCACCGGGCCATCCTGCCCCTGGTCGCTCCTGGAGGAGGACCAAGATCATGTGCCACACGCGTCTTGCACGGCCGGAGGACGGATCCGGCCCTGAACGGCCCGTCGTCGCAGTCAGGGTGACCCAGGCGGCGGGCGACCCGGTCCGCGCCCGCGGTGAGCACGGGAGTGCCGACGTACTGGAGAAGTGGAGGTGGTCAAACGGCAGCAAGGCACCCGACCCGGGCGACTACGTGCTCGCGTCGGACGAGGAGCTGTGCCCTGAGACCGGCATGACTCTCTGAGACATCGTCACGCAGCTGGTCAGCCGGGAGGACCCGGTTCTCGTTGCGCCAGGTGACGCCCTCCCGAGGGTCCCACCGGCCCGGCCGTCGTGGAGAGCGCACGGGGCGACCATGACGACGGTGGCGTCGACCACCGCCGAGCGGGAGACGTCCGCAGGCCACCTCGCCCGCCGGTTGGGTGCGCTGCTCCGAGGAGAGACGTGGAGCCTCTCTTCGAGATGACGCGGCTACTGTCCGGACGTGCGCCCTGTCTCCGTGGCGGGTGCGCCGCTGGGAAGCCCGGAGTCCGCCGAGGCGTCGCGCGCCCTGGGCACCGACGTCGTCGATGCACGACCGCTCGGGGTGAACCGCTTGACGAAGTCCAGCGCCGTCTGGGCGACCTCGCGCCAGCCGTGGTCGATCGTGAGGGCGTGGCCTCGGTTCGGCATTCTCACGATCTCCGTCACGGCAGGGTTGCGCCGCTGCCGCTTGTAGGCGGCGTTCGCGATCGCCCACGGCACCGTGTGGTCCTTCTCGCCCTCGATGATCAGCAGGGGGCCGCGGTCGGGGTTCCTCGTGTCGACCGTCGCCTCCGTCCGGGGATTGAGGTTCGCGTTGCCCATCTGCACGAGCGAGAGCCCGGAGCCGGCGACGTGGTACCTGTCGTAGAGCTCCCTCGCTTCCTTCTCGTCGAGCGCGTTGGCCCAGCTGTACTTGAACTGGTCGAACGTGAGCGTGAGCGCCCGGCCGCGAGTGCGCGGGTTGATCAGGAACGGGCCCGCCGACCGGAGTGTGGCGACCGGCAGCGGCAGAACGCCGCGGAAGATCCCGGGGTCGATCGCCACCGTGGCCGCCGAGAGGCCCCGGCCCGCGAGCATCTGCGCCAGCAGACCCCCGGTCGAGTGCCCGATGAGGGCCGGCTTCCTGTCCAGGGCCTTGATGACCTCGGTGGTGTGGTCGGCGATCTGCCTCAAGGACTTCCCGGCGAGGACTTCCGGCTCCGCCCGGGCGGCTTCGATCGTGTCCGGATCGTCCGGCCAGTCCGGCGTGAGCGGTGCATAGCCGGCCTGCCGGAAGAGGTCCGCCCAGTTGGCCCAGCTGCTCGGCAGCAGCCAGAGGCCGTGGATGAAGACGACTGGGGTCTCGCCGGAGGCGTTGGCGGCCTCGATCTCCCGGATCTCCCGCGTGGACGTCGATGCCATGACGAGTCTCCTCCGGTCGGGTGCTGGGAGCTGACGAGGGCCTCAGCAGCGCGATCCCTGCGCCTCGGAACCGCCCCTGCCGCGGTGGCTGCTGGTCGTGTCGGCCTCGCACTGCTGCCACCGGGGTCCTCGCGCGGATCGTCCCGGCCCGTCCTGGCCCGCACCAGTGCTCTTCGTCCCTCGGGACCGGCCCTGCCCGGGGCTCACGACGACGTCGGCCGCTGACGCCCCGGAGGTCGTCCACCTCGTCGACGACGACCGGTGCTATGGCGGTGCGCGATCCGGCCCGATCGCTCCAGTCCCACTGAAGCGGCCCTCAGATCCACGGCGAGTTCACCGGTCGACCCGGGCCGATGGACTCCAGTGAACGGCCGCGGGCCCGCGGCCGACGGCTGGGTCAAGGGTCGCAGCTCGAGATCCTGTCGGCCCGACCCTCTGCAACCATCGGCACGAGCACCCTCCGCGCCGATCGCGCCGCGCTGTCTCGTCACCCCTGGCCGCGCCCCGGCTGTCCGAGCGCGGCCGGCGGCGCGTTGCCCGCGGTCGCACCCTTCGCGTACTGCGGCGTCGTCAGGTAGACGAACTCGTAGACGCCGTCCGCCGCGAGCTCGTCGGTGATGATGCCCTCGCCGATCCGGATGCCGTTCTTGACGAGCAGTTCCTGATGCACCGGGAACGCGGCCTGCACCACCGGGTTGCCCAGGACCTCGAGCCCCCAGGAGTCCGAGCCGATGATGGCGGGGCGCCGATCAGCCAGGAAACGCCCCTCGGCCAGGTAGATGCCCGGCTCCTGGGCCAGGAAGCGCTCCGGCTCGCTTCGAGCGATCTTGTTCCAGCCGGTCCGCAGCAGCACGACGTCGCCGGGGTCGATGTGTCGGATGCCGCCCCGAGTCGCCGCGGCCCTCAGGTCCGAGATCGTGATCCGGTAGTTGTCGCGCAGGACCGGGTCGCCGTCCTTGCTGCGCGACAGTGCCTCGCTGGCTCCTTCGGCGAGCTTCAGGCCCAGCACGTCGAGCAGGATGCCGCGGGTGACGATCGGCCCCATGTGCTCGTTGCCGAGCCTGGTCGTCCCGCTGGGCGTCGCGATGTCCGGGCCCCGGAAGCCGTTGTAGAAGGTCGGCCCGACGCCGACGTGGTTCAGCCCGTCGAGCTGAGTGACGATCTGGTAGGTGTGCCCCTGGGGGAAGCGCTCCTCGTGGATGCTGACCCGGTTGGGGCCCAGCGGTTCCGTGCTCTGCAGGATTCCGCCGCCCTCGGCGAAGCCGGCGGGAGGCTCGTAACCGAGGACCGTGAGCCGCTGCTCGTACACCCGCGGCGGCGTGGTCTGGTAGGCCGGAAAACCGTTGGTCATCAGCTCGCCCAGGTTGTACGTCTTCACCGGCGAGCCGTCGGCCAGCAGCCGCAGGGCGGAGGCGGTCTTGCCGGCCGTCACCTCGTTGAACGTGCCTCGCTGGTCAGTCGGGCCGTAGCGAGACGGCGCCCAGCCGCCGCCCTCGGCGAAAGCCACGTCGAACATCTCATCGTCGTAGTCGCCGCCGCCGATGGCATCGCCGGGTCCCGCCGCAGCGGCCGACGACGCGCCGGTCAGACCAACGACGCCGAGAGCGGCCGCGCCGGCCACCCCGAGTGCGGAGCGGCGGGACAGGGTGGTGTGGGCCGAGAAGAGGTCGGGACGCATGGGTGCTCCTCCGGACGCAGGAGCCGACCGTACGGGGGCCGGTGTGACGCGGACAACACTCGTCACCGCCGACACCCCGACGTCGGAACGGCTTCGACGAGCCCTGGCTGCTGGACGCCGACCAACGACGCAGCGTCAGCAGCGCTCGCACGGAAAGCCACCAACGTCCCGAGCACGAGGATGAGAGAGGGCTCGCCAGCGCGGCGTGGCGGCAGACCGGCTTCGTGTTCGCCACCGAGTTCGGCGAGCCCTTCGACCCCGCAACGCCGTCCGGCCCCTGCCCGCCGCCGCTGCCAGGGCCCTGCTCGAGCCCCGCAGCGATGGCGGTCAGGTCGCGGCTCCGGTCGATCCAGCCGAGTAGTCGCGAACCGCTGACATAGGGTGCCCGGAGATCAGCTTCCCTCCCAGGGCTGGAGCCCCGTTGGACACTGCTCTCACCGATCCCGATCAGGCTGTGGTGCTCGTCGTCGACGTGCAGAACGACTACTGCCACCCCGAGGGCACGCTCGGCCGGCGCGGGGTGGACTGCGCGCAGGCGCTGGCCGCCGTCGAACGGATCGGGGTACTGCTGCCGGCGGCACGGAACGCCGGCATCCCGGTCCTGCACGTGCACACCCAACACTCGCGGTGGACCGACACCCCGGGGTGGCGCCGTCGAGGACTGGGCGGCACGACCATCGAGCCCGAGACCGACCCGATCGTGGCGGCGGGGGGCTGGGGCGCCGAGCCGTACGGGGACCTGGTCGCCCCCGAGGACTTCACCTTCGTCAAGCACCGGTACTCCGCATTCGCCTTCACCCCGCTGGACCTGGTGCTGAGCGCGCTGGCCCGCCCGACGCTGGTGCTGGTCGGGCTCACCTCCGACGTCTGCGTCCGGGCCACCGGCGTCGATGCGGTGTCCCGTGGCCACCTGGCCGTGCTCGTGGGCGACGCGACGGCCACGGTCGGGGTGATCCCGCAGGCCACCGCCTGCGCCGAGTTCGCCGCCACCATCGGGCCGGTCGTCACCAGCACCGACCTGCTCGCCTCGTGGGGCCTTCCCACGGAGTCGGCCGCCGGCGCTCCTTAGACTCGACCTGTGGCGATCAGCGAAGATCGGGCGACACAGACCGTCGCCCCTCACCTCGCCCACCTGCCCGGCCACCTGATCCGCCGGGCCAGTCAGGTCCACAACGAGATGTGGACGCGCTATGTGCCCGGCCCGGTCTCGTCGGTCCAGTACGCCGTCCTGTCGACCCTGGCTCGCCACGAGCCTCTCGACCAGGCCAGCGTCGCCCGACTGACCGCGCTGGACCCGGCGAGCACGCACGCCGTCGTCCACAGGTTGAAGGCAGCCGGCCACCTGACCATGCAGCGTTCCACCGAGGACGGCCGCCGCTTCGAGTTGCGGCTCACCGACAGTGGCCGGGTCCTGTACGGAACGGTCGAACCGCGGGTGCAGGAACTCGCCAAGGCGCTCAGGGAGCGGTTGCCTCCGGCGAAGACCACCGTCTTCCTCGAGCTCCTCGAGGAGTTCATCGCCGCTCCGTGAGGTTGGAGATTTGTTGACGTACGAACCTTCGACCCTGTTCAATGAGCCGCGTCACACAACGGGCCCTTGATGAGACGCGGCTGACAGGCCGGTCCATCTGCCGCAGTGTCAGCAGCCCTGCCCGAACGAGCCCCGCTCGACCGCTCGCGCGCCTGTCCATGTCCCCACCCAGGAGGGCCACGACGATGTCCACACAGCCGGCCGACCAGGACTCCCTGCACGACCTCGAGTTCGGTCTCTTCGACTGGATCGACGCACACCCCGGGATGACGGCCGCCGAGGTCTACGACGCCCGGCTGCGGGTGCTCGCCGAGGCCGACCGGAGCGGGTTCTCCACCTATCACATCGCCGAGCACCACGGCACGCCGCTGGGCCTGGCGCCGTCCCCGTCGGTGTTCATCGCCGCCGCCGCGCGCGAGACCGAGCGCATCCGGCTGGCACCGACCACCTTCATCGTGCCGCTGTACGACCCCCTGCGGCTGGTGCAGGAGATCTGCATGCTCGACCAGCTCAGCCACGGCCGGCTGGACGTCGGGGTCGGGAAGGGCTCCTCCCCCATCGAGGCGGCCATGTTCGGGCTGAGCGCGCCGGAGACCGCCGAGCGCTTCGAGGAACTGTTCCCGGCCATCGTCGAGGCGATGGAGACCGGCCGGTTCCGCCGCCCCGGCGCCGAGGGCGCTGCGGGCGAGGAGATCCCCCTGCACGTGCCGGTGTACCAGCGCCCGCACCCGCCGCTGTGGTACCCGTCGTCCAACGCCGCCTCGATCCCCCGGCTGGGCGACCAGGGCTACAACGTGCTGTTCGGGTTCGGCTTCGCGTCCCCGCCGTTGGACGTCGTCCGCGAGCAGAGCCGGGTCTTCTTCACCCACTTCCGGGAGTCCGCCGAGCGCGGCACCGTCCGCTACAGCCTGCCCGGGGTGACGCCGCGCTTCGGCATGCTGCGCCACGTCCTCGTCGCCCCGACCGACGAGCAGGCCGCCGCCATCGCCCGGCCGGCGTTCGACGCCCACTACGAGAGCTTCACCCACCTGTGGCGGCTGCACGGCAGCGACCGCTTCACCGGCCCGCTCGACTTCGACCAGCTCGTGGCCGAGCGCAAGCTGTTCATCGGGTCCCCCGAGACCGTCGCCGCCCAGGTCGCCGAGGCGACGACCGTCGGGGAGATCAACTACCTCGCCGGCGCCTTCGCGTGGGGCTCCCTGGACGTCGACTCGGTGCTCTCCTCGGTGCGACTGTTCCGCGACCGGGTCATCCCGGCCGTCCGGTCAGCGAGCGCGCGAGAGGCCGTCCTCACGCACTCCACATCCGGCACCGCCTGAACGCCTTCGCTGGAGTCCGCTCCACCCCAGCTCGACCGTCACCCGCACCACACGCCATGCGATCCGCCCACCGTCGAGAGGCTCTCCATGTCACGTCTGCGCCTGACCGTCCTACTGTCGTGCTCGGTGCTGCTCGCCGCCTGCGGCGGTGACGACGGCGAAGCCAGCGGCGCCGGGACCGTCGACTCCCCCCGCCAGGTCACTGTCGGCGTCATCCCCATCGCGGACGTCGCCCCCCTATACCTCGGCGTCGATCAGGGCTTCTTCTCGGACCGCGGGCTGGACGTCGAACTGGTGACCGGCCAGGGCGGAGCCGCGCTGGTGCCCGCCGTGGTGAGTGGCGAGCAGGACTTCGCCTTCAGCAACACCCTGTCTCTGATGGTCGGCCGGGAGGCCGGGCTCCCCATCCGCGTCGTCGCACCGGGCAACGCGTCCACCGGCGACCCCTCGGACGACTTCGGCTGCGTGCTGGTGCCGCCGGGGAGCCCGCTCCAGTCCGTCGCCGAACTGGCCGGCAAGCGGGTCAGCACCAACACGCTGAACAACATCAACGTCGCGGTCATCCGTGACATCGTCGACCGTGCCGGAGCCGACTCCTCGACCATCGAGTTCCTCGAGATCGCCCACCCCGACGTCCCGCAGGCCGTCGCCGGCGGACAGGTGGACGCTGCCACCTCCGTCGAGCCGTTCAAGACGATCGCGCTGCAGCAGGGGGCGCGCTGTCTGTCGAACGTGTTCGCCGAGGCCCAGGAGGAGCCCCTGCTCATCGGCGCCTACTTCACCTCCGAGCAGATCGCGCAGTCCGACCCCGAGCTGGTGGAGGCCTTCGTGGCCGGTCTGCAGGAGTCGTTCGCCTACGCCTCCGAGAACCCCGAGGAGGCGCGCGAGATCCTGGGCAGTTACACCGAGCTGAGCCCCGAGCTCGCCGACGCCATCACCCTGGCGACGTGGCCGCAGGAACTGGAGCGGGGGTCGTTCGAGTACATGTCGGAGGTCGGTGCCCGCTACGGGATCCTCGAGACCCCAGCCGACCTCGACGCGCTCCTGCCGGCCGAGTGACACGCCGCGCGCAGCCGGTCGTCGACGACGGCGACCGGGAGGACCGTCGAGTGACCACCACAGCGTGGACGACCAGCAGGAGGACGCCGTGACCGACCCATCCCCCGCGACCGTGGACCCGGGCACCGTCGTCGTCGTGACCGGTGGTGCGCGCGGTATCGGCGCCGCCCTGTGTCGGCACCTGGCCGCGGAGGGCGCGGTCGTGGTCGTCGCCGACCTGGCCGACGGGACTGCCCTCGTGGACGAACTGACCGCGGCCGGGCTCGAGGCGTCCTCCGTCCGGACCGACGTCAGTGACGATGCGGCATGGAGCCATCTGGTGGACACCGTCGTCGAACGCCACGGCCACGTCGACGCCTTGGTCAACAACGCCGGGGTCTACCACGACCTGGGCGGGAAGATCCCCTTCACCGACATCGCGGTCGAGGACTGGGACCGGGTCATGGCGGTCAACACCCGCGGCGTCTGGCTCGGGATGCGCGCCGTCCACCCGGTGATGAAGCGGCAGGGCTGGGGGCGCATCGTCAACATGGCCTCCTCGACCGTGCACATGGGCGTCCCGTACTTCGCCCACTACACCGCGTCCAAGGGGGCTGTGATCGCCCTGACGCGGAGCGTCGCCCGGGAGGTGGGGGTCGACGGCATCACGGTGAACGCCGTGGCCCCCGGCCTGGTGGAGACCGAGGCGACCCGCGCGCTCAACGATCCCGACTACCTCGCCGCATCCGCCGGGAGACGAGCCATCCCGCGCCCCATGGTCCCCGGGGACCTGGGGCCCACGGTCTCCTTCCTGTGTAGCCGCCGGAGCGACTTCATCACCGGTCAGACGCTGGTCGTCGACGGCGGGGTCACCTTCGTCTGAACACAGATCCGTCCCACTCCCCGTCACTGGCTGCCGCCGTCCGGCCCGATGAGGCAGTTCCGGGGGTTGCCGGCGGGGCTCCGTCACGAGATCGACAGCACCAGCCTGAGCGATGAGGACACGCATGACGACGCCCGACCGCCCGGCGTCCCCTCTCGAGACGCCCTCCTCGGCCGGCAACCCGCGTGAGCCTGCCGGGGGTCACCGTCCGGTCGACGGGGTGACGGTGTACCGCGACGTCGTCTACGCCGAGGTGGCCGGGCTCGACCTCCAGGTGGATCTGTACCTCCCCGACGCCCGTCCCGCTCCACTGTGCCTGTGGCTGCATGGTGGCGGCTGGATGCGTGGTTCCCGAACGGACCGGGCCCAGGAGCGCCTCGTTCCCATGGCCCGCAGGGGCGTCGCGGTGGCCGCGGTCCAGTACCGGCTCAGCGGTCAGGCTGTCTTTCCCGCACAGCTCGACGACGTCCGTGCAGCGATCCGGTGGCTTCGGGCACACGCCGGCGAGTACGGCCTGGACGCCGGCCGGATCGGGGCGTGGGGCGCCTCGGCCGGCGGCCACCTGGCCTCTCTGGTGGCCCTCGTCCACGACGAACGGGACGCCGAACTGGGTGACTCGTCCATCCAGGCCGTCGTCCCGTGGTTCGCCCCGTCGGACCTGCTCCGGATGGCCACCGACGTCCCCGAGGGGCCGCGACCGCCGTTCCTGAGCGGACCGATGCCGGAGCCGCCGCACGAGGCGCGGCTGCTGGGCGTGGAGGCTGCGGCGTCCCGGCCGGAGGAGGCCCGCGCGGCCAGCCCGGTGACCCACGCCCACGCCGGAGCGCCGCCCTTTCTCCTGGTCCACGGAGACAGCGACGGCCTCATCCCGTCCCAGCACAGCCGCCGCCTGTACGAGGCGCTGCGCGCCCAGGGCGCCGAGGCGAGCCTGTGGCTGCTGCACGGGGCCAACCACGAGGACCCCGCCTTCGAAGAGCCAGCGAGTCTGGCCGCGGTCAGCGGCTTCCTGCGGGCCGTGCTCGGTGCTGACGGACAGCCCTCGTGCGAGGAGCAGTGACGGACGGCGCCGATCACGCGACAGCGCGGCACGAGGATCCTCGACACGCCGCCCGGACGCGTCAAGGCGACGACCCGATCTGGTGTATCCGCCTTGCACGACAACATGCCAGTCGTTCACACCTGCCGTCCGGGTCCGGGACAACGGCGGCGCGGCACGCGTCGCGCACGCTTTGTTCACGGGCGGGAGGAAGACATCGTCGCGGGCCTCGGCGAGCCGCGCGTGGGCGATGCGCTGGTAGCCGCGGGTCAGGAGGTGCTCGGCCTCCAGGCGGCCCATGAGCCAGTTCGCGCCCCCGGGCCGCGACGACGCCCGGGCGAGCTCGATCGTGCGCACACCGAGAGCCGTCAGGACTGCACGCTCGGCGTCGCTGAGGTCAACGAATGCCACCACCGCACGGGGCCGCACGGTCGTCACCATCGACTCGAGGGTGCCGCGCGACGCCGTCGCCGACCACCACGACCATCACCCACGACTACGACCGCGTCGTCGTCGACGAGGAGCGGCTCACCGCCGTCCTCGCCGTCCTCGTCATCGTGCGCGGCACGGCGCAGGGCGTGCTCTACGCGGCCGTACGAAACGACCAGCCCATCGGCGACCGGGCCATGCGGTTGGCCGCGGTCGTCTCCGGCCGGCTCTGCAGGACGCAGAGGAGCTCCAGCAGCCCGCGCCCGCGGAGACGGCGGATCCGGTCCCCCGCCGCCCTTGACGACCTGGTCCAGGTGATCGCCGAGACCGCCGATCCCGATCTGGCTCCGCGGGAGGCCGACGCCCGGTGATCGCGTCACCGGCCGCCGCGCCGCCCGTTCTTCGTCACACGCTCATGCACAGGCGGTGGAGGCGCGCCGAGCGGTTCCCGGCTCTTGCTCGGAGTCAGCCCGGCCACCGATTCCCGACCGTCGCGAACGCGCAACCGTGGCCTGCCAAGTCGTACGGAGTGCCGGAGGAGGCACCATGTCCAGGGTCATCACCATCCGTCGCCAGACGACCGGCCCCAGCGCGACGCCGGCGAGCGTCACCGGCGCAATGGCTGTCGGCGCCCGCATCCTTGGGCCGTCGGCGATGGGGCCTCTTGCTCTTGCGGTGACCGCAGTCGGCGCGATGGCCGTCGGCCGGCTCGCGATTGCCAACGCGGTGATCCGAAGACTGCGCGCCGAGGAGATCGAGATCGGGTCGCTCAAGGTTCGCGAGCTCGAGGTGGCCGGCCAGCGGTGGACCAACTCCACCATCGCGTCAAGGTCGAATGCCGATCAGCAGTCGTAGCCGCTCAGGGTGAAGGCGGCAGACGCGGTCTTGGTCGACTACACACAGTCGCTCCGGCGGCACCGTCGGCAGGTGCTTCCCGACACCTCAGTCGTAACGCAGGACGCGCCCTCTCCCCCACCCTCGAGGTCGTTGCTGAGCGTGAGGGCTCGGAGGGTCACACCCCGCAGCCCCGACCTCCGCCATGGGCGAAAGCCGAGTCGGTTCACTCGCCCGCAGCCCCGAGATACTGGCCGGTGAGGCTGTGCGGGTGTGCAGCGAGGGCACCCGGCGGCCCAGTGACGACGACGGTGCCGCCGCGGGGCCCAGCGCCGGGCCCCAGCTCGACGACGTGGTCCGCCGCGCCGACCACCGCAAGGTCGTGGCTGGCCGCCACCACCGTGGCCCCCCGGTCGACCAGACGGTGCAGGTGCGTCACCAGCATCTCGACGTCGGCCGGGTGCAGGCCGGTGGTCGGCTCGTCGAGCAGGTAGACGGTCTCCGCGCCGCCGCGCCGTGGCCGAGCGAGCTCGGTGGCGGTCTTCAGCCGCTGCGCCTCGCCGCCGGAGAGCTCGGTCGCCGGCTGCCCGAGCCGTAGGTAGTGCAGGCCGACGTGCCGGAGCGCCGCGAGAGGGCCGGCGACCGCCGGCACGCCACGGAAGAACCCGGCGGCCTCTTCCACCGTGAGGTCGAGGACCTCCGCGATCGTCGCTCCCCGGTAGGTCACCTTCAGCGTCTCCGGGTTGTACCGGCCCCCGTCGCAGGAGGCGCAGCGCGCGTAGAGCGACGGCAGGAAGAGCAGCTCGACGCTGACGTACCCCTCCCCCTCGCAGTCGGGGCACCGGCCGGCCGGCCGGTTGAAGGAGAACCGACCGGCGTCGTACCCCCAGCGGCGCGCCTCGGCGGTCGCGGCGAACAGCGCACGCACGGCGTCGAACAGGCCGGTGTAGGTGGCGAGGTTGGACCGCGGGGTCCGCCCGATCGGGGTCTGGTCCAGCCGGACGACACGCCACCCGCCGCCCTCGGCCGCGACCGCCACCTCGTCGAGCAGACTGCTCTTCCCCGAGCCGGACACCCCGGTGACGACCGTCAGCACCCGGCGCGGCAGGTCGACGTCGATGCCCCGCAGGTTGTGGCGGGACAGCCCCCGCAGCGTCACGTGCCCGTCGGGGACGCGCGCCCGCCGCGGCGCCACCGGGGCTCGCCCGAACAGGTACCGGCGGGTGATCGACGCGGCGACGCCGGCCAGCTCCGCCACCGGCCCGCTGTGCAGCACCCGGCCCCCGGCAACCCCGGCGCCGGGCCCGACGTCGACCAGCCACTCGGCCTGCCGCACCACGGCCATGTCGTGCTCGACGACGAACACCGAGTTGCCCGCCGTCCGCAGTCGCCGGAGCACCTCGACGACGGCGGCGGTGTCGGCCGGGTGCAGTCCCGCGGAGGGCTCGTCGAACACGTAGACGACGCCGAACAGGCCGGCCCGGACCGTCGCCGCCAGCCGCAGCCGCTGCAGTTCCCCGGCCGACAGCGAGGGCACCGGGCGGGCCATCGTCAGGTGCCCCAGACCGAGCCCGGTCAGCGTCTCGATGCGCTCCACCAGGTCCTCGACCAGACCCTTGGCGACCGGGGCGGCGAGGCCGGCGCCGGTCAGCAGCGCGCCCAGCTCGTCGAGCGGCAGCGCCGTCATCTCGTCGATGGCGTACCCGCCCACGGTGACCGCCAATGCCTCCTGCCGCAGCCGCCGGCCGGCGCACGCGGGACAGTCCACCGTCTCGACGAACTGCAGCGCCCGTCGCCGCAGCGCCTCGCTCTTCGTCGTCGCGATCGTGTGCAGCACGTATCGGCGGGCGCTCGTGTACGTGCCCGCGTAGGGACCTTGCACCGTCGTCGCGTCGCGGACCGGGGTCACCGTGACCACCGGCTGCTCGTCGGTGAACAGGATCCAGTCCCGCTCCTCCTGCGGCAGCTCCTGCCAGGGGCGGTCCACGTCGTGCCCCAGGGCGCCGAGGATGTCGCGGAGGTTCTTGCCGTGCCAGGCACCCGGCCAGGCCGCGATCGCCTTCTGCCGGATGCTCAGAGACGGGTCGGGGACCAACGTCTCCTCGGTGGTCCGGTAGGTGCGGCCCAGCCCCGAGCAGGCCGGGCAGGCACCCGCGTGCGTGTTCGGCGAGAACGCCTCGGAGTCCAGCGGCGGCGCGCCCTCCACCGCCGTGCGGGCGCGCGAGAACAGCAACCGGAGCGTGTTCGACAGCGTCGAGAGGCTGCCCACCGTGGAGCGGTCGCTGACCCCACCGCCGCGCTGCTGACGCAGCCCGACCGCTGGGGGCAGACCTCCGACGTCGTCCACGTCGGGGGCCGCCACCTGGGTGATCAGCCGGCGCGCGTGCGGGGCGAGCACCTCCAGGTACCGGCGCTGCGCCTCGGCGAACACCGTCCCGAAGGCCAAGGACGACTTCCCCGACCCGGAGACGCCGGTGAACGCGACCAGCGCGTCGCGCGGGACGTCGACGTCGACGTCGCGCAGGTTGTGCACACGGGTACCGCGCACCCGGACGAACCCGCCGCTGGGATCGGTCGCCGCGGCCGGCGGCTCAACCAACTGAGTAGGACGTCGCGATCCGGGCCGGCGCCGGTCCGGTCTCGTCGGCGAGCGCGCCGCGCGACTCGGAGTGCTGGTCAGCACGGCCCGGCCAGCACCCCGCGACCAGGCGCGCCGGCTCCGCGTCGGTGGCGCCATGCCACGGCAGCGTCACCGCGGTCACGGGGCGGCGGACGCCGGGGCGTCCTCGGCCTTCCGGACCTCCACGAGGTTGTCCGAGTACACCCCCGCGTTGCCCAGCATGTTGTGCCGGTCGGCGGTGATCGAGTTGACCGTGCTGCCGGAACTCTTGCTCTGCCAGTGCCCGACGTTCGCCATGACCACCCCGGGCATCAGCGTGTCCTCGATGACGGCGGGGCCGGTGAAGCTGCCGCGGTCGTTGAACACCCGCACCGTCTCCCCGCCGACGATGCCGCGCTCGGCGGCGTCGGCCGGGTGGATGAACACGCGCTGCTCGCCCTGCACGGCCTGCTTGTCCGAGGCGTTGGCGTACTGACTGTTGAGAAAGGCGTGCGGCTTGGGCGAGACGATGTTGAGCGGGTACCGCTCGGCCAGCTCCGGGTCGGACTCCGGCGACTCGAAGGGCGGCACGTAGTCCGGTAGCGGGTCGACGTAGCCGCCGGGCTGCATGGCCTCGTACATCGACCGCCACACCGGGACGACGAAGTTGCCGCCCTCGGCGAGGCTCGACCGGAACTCGCACCTGCCCGACGGGGTCGGGAAGTTGCCCTCGGCGTGCGGCGCCCGCTCGCCCGGTAGGCCGACGTCGAGGCGGGCCCAGCCGGTCTGCTTCAGCGTCTCGAGCGTGATGCCCTTCAGCGCCGGGGCGTCCCAGTCGTGGAAGTCGACGAGCATCTCCTCGTCGGTGCGCTTCCAGTAGTCCTCGTCGAACCCCATCGTGGCGGCCAGCCGCCGGAACAGCTCGACGTTGGGCACGCACTCGCCGGGTGGGGCGATGGCCGGCTGGTTGAGCGAGATGTAGAGGTGCCCCCAGGTGACCATGATGTCGAGCTGCTCGGCCTGCATGGTCGCGGGCAGCACGAGGTCGGCGAAGCGCGCGGTGTCGGTGATGAAGTGGTCGCTGACCACCGTGAAGAGGTCCTCCCGCATCAGCCCCTGCATCGTCTTCGTCTGCGCCGGGCCCTGCGAGACCGGGTTGGAGTTGTAGACGAACAACGACTTGATCGGCGGGTCCAGGGCCATCTCGCCGTTCAGCGCCATGCCCAGGTCGAGCTCGTTGACCACCCGGGTGCCCTCCGGGATCCACTGCGGCATGCAGATCCGGTCGAACAGCGTGGGGAACTCCCAGATCGGCATCTCCATCGTGCCGCCGCCGACGTGCCGCCAGGCTCCGACCAGCGCGGGCAGGCAGGTGATGGCCCGGATGGCCTGGCCGCCACCGCGGCTGCGCTCGATCGCCACCCCCTGGCGGATCGCCGCCGGCTGGCTGGTCGCGTACTCGCGGGCCAGCGTGCGGATGTCCTCGGCGGGGATGCCGGTGATCTCCGCGACGCGCTCCGGCGAATAGCTCGCCGCGCGCTCGGCCAGTTCGTCGTAGCCCAGCGTGTACCGCTCGACGTAATCCGTGTCGGTCAGCCCCTGCGCGATGATCTCGTGGATCAGCCCCATGGCGAGGGCGCCGTCCGTCCCGGGCCGGATGGGGATGTGCCAGTCGGCCTGGTTCGCCGTGCGGGTGCGGACCGGGTCGATGACGACGATCTTGGCGCCGTTCTCCCTCCGCGCCTGCAGGATGAACGGCCAGCCGTGGATGTTCGTGCTGGTCATGTTCATGCCCCACACGACGATGTACTTCGCGTGCACCATCGACTCCACGTCGAGGCCGCCGGTGCCCCCCACCGTCATGTGCCAGGCGGTCGAGGAACCCGACTCGCAGTACGTCTTCTCCGCGACCGTCGACCCGAGCCGGTTGAAGAACGCGTCGCCGGAGGTCAGGCCGTTGAGCACGCCCTGGTGCCCGAGGTAGGCGTGCGGCATGATCGCCTGGCTGCCGTACTCGTCGATGATCGCCGTCCAGCGCTGCTTGATCTCGGCGAGCGCGTCATCCCAGGTGATCGGTTCGAACTCGCCGGCGCCCTTCGGGCCCACCCGGCGCATGGGGTGCGTCAGCCGGTCGGCCTGGTAGTGGTGCTCGGGGAAGTTCTTGAGCTTGACGCACAGGCGCCCCTTGGTCATCGGGTGGTTGGGGTCGCCTTGGACGTCGACGAGCCGGCCGTCCTCGACGGTGTAGAGCATGGCGCAGGTATCCGGGCAGTCGTGCGGGCACGCGCCTCGGACGATCGTCAGTTCCTTGCCGCGCAGGCCGGCGTCGGGTGCGAGCGTCATCGGGAGGACCTCCACGGATGAGACGGGATGGGCGGCCACCGGCCCGCGCGTGGGCAGGGTCCGAGGTCGTCAGTCCAGCCGATCCGGCGTTTCAGAGGTGTATCGGAGAAATGAAGATGTGCGCGCCGCCGGAACGACGTCCCTGGGTTTCCCTTTCCGCGGCACCCGACGGTGCGGGGATGAATCGAAAATCGCCGCGGCGGCGCGGTTTCGCCAGGATGTCGTTGCAGCTCAGCGCGCTGGCCACCGGCCGGCCTCGACATCGCGGCGGTTCACCCAGCGACCGGACAATGGCACCCTGACGGCTGTTGCACCGGGCGGCTCGCCATTCCGACCGCCGTTCCTCCCCGGTGCACACCGCTCGGTCCCCGACCCGCAGGAGCACCGGATGCCCACGCCCCCGCAGGCCCTCGAGTACGCGCGTTCGGCCGTCTCCGCCGACAACTACGAGGCCTTCACGGCCGGCGGCGAGCCCGCCCCACCCGCACGGTCACCGAGCCGTTCGAGAGACTCCGCATCACCCGGGGCTGACGCCGTCTTCGGGGACCGCGAGTGACCGCCACCCAGCCACGGGCCCTCGACGACCACCCCTCGTGCGACTGCGCCGCACCCCGGGCCACCAGGCCGGCCACCGGCCCGGCCGATCCGGTGGCCGCGGCGTTCAGTGCTTGGGTGCGCACGTGCCTGTCCGCGGGCTGGCATCCCGCCGTCAGCGGCGAGACGGTGCCGGTCGGCGCCGCCCGCGACCGCGTCACCTCCGCCGAGCTGCGCGCCCGGCACCCGGTGCCCGCCTACCGGGCCGCGGCCATGGACGGCATCGCGGTGACCAGCGGCCCCGACCCCCGAGAGGGGCCGGTCGAGCTGGCCCCGGGGGAGTTCGACCGCGTCGACACGGGCGACCCCGTGCCGGGCGGCCGCGACGCGGTCGTGATGCGCGAACAGGTCGCCTTCCTGCCCGGCGGGAGTGCGGTGGTGACCGGCCCGTGGCCCTCCCCCGGCCGGCACGTGCGGCGGGTCGGCGAGGACGTCGAGTCCGGGGCCGTCGTGCTCCCCGCCGGGCACCGCATCCGGCCCGTGGACGCGGCGGCGCTCGCGGCGGTCGGGCGCACCACCGTGAGCGTGCGCCGCCGCCCGGTCGTGGCGATCGTGCCGACCGGCGACGAGATCCGGCCGATCGGCTCTCCGCTGCGCCCCGGCGAGATCCTGGACACCAACTCGCTGATGCTCGCCGGCCTGGCCGAGGACGCCGGCTGCACGGCGCTGGCCCTGCCGGTCATCCCGGATGATCCCGACCGGATCACCGCGGCCCTGGCCCACGCCGCGGAACGCGCCGACCTGGTCCTGGTGATCGCCGGCTCCAGTGCCGGACGCGACGACCACACCGGTTCAGTTCTCGACCGGCTGGGCCGGGTCGCGGTGCGCGGCGTCGCGATGCGGCCCGGGCACCCGGTCCTCCTCGGGGTGCTGGAGTGCGAGCGGATCGTGCCCGTCGTCGGCGTGCCGGGGTATCCGGGATCGGCCGAGCGGGCCTTCGCCTGCTTCGTGCGGCCGATGCTGGATCGGCTCCTGGGTCGCGAGTGTGATCCCGTCACGGAGCGCGGGATCCCCGCCCGGCTGGCCGTCGCGCTCCGGTCACCGGAGCACGTCGAGGACCACGTCCGCGTCCGGCTCGCCCGCATCCCCCACCCGCGGACCGCCGAGGAGCGGCTGGTCGCCGTCCCCCTGCCCCGCGGCGCCGGCGCGCTGACCACGCTCGTGCAGGCGGAGGCGGTGCTGCGAGTCCCCGCCGGCACCGGAGAGCTCCCCGCCGGGGCCGCCGTCCTGGCGGTGCCCGCCGCCGGCGCCCCGTGCGCGCCGGACACCGTCGTCGTGCGGGGACGGCGATCGGCCGCAACCGAGGCCTTGGTGGACGTGCGCACCGCGGAGCTGCCGGCCGGAGCGGTGAGCTGGGCGACGTGTCCCGAGGCCGACGCGATCGACGCCCTGGCCGACGGGCTCTGCCATGCCGCCGCGCTGGCCCTGCCGCTCCTGCAGGGGCGGCCGGACGAGCGCGCCACCGCCGCCCACGCACGGCGGCTGGGGCCGATCACCGTCCTCGAGGTCGCGCGCACCGCCGACCTCGTCGAGGTGCTGGTCGTTCCTGCGGCGTCCGCCTCGTGCCGGCCGGTCGAGGGGCTCCGCGCCGCCCTGGGCTCGACGACCTTCCGGCGCCGGCGCGACAGCACGGTCGCTGTGGACGGCCCGCCGTGCGCTCCACGTTGACCTCGTTCGACACCTCATCCTCGCCAGCAGGCCCGCCGGGGCTGTTGGACTCGCCGGCGCTCGTCCCCCAGGCGCGCCCGCGGATGGCGGGCATCAGAAGTACCGACACGACGCGGTCGCCGTCCACGGCGCGGACCGCCTGGTCGCGAGCGCCTCGGCCGGCACCGCGATCCCGCTCACCGGGCTGCGCCTCCCCCGCTCAACGACCCGCGGACCATCGCAGGATCGCTGCGCGGCCGTAGCACCGGCGTCATACAAGGAGCCGACGCTGGGGGCATGACGGCAAGCCTGTACGTGACCGGCACCCACGTCGCGTCGGTCGAGCGCGACCCGCTCCGGGACGGCCGGGACCTGCGCCGCGCGGTGACGTTGGCCCACGCGGTCGCCCGGCCCGTCGTCGACGGGCTCGCGGCGTCGGCCTGCGGCGTCTTGGTCACCGCGGTCGCCGACATGGACTGGCAGGACGTCTGGGCCATCTCGCGGTGCGCGGAGTGCCGGCGGATCGCTGGGCCGGCTTGACCCCGTCGCCTCCGGCCTCAGCCGGGATCGGACACCACCGCCGAGTTCGACTGGCGCGGGGCTTCCTCATCGCCGTCGGGCGGTTCCGGCCCGGACTCCCCCGCGTCCTGGAGCCGCGAGTAGGTCGTCGTCGTGTCCCAGCGGTGCCCGCACTGACTGTCGAGGCACTTCCACTGGTCGATCATGGCCAGCCGCGCCATGTCCGTCCGCCAGACGTGGTCGACCCGCGGCGAGGCACACCGGGGACACTGCACCACGAGGGCGCTCACCGATGCGGCCGCAGCCGGGACGGGCGCGGACCAGCAGCCACCCGCGCGGCCTCATCGACGGTCGGCCGGGGCGCGACCGGGGGCCGGAACCGAAGCCCCTTCGCCCCGCGCCGAGAGAAGTCCGCGGCGACCAGCCGGCAGCCACCCGGACAGTCGACCGCGACCAGAGCGCCGTCGCGCCAGCTGACAGCCGCTGACAGGCCGCACCTCGGACAGGTCTCCCAGGTGACTCGCTCGCCAGCGTTCATGCGGTCCTCTTCCCGGCCGCCGAACTCGGAGGCCGAAGAGAAGGGAGCCGGACCGCCGGTCTGAGTCCTGCAGGCTCCGTGGACGTCGCGGCCATACCCACCACGCCCGCGACAGTCACGCGACCCGCGGTGACTCGCCGGGAAACGGCTCTGAGGTGGTCACCCCCCTGGAACGGGTCAGGGGCCGTTCCGGATCTCTCCGGACACGGCCCCTGAGCTGCGGTTTCTCGCTGTCGGGCTGACGAGATTCGAACCTGCGACCCCTTGACCCCAGTCACGTTCGTGGTGTCCACCCGGGATCGTGTACGTCCTGTTCGCCCAGCTCACACGCCTGTGGCGTTCCCTGCCGTCCGCGCCGATCCGTCGCCGTTCGCCGCGCGTTGCTGCATCCGTTGCTGTAGCACTTCCCCGCGCTCGGACGTGTCAGTGCCTACACGAGGCACGACCTCATGCCGTTCATGCGCTCCGGAGCGAGGACGGCCAGCGGATGGTGCCCCGGATCGGTCCTGGGGGAGAACATCGCGGGCCAGCGAACCGATGGTGCCGACGACGAGTGGACCAGAAGCTGCGACAGAAGGCGTCATGGAGCACACGCCGTACGGCCGATGACGGTCTCATGTGCAACGTTCAGGCCCCAGGTCTTCGCAGCGATCTCGCCGCTGCCGTGGGCGTTCTCGGCGCTCCGCGACGGAAGCCATCCTGACGAGGCGACGGAACGCAGTCTCGTCCCGCTCGGCGACGGGACCATGCCGCCGGATTCGCACGCGGCTGCACGCGGAGGGCTTCAATTCGCGCCCTCGATCGCCCATCGCTCGAGATTGGTCGAGATGAACTCCAGTACGGTGGGGTCGTTGAAGAGCCGCGAGTGCGCCAAGCCATGGCGACCCTTGGTATCGGCGCCGAAGGGAGGGAGTTGGAGGATTTCCACGTGTCCGGGAGGAGTGGACTCCGTCGAGAGAAAGGCGAAGAAGCTCGGCAACGGACCATCCCATCCGAAGGCAAGTGACGCCAGCATGACCAGCGCCATGCCGAAGAAGAGCGGAATCCCGAACAGGAGCGCCAAGAAGAACATGACAACGAGCAGCAGCGTGCTTGCGGCCTCGATGTCGGGAACTAGGACGTAGCACCCCAACCAAGCGGCGGCGAAGGCCAGCGCCACGAGCCATGCCTTGACCACGGCGGTCGCCCCGGTCGTGATCCATGACATGAAGTGCCCGAGGGTCAGGATGCCGGTCGCCTCGTCCCCGGCCGCCCTGATCACGAGGACGTCTGCTCGCTCGACTTCGGGGGGTTGAACATCCCTGATCCATTGGTCTCTGACCTGTTCGACGACGTGAGGCAATTTGTCGATGTTGAATCGCCAGCCGCTCCGCCACAGACTCATCAGTACCGGCGAGATGGTGAACAAGAAGACAGCGGCGAGAACGAGCGAACCGATGGACAAGGCGAGAGCGGAGCCCTGCCAGACGCCCACGAGTGCGCTCATGATGGATGAGGAGACGGCCAGCGCGCCGATGGTCAACCAGCCCAGGATCATCGTCGCGGGGACTGCCCGGGCCCTCACGTGGATGAACGGCGTAGCAAGTGTGATGACGCGGACTCGCGCATCCGCGGTGTCCCTCTGGAGCTGCCGAACGGCGTAGAGCGCCACGTTCCCGCCATGGCTGTGAGCGATGACGACCTGCAGCCGGGCCGGGAAGCGCCGGTGTTGCTCGTTCAGGAAGGCCGCCAACTGCTCTCCGGCAGTGATGCGGGCGCGGTGTGTATTACTTCCGGACCACTTGAAGACCTCGACTGGGATCGAGGCACTCTCCAATTTGCTCGTCATGCCGGCGGAGGGTTCGATCCAAGTGGGCTTGCGTCCGAGAAGGGCGGTGCCGTGAACCAGGGTGACAACGGCTGAAGACAACTCTTGGACCTTCCTACGTCTGCGGCGCCCCAGTGTGATGTCTCAGCGCGCCGGAACTCGCCATTGACGGGTCGGGCGTGTGTCCCAGAGTGGGCCGCTCAGAGACACCGACCGGCTCGCCGGGAGGGCGGCCTTGGAGACCGTCAGCCGTATGGCTCGGTGTCGCCTCGGTCGGTCGGGGCGAACCAGATGAGCGGGTGCTGGTCAGCGCACCTTCCGCGACCCGGTATCCGGGCGTCCTCGCGACGCTGTGCGAACGTCCTCCCGGGCCGACAAGATCGCCGCCCTGGCCCGTGCCGGCGGACGCTGCGATGGGTGCACCTCCCGGCCCGACGGCGCGGGCCCGGCGCGGCCGGCTCAGGACTCGTGCCGCCCCAGCACGGTGGTCACGAAGGCGTCGGCCGGCTGCGCCAGGGCTTCGTGGGCGGCGACGAACAGCTCGTGCGCCCGGAGGCCAGGCCAGTCCTCCGGCAGCAGTTCAACCGGCAGATCGGGGTCGCGGAACGGGAATTGCCGGTAGCTGGACACCAGCTCGATCCGCAGCCGCAGCGCGTCGGGGCCGGACAGCGTGGCCAGTTCGGATGTCGCCGGCAGCTCCGTCAGGCGGGTGACGAAGTCCTGGTAGTCGCGGCCGAGCGCCTTCAGGTCCCAGCAGCGTTCGACCATGTCCAGATCGGTCGCGCGGCCACGGGTCCGGCAGGTCAGGAGGTCCAGCCTGGCCGTCGTGTCCGGCAGTGAACGTTCCACCTCGTCGAGTCGCTCGTGGGGGCTGATCCACGTCGCCGTCGCCAGTGGCCCGAACCCCAACCAGGACAGCGTGCCGCGCAGCCGCTCCCTCTCGGCTCGATCCTGCTCGGAGACCGCGTAGATGACCATGCGCCACTGTCCGTCCCACGGCGGGTGAGCCCGCTCGAAGATCCTGGTGCGCCCCTCGTTCAGCAGCCGCCAGGCCTTGTCCGTCAAGGTGTACACGGCCTGGCGTCCCTCGCGGTGGGAGCCGAACCATCCCTCTTTGCGCATGCGGGCGAGGACGATGCGGGCGGTCGGCTCCCCGACGTCGAACACCTCCAGCAGGTCGACCAGCGCCTGAGTCCGCGCGGCGCCGCCGTGGTAGCGCAGGTGGTCCCCGAACAGGTCGAAGACCACTGACCGCGGTTTCATCCAGCTCCCATCGGTGCACTCGGCGACCGATCTCGCCGCTCGTGGGCATTGTCCGACCAGCGCACCGCCTCGGCGCCATGAGGTGAAGGGCCACGCACTCGATGTGGGCACACGGGGCCGGTCGCGGGAGCGCAGCAGGGCGCGCCTCCCTCTCCTGCCGGAACAGCCGGGCGGCGGAGACCTGCGGCTGGGGCCGTCGGCCACCCCGCTGCGCCGTGACGGCATGACGCGCCGCGATCATTTGTGTCATCTACTTGACGGAGCACTGACGGATGACACACAGTGGCGCCCACCACAGACGTCGACCGGAGGGGACCTCGTGACATCGTCGCGACCTGACTCGCTCGTGCCCGCCGAGAGTGGGCCGACCGGCAACAGCGCAGGCATCGCCACGAAGCTCCGGCTGGCTGACCGGCTGACCGCGACCTCCGGGCGGCACTACGTCCCCGGCATGCAGGCGCTGGTCCGGCTGCCGCTCGACGTCGCCCGCCGCGACCGTGCAGCCGGACTGCGCACCGGGGTCTTCATCTCGGGCTACCCCGGCTCGCCGTTGGGCGGGTACGACCTGGCCCTCGAACGCGAGGCGGAGCTGCTCGCCGAGCACGGGATCGTGCACGTCCCCGCCGGCAACGAGGAGCAGGCGGCGACGGCCTGCATGGGCACGCAGATGCTCGAGGACTACCCGCACAGCCGGGTCGACGGGGTCACCGCGTTCTGGTACGGGAAGGGCCCCGGAGTCGACCGCAGTGGCGACGCCCTCAAGCACGGCAACTTCGCCGGCACCTCACCCCTCGGCGCGGTGGTGCTGCTGGTCGGTGACGACCACGAGGCGAAGTCGTCCACCATGCCGTACCAGGAGGAGCCGGCGCTGGCCTCGGCCGGCATCCCCGTCCTCTACCCCGCGTCGGTCACGGAGTTCCGCTCGCTGGGCCTGCACGCCGCAGCCATGAGCCGGTACAGCGGGTGCTGGGTGGCGCTGAAGCTCACCAACCCGCTGTGCGACGGCGGGGAGACCGTCGACTACGACCAGCCGGTCGAGACCGTCGTCCCCGACCTGCTGATCGACGGTGTCCCCTTCGCCAAGCGCACCGACTTCTCCTTCTACCCCGGCAAGAACATCGAACACGAACGGCACCTGTACGAGGAGCGTCACGTCGCCGTCCAGGCGTACGCGCGGGCCAACCAGCTGGACCGCGTCGAGGTGTCCACTCCGTCCGACACGATCGGGATCGTCGCCGCCGGCAAGTCCTGGACCGACGTCCGCCAGGCGCTCACCGACCTGGGCATCGGGGACGACGACCTGCGCCGGGCAGGCGTGCGACTGCTCAAGCTGTCCCTGGTCAGCCCCCTGGACGCCGAGACGATCCGCGACTTCGCCGACGGCCTCGAGGAGATCGTCGTCATCGAGGAGAAGCGCCCCGTCGTCGAGGACCAGGTGCGCGCCGCGGTGCAGCCCCTGGGCCGGCCCCTGCGCGTCGTCGGCAAGCGCGACGAGACCGGCGCCCGGCTGCTGCCCTCACACGGCGCCTTCGGCGCCGACCAGGTGGCCACGGTGCTGGCCGGCCGGTTGCAGCCGGTGCTGCCCGGCACAGCCGACGCGCCCAGGCTCAAGGAGCTCGCCGTCATCACCGAGCGGGACGCGCCCGTGCCGGCGGTGCGCACGCCCAACTTCTGCTCCGGCTGCCCGCACAACACCTCCACCGTGCTGGCCGAGGGCCAGCAGGCCTGGGGCGCGCCGGGTTGCGGCTGCTTCGGCACGGTCATCGAGCAGCCCGAGCGGCACATCGACACGATGACCCAGTACGGCGGCGAGGGACTGCCGTGGGTCGGCCTGGCGCCGTTCACCGACCGCCCTCACCTCACCCAGCACGTGGGCGACGGCTCCTTCTACCACTCCAGCCACCTCAACATCCGCTGGGCGGTGGCGACCGGCACGACCATCACGTTCAAGATCCTCTACAACGGCGCCGTCGCGAACACCGGCGCGCAATCCGCCCCCGGCCAGCGGGGGGTCCCCGCGCTCACCCGGCTGCTGGAGGCCGAGGGCGTCGCCGCCTGCGTCGTCGTCACCAAGGAGCCGCGCCGGTACCGCCGGCAGCGGCTGGGCCGCGGGACCACGGTCCGGCGGGCGCACGAGCTGGTCGAGGTCAGCCGGGAGCTCGAGCGCGTCCCGGGCGTGACGGTGCTGGTCTACGACGAGACCTGCGCCAACGAGCGCCGCCGGCAGCGCAAGCGGGGCATCGCCCCGCCGCCGGAGGAGTACGTCGTCATCAACCCCGACGTCTGCGAGGCCTGCGGCGACTGCGGGGCGGCCAGCAACTGCATGTCACTGCAGAAGGTCGACACCGAGTTCGGCCCCAAGACGCACATCCACACGTCCTCCTGCAACCAGGACCTCGCCTGCCTCAAGGGCGACTGCCCGTCGTTCGTCACGGTGCGGACGGCCGAGGGGACGGGCTACCGGAAGCCGACGCTGATCCCGCTGGACGCCGAGGAGCTGCCCGAGGTGGCGCCGCCGGCCCTCTCCGGGCCGTTCGGGCTCATGGCACCGGGCGTCGGGGGCACCGGGGTGCTCACCCTCAACGCGATGCTGGCGGCCGCCGCCACCGTCGACGGGCACCGGGTGCGCACCTACGACCAGACCGGCGCCGCGCAGAAGTGGGGCCCGGTGCTGTCCACCCTCCTGCTGCACGACACCGACGACGCAGCCCCGTCCAACGTGCTGGGCGCCGGGCGCGCCGACCTCCTGCTGGCCCTGGACGAGGTCGGCTCGGTCTCCCCCGCCAATCAGCGACTGTGCTCCCCGGAGCGCACCGCACTGGTGCTCAACACCGACCTGTTCCCCACCGGCGAGATGGTCCGCGACGTCCACGCCACCGTGGACCGCGTCGGCGTCCGGACCCGCCTGGAGGCTGTCTGCCGCCCCGACGCCGTGGAGGTCCCCGCGCGGCGTATCGCGGAGACCCTCTTCGGCGACTACATGGTCACCAACCTGGTCGCCGTCGGTGCGGCGTACCAGGCCGGACTGCTGCCGCTGAGTGCGGCGGCCATCGAGGAGGCCATCGCGCTCAACGGGGTGGCGGTGACGGCCAACACCCAGGCCCTCCGATACGGGCGGCTGTGGATCGCCGACCCGCAGCGGGTCCGCCGCATCATGGAGCCGCCGCCGACGACGGCCGACGAGGAGATCGAGGTCCGCCGGACCGGCCTGCCCAGCCGGTGGCACGCCGACTACGACACCTTGGTGGCCCGCGTCGGCGACTGGGAGGAGCCGGTCCGGCGCCTGCTGGCCGTGCGGATCGCCGACCTGATCGGCTACCAGGACGCCCGCCACGCCGAGCGCTACCTCGACCGGATCGAGGCCGTCCGCGCCCGCGAGCAGGAGAGCTTCCCGGGGTCCACCGACCTCACCGAGGCCGTTGCGGTCAACCTGCACCGGGTGCTCGCCTACAAGGACGAGTACGAGGTCGCCCGCCTCCACCTGCAGGCGGCGTTCCGGGAGCAGGTCGCCGCCACGTTCACCGACGCCCGGCGGCTGACCTTCCACCTGGCACCCCCGGCGCTCCGTCGGTTCGGGTACGACCGCAAGGTCGCCGTCCCAGGGTGGGCCGCCGTCCCGGCCTTCGGCGTCCTGCGCGGCGCCCGGAGGCTGCGCGGCACCAAGGCCGACCCCTTCGGCCGGCAGCGCTCCCGTGTCGAGGAGCGCGCGCTCATCGACTGGTACACGGGCCTGCTCGACACCGGACTGGCCGCCCTTCGCCCGCTGACCCGCGAGACCGTCCTCGCCCTGGCCCGGCTGCCCGAACAGATCCGCGGCTACGAGGACATCAAGGCCGGCAACGCCGCGGCCGCCCGAGACCGGGCCGAACGACTGCTCGGCGATCTGACCCGCCCCCGGCTGTCGATGCTCCCCGTCGCGGCCACCCGCCCCTGACCCGCCCCGTTCCCGAGTGAGGACGTCGATGTCCCTGTCCAGCAGCACCCCGACCGGCCGGGCCGTCGGTCAGCGCAGCGCGCTGTTCGTCGTGCTCGTCTGCTTCGTCACGATCGTCTTCGACGGCTACGACCTCGTCGTGTACGGCACGACGGTGCCCTCCATCCTCGCCTTCGAGGAGTGGGGGGTGACCCCCGCCGAGGCCGGCGCCATCGGCAGCTACGCCCTCATCGGCATGCTCATCGGCACCCTCGTCGTCGGCGCCATCACCGACATCCTCGGCCGCCGCAAGATCATGCTCATCTCGATCAGCTGGTTCTCGATCGCGATGGGCCTGACCGCCCTGGCACCCAACGTCGAGACGTTCGGCCTCCTGCGGTTCATCGCCGGGCTCGGTCTGGGCGGAGTGGTGCCCACCGCGATCGCGCTGACCGTCGAGTACTCCCCCAAGGGACGCCGGCAGCTCAACAACGCCCTGATGTACAGCGGCTACTCGTTCGGCGGCATCTTCGCCGCGCTCATCGGCCTGGCCCTGCTGCCGGAGACCGACTTCCGCGTCATGTACGCCATCGGCGCCCTGCCGCTGGTCACCGTGGTCCCCATCGCCTGGAAGTACCTGCCCGAGTCGATCGCCTTCCTGACCGCCAAGGGCCGTCACGACGAGGCACGCGCCCTCGCCGACCGCTACGGCGTGGTGCTCGACGACGTCACGGTGACCCCCGCGCCGGCCGGCACCTCGACCGACCGGCTGACCGGCATCCGGACCCTCTTCACCCGCCGCTACGTCATCGCCACGCTGCTGTTCGCGGCGGCCAGCTTCTGCGGGCTGCTGCTGGTGTACGGCCTGAACACCTGGCTGCCGCAGATCATGCGGGAGGCCGGCTACGCGCTGGGCAGTTCCCTGGCCTTCCTCCTCGTGCTCAACGCCGGGGCGATCGTCGGCGCGATCGGCGCCTCCCGGCTGGCCGACCGCATCGGCCCCAAGCCGGTCACCACGGCCGCCTTCCTCGCCGCCACCGTCTCCATCCTCCTGCTGTCGGTCAGCCTCCCGACGGCACTGCTGTTCCTGTTCGTCGCCGTCGCGGGCCTGGGCAGCGTCGGCACCCAGATCCTCGTCAACGGCTTCGTGGCCACCCACTACCCCGACGCCAGCCGCGCGACCGCACTCGGCTGGTCCCTCGGCATCGGCCGGTTCGGCGCCATCCTGGGGCCGGTGATCGGTGGCCTCGTCGTCGGCAGCTCGCTGGGGTTCGAGTGGAACTTCTACGTGTTCGCAGCCTTCGCGGTGCTCGGGGCGGTGCTCATCGTCGCCGTGCCCCGCCGGCCGATCGCGCCCGTCCCGGCGACCCCGCACGGCGAGTCGTTGGGCGTCAGCAACTGACCTCGGAGCACCTGCGCGCAGCGGTGGGGTGCCCCTCGAGAGGTACCCCACCGCTGGGCACCCGCGCGCCGTGGGATCCGGGGCCTGCGCCGTCCTCGCCCCTGCACCCGGACGGAAGCGCCGGTGCGGGGTTGTCCCGGCCACTCTACTTGTGTCAATCTTGCGTTGCTCCACACCGGGAGTGACATATATGTGCCCGAGGGGGACGCGCGATGCGCATAGCGGTACTGGGAGGCGGCCCCGGAGGGCTCTTCGCCGCCACTCTCGCGAAGGCGAGCGCGCCTGATCGCGAGGTCACCGTCTTCGAGCGCAACCGTGCCGAGGACACCTTCGGCTTCGGCGTCGTGTTCTCCGACGCCACGCTCGAGAGCATCCACGCGGCCGATCCGGTCGTCCGGGACGCGCTCACCGAGCACGGCGTGCACTGGGACCCGATCGAGGTGCGACTGCACGGCGAGCGGCTCCTGTGCCACGGCAACGGCATGGCCGCCGTGGAGCGGAAGACGTTGCTCAACCTGCTGCAGCGGCGCGCCCTCGAGGCCGGCGTCGAGGTCCGCTTCTCCACCGAGGTCGAACCCGACGAGCTCCTGGCGTCCGGCTACGACCTGGTGGTCGCCGCCGACGGCGCCAACTCCCGCCTGCGGGACCGGTTCGCCGACGTCTTCGGCCCCTCCGCCGAGACCGCGACCGCCAAGTTCATCTGGCTGGGCACCACGTACCCGTTCAGCGGGCTGACCTTCGTCCACGAGCGGGGGCCGCACGGAGTGTTCGCGGTGCACGGGTACCCGATCGGCAACGGTGTGTCCACGTTCATCGTCGAGACCGACGAGGACTCCTGGCGCGCCGCCGGCCTGGACGAGTTCGACGTCACCCAGCCGCCCGGCCCCAGCGACGAGAAGACGCGTAGCTACCTGCAGGAGCTGTTCGCCGAGCAGATCGACGGACACCCGCTGCTGGTCAACAACTCCCGGTGGGGCAACTTCCGCACCCGCCGCGCCCGCCGCTGGCGACACCGGGTGGGAGGGACCGCGATCGCGCTGCTGGGCGACTCCGCCCACACCGCGCACTTCTCGGTCGGCTCCGGCACGAAGATGGCCATGGAGGATGCCGTCGCGCTGGTGGCCGCGCTCGACGAGCACGGGGACGACGTCGACGCCGCCCTGGCGACCTACGAGACGATCCGGCAGCCGCAGGTCGCGAAGATCCAGGACTCCGCGCGCCCGAGCCTGTCGTGGTGGGAGCACTTCGGCCGCTCCCACGACGCTCTCCCGGCGTGGCAGTTCGCCTACCACTTCTTCACCCGCAGCCTCACCGAGTCCAAGCTGCGCCGCCGCGACGACGCGTTCGTCGCCGGGGCCCACGACCGCTGGCGCGAGGTCCATCAGGCCGAGCCGCTCGACAGCCCCCTCGAGGTCGCCGGTCAGCGGCTTGACGGGCGGGTCGTCGTGGTGAGCGGCGGAGCGGCCCACCTGCCGGGTGGCCCCCTCCCCCTGCGGCCGGGACCCACCGACGACGGCGGCCCCTGGGGTCTGTGGGTGGCCGCCCCGGACAGCGAGGACCAGTTGCCCGCCGCCCTGGACGCCGTGGCGAAGGGCGTGGCCGCCGGAACCGCCCTGGTCGCCGTCGGGGGCGGCACCGCGCTGACCCGCCGGCTGCTGAGCGAGGCGGCCCGGCTGGAGCACCACACGGTGAGCCTGCTGGTCGAGGAGGTCGACCCGGGGCTCGCTGCGGATGTCGCCGTGACCGCCGTGCTCTCCGGCCGCACCGACCTGGTGAGCGCACCCGTCGAGGAGGTCGACTCGTGAGCCGTCTGAACCCGCTGTTCGCGCCCCGCGGGATCGCCGTCATCGGGGCGTCCCGCGACCCGAGCAAGCTCGGCGCGGTGATGGCCCGCTCCCTGAGCCGCTTCCCCGGCACCGTGGTGGGGGTCAACTCCCGCGACGTGGACCCGGCGGCCGGCCGGTTCGCCACCGTGGCGGAGGCTGCGGCGGCCTCCCCCGACCCGATCGAGCTGGCGGTGCTCTGTGTACCCGCGGCCGTCTCCGCACGGGCCCTGGCCGACGCGGCCCGGGCCGGCGTGCGGGCGGCCCTGGTCAGCTCCGGCGGCTACGCCGAGGCCGGCGGCCCGGGCGTCGGCCATCAGGAGGACCTGGTGGCAGCTGCCCGGGAGAACGGCATCGCGCTGTTGGGTCCGAACACGTCCGGGTTCCTCGTCCCTGCCCGCGCCCTCACCGCCACCTTCGTGCCCGGCGCCGGCGCGGTACCGGCCGGCCCGGTGGCGGTGGTCGCGGCCAGCGGCGGGGTCAACCACGCGCTGGCCTTCCTGCTCGCCGAGGCCGAGATCGGCGTCTCGCTCGCCGTGGGACTGGGCAACGCCGTCGACGTCACCGCCGCCGACGTGCTCACCCACCTGGTCGACGACGAGAGCACGCGGGCGGTGGCCCTGCACGTGGAGTCCGTCGCGGACGGCCCAGCGCTGATCGCCGCGGTGAAGGCCCTGACCGCACGGGTTCCGGTGGCCGCGCTCGTCGTCGGGCGCAATGACGTCGCCGAGTTCGCCCGTTCACACACCGGCGCGCTGGCCACCTCCTGGCGCACCACCCGTGCCGCGCTCCGCTCGGCCGGCGCCGTGCTCGTCGACGACGAGCGCGAGCTGGTGGACGCGGTCACCGCGCTCTCGTCGCTGCGGCTCCCCGCCGTGGCCGACCCCGGGGTCGGGGTCGTCACCGCACAGGCCGGGCCCGCCCTGCTGCACGTCGACGGGTTGCGCGGCCGCGGCGTCGCGGTCCCGCCGCTGGCCCAGGCGACGCAGAACGCGGTGGGTGGGCTGCTGCCGCCGCTCACCTACCAGGCCAACCCCGTGGACACCGGCCGCCCCGGCCCCGGCTTCGGCCAGGTGATGGCCACGGTCGCCGCGGACCCCGCGGTCGACCTCGTGAGCGTCTACGCCCTCTCCGAGCCCGACGCACTCGACCTCCCGGCGGCGGTGGAGGGTGCCCTGGCCTCCGGCGCCGGGCCCGTGGTCGTCGGTCTGGGCGGCCCGCCCGAGCAGGTCACGCCACAGCGGCAGGCGCTGCGCAAGCTCGGCGTGCCCGCCCTCGACGGCCCCACCGCGCTGACCGTCGCGGTCGCGGCGCTGGTCGACGACGCCCGCGCGCAGGGCCGCAGGCTCCGTGCGAACTCGCCGGCGCCCGTGGCGGTGGCCGTTCCGAACCGGGATCTCGACGAGGACGAGGCCAAGACCCTGCTCGGACAGCTCGGCATCCCCACGCCGCCCCGGCGGGCCTGTGCCGACCGGGCGGAGGCGCATCGCGCCCTGGCGGAGCTGCCCGGACCGCTCGCCGTCAAGTTGCTCGACGCCACGGTGACCCACAAGTCCGACGTCGGGGGCGTGCACCTGGGCATCCGGGACGCCGCCGGGCTCGACGCCGCCCTCGGCGCGCTGGAGGGCATCGGGGTCAGCCGCTTCCTCGTCGAGTCCATGGCGCCCTCCGGGATCGATCTCATCGTGGGGGCCTCTCGCGACCCCGTCTTCGGGCCGATCGTGCTCGTCGGGCTCGGCGGCGTGGTGGCCGAGGCGCTCGCCGACGTCGCCATCGCCCCCGCTCCCCTGAGTGCCGCGGACGCCGGGGCGCTGGCCGACGAGCTCGGCGGCCGCGCCCTGCTGGACGGCTTCCGCGGTGGCCCGGTCGCCGACCGCACCGCCCTCGGCGCCGCGCTGGCCGCCCTCGGGGACCTGCTGGTCAGCCACCCCGAGATCGAGGCCGTGGAGATCAACCCGCTGCGCGTGACCGCCGACGGGCTGCTCGCCCTCGACGCCGTCCTGACCCTGGGCAAGGAGGCCCGTCCATGACCCGCACCCGCGCCATCACCCCGATCGCCGAGGGCGTCGTCCCCTGGCCGGACGACCTCGCGAACGTCTACACCCAGAGGGGTTGGTGGCGCGGGGCCGCTCTGGGCGCGGAGCTGCTCGCCGCCGCCGACGCACACGCCGACGCGGTCGCCCTGGTGGACGGGGACGTCCGGCTGACCTACCGATCGCTGGCCGCGCGCGCCGACGCCCTGGCCGGCCGCCTGGTCGACGACCTCGGCCTGGAGCGGGAGGACCGCATCGTCGTCCAGTTGCCCAACTGCTGGGAGTTCGTCGTCCTCACCGTGGCCTGCCTGCGCGCCGGGATCGTGCCGGTGATGGCCCTCCCGGCGCACCGGCAACACGAGCTCGGGTACCTGGCCGCACACAGCGAGTCGGCGGCGCTCGCGGTGCCGGGCACACTGCGCGGGTTCGACCACGCCGAGATGGCCGAGGAGCTCCGCACCGGGTCGGACACCCTGGAGCACGTCCTGGTGGTCGGCGCCCCGGTGCGCCCAGGCCACGTCGACCTCACCGCACTGTGCGCCGAGCCCGACGACCCGGCCGCGGTCCGCGCGCGGTGGGACGCCGACCAGCCGTCGAGCCGGTCGGTGGCCGTCTTCCTGCTCTCCGGCGGCACGACCGGTCTGCCCAAGTTGATCGCACGGACCCACGACGACTACGCCTACAACGCCCGCGCCAGCGCCGAGCTCTGCGGCCTCGGCCCGGACACCGTCTACCTCGGCACCCTGCCGGCCTCGCACAACTTCCCGCTGGCCTGCCCCGGGATCCTCGGCACCCTGCTGACCGGCGGCCGCGTCGTGATGCTCCCGTCCCCCGAACCCGAGCGTGTGTTCGCGACCATCGCGGCCGAGGGCGTCACCGTGGCCACCGCCGTCCCGGCCGTCGCCCAGCGCTGGCTGGCGCACGCCACCGAGAACGGCTCCGAGCAGCTGCGGTCGCTGCAGCTGCTGCAGGTCGGCGGCGCCCGGCTGGCCGACGAGGTCGCCCGCACCGTGCGCCCGGTCCTCGGCTGCACGCTGCAGCAGGTGTTCGGCATGGCAGAGGGGCTGCTCAACTACACCCGCCTCGACGACCCCGAGGACGTCATCTGCACGACCCAGGGCCGACCGATGAGCGCCGGCGACGAGGTCCGCGTCGTCGACGAACTGGACCACGACGTCCCCGACGGCACGCCGGGTGCCCTGCTCACCCGCGGCCCCTACACGCCGCGCGGCTACTTCCGGGCGGCCGAGCAGAATGCCCGGGCGTTCACCCCTGACGGCTGGTACCGCAGCGGCGACATCGTCCGCCGCCGGCCCGACGGCAACCTCGTCGTCGAGGGCCGGGACAAGGACATGATCAACCGCGGCGGCGAGAAGATCAGTGCCGAAGAGGTGGAGAACCTCGCCTACCAGCTCCTCCCCCAGGTGGCCCACGTCGCCGCCGTCGCCATGCCGGACTCCGTGCTCGGCGAGCGGGTCTGCCTGTACGCCGTCCTGAAGCCCGGCACCACTCTCACCCTGGACGACATCCGGCAGGCCCTCGCCGGGGCCGGTGTCGCCACCTTCAAGTGGCCCGAACACCTCCAGATCGTCGACGAACTGCGCACCACCAAGGTCGGCAAGATCGACAAGAAGGCGCTGCGAGAGGACATCGCCGCGCGCCTCGCCTCCGGCTGAGCCGCCGATCGCCACATCCGGGATCTGGGGCCCTTGCTCGTGGTCAGATCCCTGTCAGACTCCGAACGGGCGAAGCAGAACTGACACACCCGACGGTCGGCTCCAGCACCTCGCCCGCCCGGCCGCGCTCCCTCCCACCCACCACCCCGGAGGCTCCCGTGCCCTACACCTTCGACCACATCGACCCCGCCAGGACGGCGATGATCGTCGTCGACATGCAGAACGACTTCGTCGCCGAAGGAGCCGCCCTGCAGTCCAAGCAGGCCCTGGCGATGGCCGACGAGCTGGCGCAGACCCTCGCGTTCTGCCGGGACAACGGGATCCGCGTGATCTACACGGCCCATGTCCACCGCGAGGACGGGTCGGACATGGGGCTGTACGACGACCTCTACCCCCCGATCGACCAGCGGGCCGCCCTCGTCGACGGCACCCCCGGCTCCGAGATCTTCCCGGCCCTGGCCCCGGCGCCCGGCGAGCACGTGATCAAGAAGCACCGCTACAGCGGCTTCTTCGCCACCGACCTGGACCTGATCCTCCGCGAGTGGGGCATCGACTCGGTCGTCATCTCGGGGACGACCACGGAGAACTGCTGCCACGCGACCGCACGCGACGCGATGTTCCACAACTACAAGGTGGCGTTCCTGTCCGACGCCACGGGCACCTTCGACTACCCGGACGTCGGCTGGGGTGCCCTGTCGGCCGACGACGTCCACCGTGCGACCTTGTCCATCCTCGCGTTCTCCACCGCCCACGTGATGACCGCAGCCGAGTTCCGCGGACTCGTGACGGGGCGTAGCGCCGGATAGCGATCGCCGGAGTTGCTGGACGGACCAGCCGCTGATCAAGGACCGGCGGCTTCGCCATCGTGCACCCCGTACAGGGACACGGGGACTTCACGGTCAACGGCTGTCCGGCGGCGCACCACGACCGAAACGCGTCTTCCACGCGGCACGCACCGCCCTGCTCGCCGGGAAGGGCGCCCAGCCCCCTCGAACGCCAACAGGACAGCCGGGACGGGATGCAGGCGCAGCCTGCATCCCGTCTGGCACTCCCGAGTACGGAGTCGATCGTGGCCCGGCGAGTCGCCGGCATCGTCGCTGACTGCGTTCCACCGACCGCTCTCACCCACCGCGGGCTGGTGATCTCACGGCGGGCGAGCGACCTCGCCCTCCACGCTGGGACCACGCGGTCGGCTCGCCGTCACCCGCTGCGGCGGAGGGTCCGGTCAGCCACGGTGGCGGCCACGAGCACCAGACCGGCGGTACTGAAGACCCAGCCCATGGCGTGCAGCCCGGCGTCACTGACCGAACGGGCGTAGGCGAGGCCAGTGATGCTCGTGGCCACCATCGCCCCGGTGTACTGCGCGGTGCGGAAGAGCCCGGTCGCTGCGCCCACCTGCGCGGCTGGGGCCACCCGGTAGACCACGACCTGGTTGGCGACCAGCCCCATGCCGTTGGGGAGGCCGAAGACGGCGGCCACGCACGCCAGGACGGCGATCGGGCTGGCGGAGCCCAGGACCGTCATGGCCAGGCTCCCGGCCAGGAGTCCCACGGCAGAGACGAGCAACGGCCACAGTGGCCGTGAGCCGCGTGTCCCGAAGAGGGAGACGAGTGCGCCGACGGCGGACATGCCGAGGAGGACGGACCCGGCCGTGCTCGCCGACAGCCCCCGGCTCTCCTGCAGCCACGGCGTGAACCCGAAGAGCACGCCGTAGACGACGACGAACGTCAGGGCCACCCGCAGATAGGTCGCGACCAGCGCCGGGTTGCGGCCCAGCATCCGGACGTCGAGGAACGGGACACGGGATCGCAGCTCGACGACCACGAGCAGGACGACGCAGACCGCGAGCCCAGAGGCGAGGCACCACCGGGGGCGGGGCAGCTCGGTGAGCACGAGGAGCATCAGGGTCACCGCCCCGCTGAACAGCGCGACGCCGGGCAGGTCCAGCATCCGCCACGCGGCGGCCTGCCTCTCCCGCCGGCGCGACCGCGGCAGGTGTCTCAGCGCGAGCGCCGTCACGAGGAGTCCGAGGGGGACGTTGATGGCGAACACCGCACGCCACCCGACCGTGTCCACCAGGATCCCGCCGAGCGGGGGGCCGACCGCGAGGGTCACCAGGCCGGTGGTGTTGAGCAGGCCGAGGGCCCGGGCGGGGACCTGGATCCCCAACCGGTCGGCCTGCTCCCGCACCAGGGTGACGGCGGCCGGGTAGAGCGCCCCGGTACCGAGGCCGACGACGGCACGGGCGGCCACGATCCAGCCGAAGGTCGGCCCGAGGGCACCGATGACTCCGGCGACCGCGACGAGCACGGCGCCGGCGAGGAACACCCGCCGTGGGCCGAACTGGTCTGCGAGCCGGCCCGCGACCGGCTGGCCGATCGCGCTGGACAGGTACATGACCGAGATCAGCCACGCCGTCGCCGCCGCGCCGACGCCGAACTCCCGTCCGATCGGCGACAACGCGGTCGCGATCATCGTGGAGTTGACCGGGTTCAGCACTGCGCCGACGCACAGCGGGACGAGCAGCGCCGCACCGAGGTCCGGGGTTGCGCGGACGGCCGTTCCGCCGGCCGTCCCCACCGCGCCCTCCGCCCGTCGGCCCACTCCAGGGATCACGCCGCCGTCCGCCGCACCACGTCACAGGCCACGGGGGTCGGGATGCTCACGTCGGGTCCTCACGTGCGTAGGGACGGCCACGGCTGTTGTGACCGACTACAGGAGCTCGAAGTCCCCCCGGTCGAGCTGGTGGGTGCCCTTCCAGTACTCGAGACTGTGCAGCGGCCAGTTCTGCGAGACGCGGCCGGTCGCGTTCTTGTACCAGCTGTTCACCGACGACAGTCCGTAGGCCATCGAGCGGCAGGCGGCATCGATGCGCTCGTTGAACTCCTCGAACGCGCGCCGGTCCACCTGGATGGCGTCCCGCCCCTCATCGAAGAGCATGCGGATGCACGCCAGGACGTAGTCGATCGCCGCCTCGGAGAACATGACCAGACTGCCGTTGGCGATCAGGTTCGTGTTGGGCCCGTAGAGGCAGAAGAGGTTCGGGAAGTCGGGCACGCTGATCCCGTAGTAGGCGCGCGCGTCACCGCCCCACTGCTCGTGCAGGTCGATGCCGTCACGGCCGGTCACGCTGATCGAGGACAGGAAGTCCGACGCCCGGAAACCCGTGCCGAAGACGATCACGTCCACCTCGTGAACGGTGCCGTCCACGGTCTGGAGACCGGTGGGGTTGGCCCGCGCGATGGCCTCGGTGACGATGTGGACGTCGTCGCGCTTGAGGGTCTCCATCCACAGGCCGTCGTCCCGCAGCATCCGCTTGGCGTACGGCGGGTAGGCGGGCGTCACCTTGGCCAGCACGTCCGGACGGTCCCCGAGTGAACGCTCGAGGTGAGCGAGCAGTCCCTGCCGGAGCGCCTCGTTCTTCGCCGACACCGACACCGGGTGGTCCCACTCCGGATCGACGACGGCGTACGGCCGCCGGCTGTCGATGCTGGTGAAGAACTGGTGGACGCGGAACCACCGGTGGTAGTGTGGCACGTTCGCGAACAACCACGCCTGCCCCGTGGGCAGTGGGCTGTTGTACCCCGGGCTGGGCACCACCCAGGGGGGCGTCCGCTGGAACACGGTGACCGTCTCGGCCACCTCGGCGACCTTCGGGATGACCTGGAAGGCGCTGGCGCCGGTACCCACGACCGCGACCCGTTTCCCGGTCAGGTCGACGTCCTTGTCCCACTCCGCCGTGTGCCAGGTGGCGCCCTGGAAGCGGTCGAGGCCTTCGATGGTGGGGATGTTGGGTTCGCTCAGCTGGCCGACGGCGCTGATGACCGCCTGGAACCGGAGTTCCTCCGCCGGTCGGCCGTCCGTGCGGACCCGGACCGCCCACGTGCTCGTGTCGTCGTCCCACCGGGCCGACACCACCTCGGTGCGGAACCGGATGTTCTCCTCGAGCCCGAGATCTCGGGCGCAGCGCTTCAGGTAGTCCCAGATCTCCTCTCGCCGGGAGTAGTTGTCCTTCCAGTCACCCTGTTGGTAGAAGGAGTAGCTGTAGGCGAAGTTGCTCGTGTCGAGACGGCATCCGGGATAGTCGTTCGCCGTCCACACGCCGCCGAGTTCGGACTGCCGCTCGAAGACCACGAAGGGGATGCCGGCCTGCGTGAGCCGGTGGGCGGTCGCCAGACCGGACATCCCCGCCCCGATGACGGCGACGCGGAACGGGCGGTCGGGGGCGAGCTCCTGCTTGGTCCACGTCGGCGCGCTCACGTCCCGGGGGTGGCCGAGTTGGTGGAGCAGGACCGGTAGGTAGCCCTCCGGGACCGGCCCGACCATGTACTCCATGATCCGGCCGACGTCGGCGTCGCTCAGTCCGTCCGCCGCTGCGCCGGACTGCTGGCGGAGCCGCACGATGGCCTCCGCGCACATCTCCCGGGCCGCGGCCTGGATCTCCCACGAGAGGTCCTCCTCGACCCCCAGACCCACGGCCGCCGAGACCGAGCCAGGTCGGAACTCCTCACGCAGCAGGGACAGGTCCCCACTGGCGAACGCAAGTGCGGGGATGAGGCTCGGCAGGTGTGCGTCCTTCAGGTACTCGGCCAGCCTCTCGACGTCGACTGCACCCTCGAGCCCAGCCCTGCTGTTCGCGATCGCCATCGAAGCAACACCTTCCTTCCGTGGGTGGTGCACGGGCCGCCGGCGATCCGTGCACATCGAGGGCCGCCTGGACCTAGCCCCCCGCGCCGGCTCCCGGGTGGCGGCACGAGCGCAGGAACCCGGTGAGCACCGGCATGAGCAGTTGGGGGTGGTCGATCTGCGGCGCGTGCTTGCAGTCCAGCGTCCGCACCTGCGCGTGCGGCAGGACCGCGGTCAGGCGCTCGTGCCAGTCCGGCTCCAGCAAGGGATCACGGGATCCACGGACCAGCAGGACCGGAGTCGTCGCCCCGGCGAGCCGACCCGGCCAGCCGTCGTCCTCACGGTTCCGCACGAGGGGTTCCGGGACCGGAGCGGACACGGCTGCGAGCGCCCGGTAGTGCCCGGGGTCGGACGCCCAGGTCAGCCGCTCGGCGACCTGCGCCTCGTAGCGGTCGGTCGGATCGATCAGCAGGTCGACGATGCGCCGCAGGTCGGCTTCCGTGCCGGCCCATCGGCCCAGCTCCGCCCGCGACAGCGCCGTGCGCCACGGGCCGCCCGTGCCACAGATGCTGACGACGGACGCCAGGTCGAGGAAGCGCTCCCCCAGGATGCGCAGCGCGAGCGACCCACCGAAGGAACTCCCCACGAGGTGGGCCGGGCGCTCCACCTGCTTGGCGCGCAGGAACGCCGCCAGGTGACGCATGCGGGGCCCGTACTGGGCGCGGTCGACGTAGACGACCTTGTCCGTCCCCCCGAACCCCAGCGTGTCCGGGGCCAGGACGTGGAACTCCTCGGCCAGGTCGGCGACGACGTTCGCCCAGGTGACCGAACTGGCCCCGCCCCAGGTCCCGTCGTGGAGGAGGACGACCGGCTCAGCGGCACGCGAGCCGGCTTCCAGGTAGCGCGTGGTGATCCCGCCGGCCTCGATCCACCCCTCCTCGACGTGCGCCGGGACTGCGGTGTCCTGGCAGGTGGTGGACACCGTCACTGGTCCTCGACCAGCAGCTGCTCGACCTGGGGGTCCTCCTCGAGCAGCCCTCGCTCCCGCGCGATGCCGGCGATCTCCCGGAGCGCGTCCTGGTCGAGGTCCGACCCGAAGCCGGGCAGGGTGAGCTCGGCCGTGACCGCGGGGTCGAGGTCCATGTAGGAGTCGACGGCCTCCCGGACCGCCTCGGGGTGGTCCTGCGCGAAGTCCAGGGCCTCGTTCATGGCGGCCTTGAAGGTCTCCACGAGCTCGGGGTCCTGCTCGGCGAGCGTCCCGCTGGTGAAGTAGGACGCGATGAGGGTGTCGGTCTCCGTCAGGTCGAAGGTGTAGGCGACCGGCCGCGCACCGGCCTGCTTGGCGATCGTCCCGAAGGGCTCGTACTCGGTGATGGCGTCGACCTCACCGCGCTCGAGCGCGGGGATCATGTCACTCACCGGGAGCTCCACGAGGGTGACCTTCGCCGGGTCACCGCCGGCCCGCTCGATGGCGGCGTGGACCATGACCTCGGTCAGGCTGGCGAGCGAGTTGACCGCGACGGTCTTGCCCTCGAGGTCGGCAGCGTCCTGGACGGGGCTGTCCCCGCCGACCAGGATCAGGCCCGTGCCGGCCTGCCGGCCCGGCGACGAGCTGCCATGGGTGACGGCCCGCACGTCGAGCCCCTCCTCGCGTGCCTTCAGCAGCGAGACCACGTTCCCGTAGGCGAAGTCCACCTCGCCGTTGAGGACCAACGGGAGGAGCGCGGCACCGCCACCGGAGGTGGTCTGGGGGGTCACCTCCAGCCCGTGCTCCTCGAAGATCCCCTCGCTGATCCCGAGGTAGACCGGGGCCACGTCGACGACCGTGCTGACGCCCACGGTCACGTCCTGCAGCCCGGATCCCCCTTCCCCGGTCGGGGCCGACTCTCCCTCGGTGCCGCACGCGGCCACCACCACGACCATCGCTGCCCCGAGAACTGTGAGCGCCTTGCGCATTGCCGACTCCTCAAGATGTGTGGCCGGGCGGGCCGGGTTCGGTGCGTCCACGGCGCCCCGATGTCGGGCGCCCGGGAAGTGCCAGACGCAGGTCGAGCCGCCGCCGGATCCGCGGGCCCGAGGCCTCCGCCGGGCCCCCGGACGGTCGCTCGCGAACGTCCCGAGCGCCGGCAGTGCGACGCCGAGGAACGTAACGACCGTCACACAAGTATGTCAACGCTGACATAAATCCTTACTAAGTCCTTCTAGAGCAGCCCGCGGTGCGTTAGCGTCCCGAGAGGCCGCACTCCACGCGGATCGGCCACGCTGGGCAGGAGAGGAGTCGGGCCTTGTCGCTCCGTCACGCACTGCTGGCGCTGGTCGAGGTGCGCCCCATGACCGGATACGAGCTGGCGAAGCACTTCGACGCGTCGGTCTCCTCGGTGTGGCACGCCTCCCACCCGCAGATCTACCCCGAGCTCAAGCGCTTGGAGGACGAGGGCCTGGTCGAGGCCGTCTCCACTCCCCGGGGCAACCGGGGCACCAAGCGGACGTACTCGATCACGCCGGCCGGCTGCGCCGATCTGCAGCGCTGGCTCGAGGACGTCCAGGCCCCGGTGCTGGAGCGGAACGCCGCCTACCTCAAGGCGACGTACCTGGAGTACGCGTCGTTCGAGGCGGCACGCGCACAGTTCGAGGAGCACCTGCGGCACTACCAGCGGCTGGAGCGGCAGTGGTCAGCCCACGCCGAGGACCTGCGGCGGCGGAACACGGTCCTGATGCGGGAACGGTTGCGGCGGGCACCGGAGAGCGCCCACGACGCCATCGTCGCCTACAAGACCCACGTGTACAGCGGCCTCATCGGACGGGCGCAGGCCGAGATCGAGTGGGCCGAGCGCGGCCTCGAACTCGTGCAGCAGTTGAAGGACGAGGTGGGCGCGGACTGGGAGTCACGCCTGAGTGCACCGAAGCCGCCGTCCGAGGACGTCTCCGACGCTGTCGGCTGAGGGGGCCGGTCACCGGTCCGACCCGACGACTGGCCGAGCCGGTCGACGGGTCCTGCGCCGCGGTGTCGCGCCGACTGCCGGGACCGAGCGCGGAGCTCGGCGAACTCTGGGAGGTCACCACAGGCAGCGACGAGACCGCCGCTCAGCCCGGTGTTGAACGCATGCATCTCGTGGCCGGCCGCCTGGCCGCCCTACTGCGTTCACCAGAGCCGGTGCCCCTCCGCCGGCTTGCGCACGCGGTGGACGCGCTCGGGGCCGCGGCGGTCAGCGCGCCGGCCGACCACAGGCTGAGATCGCCCGGTGTCGCGTCCGCACCCACCCGCCCCCGGCGACGCTCCTGTAGGCACGCCCCCTCCCCCGCCCAGCAACCCGGTCGGCAGAGCACGCGCACGCCGATCGGGTCAGTCGTTGCTGACCTGCGCTGCGGAACGCAGCCCGTTCCCTCGGCATCACGGTCGCCGTCGTGCTCGGCGTCTACCGACTCATGGCGCTGACCGCGATCCGCGACGACCCGACCGCGGCGTCGTCCTCGGAGTGCCCGTGACCCTCACCACGCGCATCGTCATCGTGGTCATCGGCGGCATCGCGACCATCGAGGGGCCGTTGCTCGGGCGCTCGTCTTCCACCTCCTCCAGGACGGCCTGGCCGACCTGGGCAGCCGGCACCTCGTCGTCGTGGGCGGTGCCGCCATCGTGGTGACGCTGCTGGCCCCCGGCGGGCTGTGGACCCTGACGCGCGGGCGGGTGGAGCTGTTCCCGATCGGCTACCGGTCCGACATCCGGCGCTGACGCCCCGCCGCGGGCTTGGCCCGGCTCTGCCTTGACAGTGACCCCGGATGGGCAGACAGTGCGCCGCGACGGTCCAGCGCAGGGCCCGGAGGATGCCATGAGCCACGGTCAGGTCGACGCCGTCGAGATCCTCCGCCGTGAACTCGACGCCGTGGGGAGCCTCCTGGAGGCGCTCTCCGATGCCGACTGGGAACGCTCCACACGGCTGATCCCGGAGGGCGACGGTGTCCCCCGGTGGCGGGTGGCCGACCTGGTGGCCCACATCGACATCTCCATAGGCCTGACCCTCGGGCTGCTCGACAGCATCCAGTCGGGCCAGCCCGGCCGCGACCGGGCCAGCTTCTTCATCGCCGACCGCAGCCAGGTCGCCCCCGTCGTCTACGCGTACGCCGTCGGGCACGCCGCCACACACGACCGAGCCAGCCTGGTCGAGCGGACCCTTGCCACCTTCGCTGCGAGCCTGAGTGGGATCCGGCAGCACCCGCCGGACACGATCGGCTCGGGCTTCTTCGCGCTCATGCGCCTGGACGAGTGGGTGCCGACCCGGGTCGTCGAGGCGGTGGTCCACGGCATCGACCTCACCGACGCCCTGGACCGGCCCATGGTGGCGACCCCCGAGGGCATCGACGTCACCGCGGCGATCCTCGACGACGTGCTGGCCCGCCGCACCGTCGCCGGTCGGCCCACGGACCTGGGGGACGCCGTCGCCTGGGTCCGCGCCGCCTCTGGCCGCGAGGCGCATCCCGACCCGCGACTCCCGCTCATCGTCTGAGCGCGACGAACGCACCTGCTGGGGGGAACCCGGGCCACCAGCACGGACGACGGACCGCACGGCGACTGTCCAACGTCTCGACCGGGACTTCCGACCGGCCGTGGTCCCGCGGCGACGCGCTCCGAGCGGGGCGCGGACGCCCGGGCCGCCTGATGGTGGCCAAAGCCACCCTCAGAACGGATCAGGGGCCGTTCCGGATCTCTCCGGAGACGGCCCCTGAGCTGCGGTTTCCCGCTGTCGGGCTGACAGGATTTGAACCTGCGACCCCTTGACCCCCAGTCAAGTGCGCTACCAAGCTGCGCTACAGCCCGAGCGCCGGGCGGCTCGCACCGCCCGATCGCTGCAGGAAGCAGGTTACCGCACCGGTCCCGCACTCCTGACCGGTGGTCAGCCGCGCGCCGCCAGCGGGGTGTCCGCGGCGGCCAGCACCTGGCGGAGCGTCGCCGCGAAGGCCTCCGGATCGCCGGTCTGGCCGTACTCACCGCCGAGGAAGCCACCGTGGTCGCCGGGGAAGACGACCGTCGTCGTCCCCAGGCGCTCGGCCAGGGCTCGCGCGGCCCGGTGCGCCAGCTGCCCCTCGGAGCCGACCCCGGCGGCGACGACGACGCGGGTCGACGCCGCGCGCAGGGCCGCGACGTCGTGCTCGTGGTGGGTGCACGACACGATGTTCTGACCGGCCAGCGGATCGTCGCGGGAGCCGTCGTCCTCGGTCGGCAGCCCGAACGCGGCGGGGTCCGGCGCGGGCTGGTCGGCGAGGTCGGCGGGCACCGGGCCCTGCCAGCCCACCAGCCGGATGAACTCGGCCATCGCCGGTCCGAGTCCGCTGCGCTGGTAGGTCTCGTGCACGTGCCGGGTGGCGGCCAGCGCCTCCTCGCGGTCGGGCAGCAGCTGCGCCGCCGGCGGCTCGTGCGCGACGAGGGTGCGCACCTGCTCCGGGTGCCGGGCCACGAGCACCAGCGCGTTGACCGCTCCCCCGCTGCTGGCGAAGACGTCCACCGGCCCGGCGTCCAGGGCCGTGATCAGCCGGGACAGGTCGTCGGCGTGCTCGTCGGGCGTCGTCTCCGGCGCGCCGTCGGTGCGCCGGCTGCGCTCGACCCCGCGCGGGTCGTAGGTGACGACCGTGCGGTCCGGGAAGTGCGAGGCCAGTGTCGTGAACCCCGCCGCGCCCATCGGCGAACCGATCATCAGCAGGACCGGGCCGTCGCCGGGGCGGACGTCGTAGGTCAGCACGGCCCCGGGGACCTCCAGGGTGTGCGTCTGCGCTCCGGTCATGGTCGGCCTCCGGACGGGGTGGGAGCGGGCTGTCCTCCCTCAGACCCCCGCCGGAGGCCGGACTCATCGCTCAGCTCTTGGACTTCTCCGTGCCCCGCCCCTCGCGCACCTTGACCGAGATCTCGATCGGCGTGCCGTGGAAGCCCCAGCGCTCGCGCAGCTTGCGCTCCAGGAACCGGCGGTAGCCGGCCTCCAGGAAGCCGGTGGAGAAGACGACGAACCGCGGCGGGCGGACGTCGGCCTGCGTCACGTACTTGATCTTCGGGGCGCGGCCGCCACGGGCCGGCGGCGGCGTCTCCTGGACCAGCGCGCGGACGTAGGTGTTGAGCTCCGCGGTCGGGATGCGGGACTCCCACGAGGCCAGCGCGTCGCGCAGGTGCTGGGCCAGCTTGCCCACCCCGCGACCGGTGTTGGCGGAGATGTTGACCCGCGAGGCCCACTTCACCCGGGCCAGGTCGCGCTCGATCTCCCGCTCCAGCTGGGCGTGGCGGTCCTCGTCGAGGGTGTCCCACTTGTTGAAGGCCAGAACCAGCGCCCGGCCGGCCTCGATCACCTGGGTGATGACCCGCTGGTCCTGCTCGCTGATCACCTCGTCGGCGGCCAGCAGCACGACGGCGACCTCGGCGGCCTGGATGGCGGCCTCGGTGCGCAGGCTGGCGTAGTACTCCATGCCGCTGGCGGTGTTGACCTTGCGCCGCAGGCCGGCGGTGTCGACGAACCGCCACTCCTCGCCGCCCAAGGAGACGATCGAGTCCACCGGGTCGACGGTGGTGCCGGCGACGGAGTCCACGACCGAGCGCTCGTCCTTCGCCAGCCGGTTGAGCAGGCTGGACTTGCCCACGTTCGGCCGGCCCACCAGCGCCACCCGCCGCGGGCCACCCTCCTCCAGCTGCTCGCGCGGCGCCTCGGGCAGCGCGTCGAGCACCAGGTCGAGCAGGTCGCCGCTGCCGCGCCCGTGCAGCGCGCTGACCGGCTGCGGCTCCCCCAGGCCCAGCGACCACAGCTCGGCGGCGTTGGCCTCGCTGCGCTCGTCGTCGACCTTGTTGGCCACCACGATCACCGGCCGGTCGCTGCGGCGCAGGATCCGCGCGGCGGCCAGGTCGGTGTCGGTGGCGCCCACCGAGCTGTCGACGACGAACACGATGACGTCGGCGGTCTTCATCGCGTACTCGGCCTGCCGGCTGATCGAGGCGCCCAGCCCGGCGGCCTTCGGGTCCCAGCCGCCGGTGTCGACGACGGTGAACCGCTTGCCGTTCCACAGCGCCTCGTAGGTGATGCGGTCGCGGGTCACGCCCGGGACGTCCTGCACCACCGCGGCGCGCCGGCCCAGGATCCGGTTGACCAGCGTCGACTTGCCCACGTTCGGGCGGCCGACGATCGCCACGACGGGCAGCGGCCCGCCGTTCCCCTCGCTCATGACCGGGCTCCCACGGCGGACCGCGCCAGCTCGACGACGCGGTCGACGACGCCCTCGCGGTCCAGGTCGGTGCTGTCCACGACCACCGCGTCGGCGGCCGGGCGCAGCGGGCTGTCGGCCCGGCTGCTGTCGTACTCGTCGCGGCGGCGCAGGTCGACCGCCAGGGCGGCCACCTCCTCCGGCGTCGTCAGGCCCAGCTGCGCGGCCCGGCGCTCGGCCCGGGCCTCCGGCGCGGCGGTCAGGTAGACCTTGAGCGTGGCGTCGGGCAGGACGACGGTGCCGATGTCGCGGCCCTCGACCACCACCGCGTCGGCCGCGGCCACCAGGGCCCGCTGCTGGTCGACCAGCCGGCGGCGCACCGCGGGCACCGCCGAGACCGCCGACACCGCGCGGGTCACCTCCGCACCGCGGATGCGCACGGCCACGTCGACGCCGTCCACCTCGACGAGCTCCGTGTCCGCCGCCGTCCCGACCTCGATGCGGGCCTGCGCGACGACGGCGGCCACGGCCTCGGCGTCCTCCGGGTCGGCGCCGGCGTCCAGGACGGCGACGGTCGCCGCCCGGTACATGGCACCGGTGTCCAGGTAGGCCGCGCCCAGCCGGGCGGCCACGGCGCGGGCGACGCTGGACTTGCCCGTGCCCGACGGCCCGTCGAGGGTGATCTGCCCCCGGAACCCGGCGCTCACCGTGTCACCTCGCTGCTCCGCAGCACGTTCGCTCCGCTCCTCGCTCGCTGGCGCTCGCTGCGATGCTCACTCACTGGGCGATGTCCCGTCGCAGCGCGACCGCCCCCCGCAGGTACACGTGCTGGATCTCCGCGCGCGGGCGCTCGGTCTCCACGTGCGCCATGAGCCGCAGCACCCGCGGCAGCGCGTGCGGGACGTCGATCTCGCTGGCGCACATCAGCGGCACGTCGCCGAACCCGAGCTCCCGCGCGGCCAGCGCGGGGAACTCCGAGACCAGGTCGGGGGTGGCGGTGAACAGGATGCTGATGACGTCGTCGTGCTGCAGCTGGTTGCGCTCCATGACCGTGCTGACCAGCTCGCGGGTCGCGTCGAGGACCAGCTCCCGGTCGTCGGCGTCCACCTGTGTCGCACCCCGGATGGCTCGGACGGCCACTGCCACTCTCCTCGATCGATGCGGGGCACGGGTCGCCGTGCCCCTCGGTCGAGTCTAGGTAGGCCCTGCCACCCGCCTCGGCCGAGTCCGGGGAGGCAGCCCGTAGAGCGCGCAGGCGTTGTCCCGCAGCACGCGCTCGCCGGCCCGTCGCGCCTGGTCCGCGAACAGGTCGCCGTCGGCCACCAGCTCGCCGAGCACCGCCCCGAGGACCGCCCGCCCGGTCCGGGCGCCCAGCCAGTGCAGCTCGGGCACGCCCGTCCCGTCGGAGCTGTAGGTGAGCTTGGAGAACGGGGCCGCACCCAGCGCCGCGCGGGTCATCGCCCGCAGCTCGCCGGTGGAGAGGAAGGGGATCGCGTAGGACAGGTCCAGGTGCGCGTTGCCGTAGACCGAGGCGAGGAAGGCGCCCTCCCGGACGTAGGGCCAGCAGCCGTGCAGCAGGACCACCGGCACCGGCCGGTAGGCCGGCTCCTCCAGCACCGCGCGCAGCTGCAGCGGCGAGGCCCGGCGCAGGTCGACGTCGGGGTCGCCGTAGCCGACGTGGAACTGCACCGGCAGCTCCTGCGCGGCCGCGGCGGCGAGGGCGAGGTGCAGCAGGGTGTCCAGCAGCGGCTGGTGCCCCAACCGCACCGCGCCGGTGGCGGCCACCTCCTCCCGCGCGGCCCGGAAGGCGGCCCGCGCGTCGTCCTCCGGCCACCGCTGGATCGCCAGGCCGGTGCGGTAGGCGGCGATGCTCTTGAGTCCGGCGTACCCGGCCGCGCGGACGTCGGCGGTGGCGGCGCGGACGGCGTCCACCAGGACGGGGTACCGCGCGTGGGCGGCGACCAGCTCCTGGAAGAGCACCTCCAGCCGCAGCAGGGACACCCGGTGCGCTCCGCTGCAGGCGTCGAAGGCCTCCCCTGACAGCACGGAGTCCGGCGAGGGGAAGCCGGTGTCGACGACCACGCCGCCGATCCCCGCGTCGGCGAACAGCCGGGCCACGAGCTGCCCGGTGTCCAGCCGGCTCCGCGCCTCGAGGACGGCGTCCTCGTCGGGCGGGACGCCGTGGAAGGCGGCCATGGCCCGCAGCAGCCGGCCCGAGAAGGCCGTGTGCCGGGCGTCGCGGGCGCGCACCGCCGGGTCCGGCGACTCGGTGAACCGCCCGCGCCAGGCCGCGGGGTCGGGGTCCGGACGGCGCTCGACGCCGTGGCAGTGGCCGTCGACGACGGGGACGTCGCTGAGGTCGACGGCGGGCACGGCGGCTCAGAACCGCGCGAAGTGGGCGCGGAGCTCGAACTCCTCGTCCTCGGCCGCGAAAGCCTCCGCCTCGGAGCGGCGCACCGCGAGGTAGCAGCGCGCCAGCAGGTCGCCCAGGGCCCCGAGCAGCAGCGGGCTCTTCTCCAGCTCGTCCAGCGCCGCGGCCATCGAGGTGGGCAGCGGCCGCACCCGGCCGCGGGCGAGCGCCTCGGCGGACATGCGCGCCGGGTCGTGGGCGCACGGCTCCCCCGGCTCCAGCTCCCGCTCGATCCCGTCCAGGCCGCAGGTGACCAGCGCCCCCAGGGCCAGGTAGGGGTTGGCGCTGGGGTCCGACGGCTTGAACTCCAGGTTGGCGGTCTGCTCCTCGCGACGGTGGAACGGCGAGCAGACACGCACCGCCACCTCCCGGTTGTCGAAGCCCCAGCCGGTGGTCGCCGAGGCCCACGCGCCGGGGACCAGCCGCCGGAAGGAGTTGTAGCTGGGCGTCGTCAGGGCGACCAGGGCCGGCAGGTGCTCGCAGACCCCCGCGACGAAGTGCCGGCCCAGTCGCGACAGCCCGCCCGGCGCGGCCGGGTCGTACAGGGTGCTGTGCCCCTCGCCGTCCCACAGGGACAGGTGCACGTGCGCACCGTTGCCGATGGCGTCGGGCCAGGGCTTGGCCGCGAACGAGGCGACCAGGCCGTGCCGGAGGGCCACCCCGCGGACGGTGTCGCGGAACCTCATCTGGTTGTCGGCCGCGCCGAGGGCGTCGGCGTGCCGGACGGAGATCTCCTGCTGCCCGGGGCCGTACTCGTTCATCGCCGCCTCGACGACGAGGCCCTGCGCCTCGAGCGCGTCGACGGTCTCGACCACGACCGGGGCGGTGAGGTCGGCGCCGATCACGCTGTAGACCGGCGCGTGGTCGCGGGTGTCGAACGGCACGTAGCGCCCGTCGACCTCCCGGGCCAGCGAGAACTCGTTCTCGAACGCGGCCCGCACGTGCACGCCGAGGCCGGCGGCGCGGACGACCACCGCCTTGAGGAACGAGCGGGGGCAGGCGCCCCAGTCGCGGCGGTCGTGGCCCACCTGGTCGCACAGGACCCCGGCCGTGCCCGGCACCCAGGGCAGCACGGTGAAGGTCGCGGGGTCCGGCAGCAGCCGGATCTCCCCGACCGGCTCCATGCCCTCGACGTGCACCAGCTGCTCGAGCTGGTTGATCGCCATCTGCGCCCGGGTCAGGCCCACGCCCTCGACGAGCTTGTGCGGCAGCTGGGAGACGTGGACGGCCTTGCTGTGGGCGATGCCGCTGACGTCGCACCACTCGAAGCGGACCAGCCGCAGGTCCCGCCGTCGCGCCGCGGCGAGGACGTCGGTGCCGGTCATCGCAGGCTCCTCCCGCTCGGCCGGTGCCCAGCGCACCACGTCGCCGCCCGCGGGGACAGGGCCCGGCCGATGGCGGGTCAGCCGAGCGGGCGGATCCCCCAGGTGCCCGTCGTCGACGCCCCCGGCTCCAGCCGGATGACCGCCTCGCCGGTCTGGAACGCGTTGGGCGGGCAGGTCATCGGCTCCACCGCCAGGCCGCGGCGCCTCCGCGGCTCCGGCACGACGTCGCCGGTGAACAGCTGCAGGTACCCGTAGGCGCCGTCCATCCATACCGCGACGCCGCGGCCGTCGGGGCCGAGCAGCCGCACCTCGGCCAGCCCGTCCGGGCCGCGCTCGAGGCCGGTGAAGCAGGAGTCGACGACGAGGTCCCCGATCCGCGGTCCGCCGCGCAGGTCGTACGGCGTGCCCTCCACCGGCACCGCGCCGGTCGGGACGGCCCGCTCGTCGGTCTCCAGCAGGGTCGCGGCGGGCGCCACCAGGGTGCAGTCGTCCAGGCGCGCGCCGGTGAGGACGTAGGGGTGGTGGCCCTCCCCGTACGGCAGCGCGGCGGCGCCCTCGTTGGTGGCGGTGGTGGTCACCCGGAGACCGACGGCGGACAGCTCGTAGGCCACCCGCAGCCGCAGGGTGAACGGGTAGCCCGGCTGCGGGTGGAGCAGGTGCTCCAGCACCACCCGGTCCTCGGCGCGGTCGACCGCCCGCCAGGAGACGAACTGGACCAGGCCGTGGATGGCGGTGCCCCGCTCGGGCTCGGTCACCGGCGTCCGGTGCTCCTCGCCGTCCCAGACGTAGCGGCCGTCGCGCAGCCGGTTGGGCCACGGCGCCAGCACGTGCCCGCGGGCGTGCGGCGCCATCTCGTCGGCGCCGTAGCCGTCGACGACGTCGCGGTCCCCCACCCGGTAGGTGCGCAGGCCGCCGCCCACCTCCACGACGGTCACCTCCGAGTCGCCGGACCGGAGCACGAACTGCTCCCCGGTCGGCGGGATCACCGCACCCGCTCCGCGGTGAGGTCGCGGACCTCGGCGTAGCGCTCGCGCACGTGCGGCACCGGGTCGGCCTCGTGCACCTCCGTGCCGGGCCGGGGCCACTCGGGGGCGGTGTCGCCCCCGTGGAGCACCCACGCCGCCTGCCGGGCCGCGCCGTCGGCGACGTACTCCCCCGGCGGCGGGACGAGCACCGGCACGCCCAGGACGGCAGGCGCGATCCGGCGGACCGCCTCCGACCGGGCGCCGCCGCCCACCAGCAGCACCCGGCGGACCGGGGTGCCGGTCGCGGCGACCGCGTCCAGCCCGTCGGCCAGCCCGCACAGCAGGCCCTCCACCGCGGCCCGCGCCAGGTGCGCGGGATCGGCGGTGCCGAGGGTCAGCCCGTGCAGGGCGCCGGTGGAGGTGGGGCGGTCCGGCGTCCGCTCCCCTTCCAGGTAGGGCACCAGCACCAGCCCGCCGGACCCGGGCGGGGCGGACAGCGCCAGCCGGGACAGCTCGGCGTGGTCGACGCCGAGCAGCCGGGCGGTCGCGTCGAGCACCCGCGCGGCGTTCAGCGTGGCGATCAGGGGCAGGAAGTTGCCGGTGGCGTCGGCGAAGCCGGCGACGGTGCCGGTCGGGTCGGCGGCCGGGGTGGTGGAGACGATCGACACCACCCCGGACGTGCCGATCGACAGGACGACGTCGCCGGGCTCCGCAGCCAGGCCCAGCGCGGCGGCGGCGTTGTCCCCGGTGCCCGGCCCGAGGACCGCGCCGCCGGGCGTGCGACCGCCGGCCTCGGCGGGGCCGAGCACCCGGGGGACGACGGCGGCGTGGCCCAGCGCCCGCTCCAGCAGGTCGATCCGGTACTCGCCCCCGGCCGGTGACCAGTAGCCGGTGCCGCTGGCGTCGCCGCGGTCGGTGACCAGGGCGTCGAGGGACGGCGCCCCCGCCAGCTGCCAGGTCAGCCAGTCGTGCGGCAGGCAGACCGCCGCGGTCCGCGCCGCGTTGGACGGCTCGGCCTCGGCCAGCCAGCGCAGCTTGCTGACGGTGAACGACGCGACCGGCACCAGGCCCACCGCGTCGGCCCACGCCTGCCCACCGCCCAGCTCCTCGGTGAGGTCGCGGGCGGCCTGCGCGGAGCGGGTGTCGTTCCACAGCAGCGCCGGCCGGACCACCGCGCCGTCGTCGTCCAGGCACACCATGCCGTGCTGCTGGCCGCCCACGGCCACCGCCGCGACGTCGTCCAGCCCGCCGGCCTGGCCCAGCGCCTGCTGCAGCGCCGCCGCCCAGGCGGCGGGGTCGACCTCGGTGCCGTCCGGGTGCGGCGCCCGGCCCTCGCGGACCAGGGCGCCGCTGCCGGCGTCGCGGACGACGACCTTGCACGCCTGGGTCGACGTGTCGACCCCCGCCACCAGCGCCATGACTCAGCGCGCGCCGAGGAGGTGCTCGACCGCCAGCTGGGACAGCCGCACCGCACCGGCGCCACGCGCGGCGGCGGCGTCGACGTCGAAGTCCTCGAACGAGCCGCGGTCGGCCAGCAGGTCCTCGTAGGACTCGCCCTCGGCCAGCGTGGGCCGGGACAGCTCCGGCACGCGGGCGGCGGTCAGCGCCTCCTGCACCTCGGGGTCGGCGCGGAAGGCCTGCGCCCGCTCCTTGAGCAGCAGATAGGTGTGCATGTTGGCCGCGGCCGACGCCCACACGCCGTCCATGTCCTCGGTGCGCAGCGGCTTGTAGTCGAAGTGCCGCGGGCCGTCGTAGGCCGGCGCGCCGTCGACGCCGCCGTGCTCCAGCAGGTCGACCGTGGCGAAGGCCGACAGCAGGTCGCCGTGACCGAAGACGAGGTCCTGGTCGTACTTGATCCCGTGCTGGCCGTTGAGGTCGATGTGGAACAGCTTGCCCTGCCACAGCGCCTGGGCGATGCCGTGCGTGTAGTTGAGCCCGGCCATCTGCTCGTGGCCGACCTCGGGGTTCACGCCCACCAGGTCGGCGTGCTCGAGGGTGGAGATGAAGGCCAGCGCGTGCCCGATGGTGGGCAGGAAGATGTCGCCGCGCGGCTCGTTCGGCTTGGGCTCCAGGGCGAAGCGCAGGCCGTAGCCGCGGTCCTCGGAGTACTGGGCGAGGGTGTCGATGCCCTCGCGGTAGCGGTCCAGCGCGGCGCGCAGGTCCTTCGCGGTGTCGACCTCCGCGCCCTCCCGGCCGCCCCACAGCACGTAGACCGACGCGCCGAGCTCGGCGGCGAGGTCCATGTTGCGCATGACCTTGCGCAGCGCGAAGCGGCGGACGTCGCGGTCGTTGGCGGTGAGCGCGCCCTCCTTGAACACCGGGTGGGTGAACAGGTTGGTGGTCACCATGGGCACGACCACGCCGGTCTCCTCGAGCGCCGCCCGGAACCGCTTGACGTGCTGCTCGCGGGCGGTGTCGTCGCTGCCGAACGGGATGAGGTCGTCGTCGTGGAAGGTGACGCCGTAGGCGCCGAGCTCGGCCAGCCGGTGCACCGACTCCACCGGGTCGACCGCGTCCCGCGTGGCGTCGCCGAACGGGTCGCGTGCCTGCCAGCCGACGGTCCACAGACCGAAGGAGAACTTGTCGTCGCGGGTGGGCTGGAGCGCGCTCATGGGATTCCCTCCATCGGGTTTTGTTCTTCCGTAGAACATAAAGCAGGGACCCCGCTACTCTCAAGGGGTGCGCGCGACGGAAGGGACCGGGGCGACCCAGTCGACGCTGCGCAGCGCCAACCTCGCCCTCGTCCTGCGGACCGTCTGCGCCGCGGCCGCCCCCCTGTCCCGCGCGGACATCGCCGCCCGGACCGGGACGACGCGTGCCACCGCCGCCCGGCTGGTCGACGACCTCCTCGTCGGGGGGCTGCTCGACGAGGGCGAGCGCATCGCGCCGCCCCGGCGCGGCCGCCCCGCCACGCCGCTCCTCCCGAGCGCCCGCATCGGCGCCCTGGGCCTGCAGGTGGACGCCGGGCTGCTCGCCGCCCGGGTGCTGGACCTGCGCGGCCGGGTCGTGGCGGAGTCCGTCGAGGACGGCGACTTCGTCGGCAGCGACCCGGAGACCACGCTCGCCCGGCTCGGCGCCCTGGCCACGGGGCTGCTCGCCGGGCCGGCCGGGGAGCTGCGGCTGGCCGGCGCGGGCCTGGCGCTCCCGGGGATCGTCCGCGTGGCGGAGGACCTGCTGCTGCGCGCGCCCAACCTCGGCTGGTCCGACGTCCCCGCCGCGGACCTGGTGGCCGCGGCCCTGCCCGACGGCCTGCGCCCCGCGCTGGGCAACGAGGCCGACCTCGCCGCCCGCACCGTCGCCGAGGTGGCGCCGGGCCGCCCCGGCCCGCTGCGGGACTTCCTGTACCTCTCCGGCCAGATCGGCATCGGCGGTGCCGCCGTCCTCGACGGGCGGGTGATGACCGGCAGCGCCGGCTGGGCCGGCGAGGTGGGCCACGTGTGCGTCGACCCCGCCGGCCCACGATGCCGCTGCGGCTCGACCGGGTGCCTGGAGCAGTACGCGGGCCGCCACGCCCTGCTCGCCGCGGCCGGGCTGCCCCTGGACACCCCGCCGGCCGAGGTGGTCGCGCGGGCGGCCGAGGGGGACGCCGCGACGCTGCGGGCCCTCGACGCCGCGGCCGGCGCCCTGGGCATCGCGCTGGCCGGCGTGCTGAACGTGCTGGACCTGCCGACCGTCGTGCTGGGCGGGCACCTGGGCGCCCTCGCCGACCTGCTGCGCCCCGGCGTGGAGCAGCTGCTGGCCCGCCGGGTGCTGTCGGCGCGCTGGCGGCGACCGGCCATCCGAGCCGTTCCGGCGGCCCCGGCAGCGGGGGCCACCGGGGCCGCGCTGCGCGCGCTGGCCGACGTCCTGGCCGACCCCGTCCGCTGGGTGGCCTGAGAGCGGCTAGAGGCCGACCTGCTCCTGCAGCGCGCCGACCTCGGCGCGGGTGAGCCGGCGGATCGAGCCGACCCGCATGCGCTCGAGCTTCACCGGGCCGACCGCCGTGCGGGTCAGCCGCGACACCGGGAGGCCGACGTGCGCGAGCAGCCGGCGGACGATGTGCTTGCGGCCCTCGTGCAGGACCACCTCGACCACCGACTGGCCGGCGTGGGTGTCGACCACCCGGAAGGAGTCGACCTTCACCGGGCCGTCCTCGAGCTCGACGCCGGCGCGCAGCCGCTTGGCCATGTCGCGCGGGATCGACCCGGACACCTGCGCGAGGTAGGTCTTGCGCACCTCGTAGGAGGGGTGGGCCAGCCGGTGGGCCAGCTCGCCGTCGTTGGTGACCAGCAGCAGGCCCTCGGTGTCCTGGTCCAGGCGGCCCACGTGCACCAGGCCGGGGGCGAGGTCGCCGACCATGTCGCCCACGGTCGGGCGGTTGCGGTCGTCGCTCATCGCGGTGATGACGCCGGCGGGCTTGTTGAGCGCGTAGGTGACGCGGTCGTCGCGCAGCTCCAGCCGGGCGCCGTCGACGGCGATGCGGTCCCGCCGGGGGTCCACCCGCATGCCCTGCACGGTCACGGTGCGGCCGTTCACGCTGATCCGGCCGGCGTCGATCATGTCCTCGCAGACGCGGCGGGAACCGACCCCGGCCCGGGCCAGGACCTTCTGCAGCCGCTCGCCCTCCCGCTCCTCGTCGGGCTCGGCGGACCCGCGGTCACCGGGGTGGACGGGGGCGAGCTCCATGTCCTCCGACCAGCCCTCGCCGGCCTCGGTGGTGTTCTCGTCGTGCGGGGCGCTGTTCATCGCCGTCCAGTCTCCCACCCGGCGGCGCGGGTGCCGCCGGGTGCGGACCGGTCAGCAGTTCTCCTGGCCCCAGTCGTCGACGGCCGACCCGGTGGAGACCAGGTCCTCCTGCAACCGGGTGGCCTCACCGACGAACTCGGTGTTGGCCGACGGGTCGGTGAGGTCGACCTCGTTCAGCAGGTCGCGCATCCCGGTCCAGGCCTCGACCAGGGCCTGCCACTCGTCGGCGACGTCCTCGGGCGGATCGACGGCCTCCAGGCGCTCGACCGCGTCGCCCACGATGCCCGGCGCCTGCTCCGGCTCCGCGGTGGCGCCCTCCAGCTGGGCGGTCACGTCGGAGAGCAGGTCGGGGACGTCCTCGCAGAACGCCGCCTGGCGCTCCTCCTCCTCGGACGCGCCGCACCCGGCCAGGAGGACGGCGGCGGCCGCGAGCGGGGCCCCGAGCGCACGGACGGAGGGTGGGCGGGGCATGCGCCGACCGTAGCGTCCGGCCGGGTGCGGGGCGCGTCTCACGCGTCGGGGTGCTCGTCGAGGAGGCTGGCGGTCTCCGGCAGCAGCGGGCCGAGCTCCGGCAGCTCGTCGAGGCCGGTGAGCCCCAGCCGCTCGAGGAACAGCGGCGTCGTGCCGTACAGCCCGCCGCCGGTGTCGGGGTCGCTGCCCACCTCGTGCACCAGCCCGCGGCTGACCAGCGTGCGCATGACGCCGTCCACCCCGACGCCGCGGATCGCCGACACCCGGGCGCGGGTCACCGGCTGGCGGTAGGCGATGACCGCGAGGGTCTCCAGCGCCGCCTGGGTGAGCCGGCTGCGCTGGCCGTCGACCAGGTACCGCTCGACCACCGGCGCGTAGTCCTCGCGCGTGTAGAGCCGCCAGCCCTCGCCCACCCGCCGCAGGGTCAGGCCCGCGGCGCGGCGGTCGTAGTCGCCGGCGAGCTCGGCGAGCGCCGCCCGCACCTGCGGCACCGGGCAGCGCAGCGCACCGGCCAGGGTGACCTCGTCGACCGGGGTGTCGACGACGAACAGCAGCGCCTCGAGGCCGCCGCGCAGCGCGACCGGGTCGAGCTCCTCGGCGACCGGCTCGGGCTCCGGTTCGGGCTCGGGCTCGGGCCGGGCGGCCGCGGGTGGCGGCAGCGGGGCGGGCTCGGCGACCGGCGCCGGCTCCGCCGCCTCCTGGGCCGGTGGCCGCTCGGCGACCCGCGCGGCCAGCTCGGCGGCGACGGCGTCCCAGGTCTCGGCGTCCGGGCCGCCCTGCTCCTCGGCCGCCTCGCGGGTGGCGTCCAGCTCCGCGGCGAGGGACTCCCAGGAGATCGGCGGCCGCTCCTCGCTCATGCGTACTCCTCGTCGGCGTGGGCGTCGTCGGCGTCCGGCTCGGGCTCGCTGCCGCCGGTCCACCGGACGGAGAGGTCGCCGAGCGGGGTCAGCTGCTCGAAGGTCACCCGTTGCTGGCGGTAGAGCTCCAGCAGCGCGAGGAACCGGGCGATGACCTCCAGGGTGTGCCCGCAGTCGGCGGTCAGCGCCCGGAAGGTCGCCGTCCCGGCCGCGATGAGCTGGTTGCGCACCAGCAGCAGTTGCTCGGAGACGCTCACCGCAGGCGCGTGCAGGTGCGAGACGCCGACGACCGCGGGCGCCTTCGGGGTCAGGGCCCGGGTGGCCAGCGCCGCGAACTGCTCCGGGGTGAGGCCGAGCAGCACCTCGGGGAGCAGCTGGGCGAAGCGCGGCTCGAGGGCGGCGTCGCGCGGGTGGCGGCGGGCCGCCTCCCCCTCCCGCTCGCGGAGGAAGGCCGCGGCCTGCTTGTACGCCTTGTACTGGAGCAGCCGGGCGAACAGCAGGTCGCGGGCCTCGAGCAGCTCGAGGTCCTCCTCGTCCTCGACGTCCGCGGCCGGCAGCAGCCGGGCGGCCTTGAGGTCGAGCAGGGTGGCGGCGACGACGAGGAACTCGCTGGCCTGGTCGAGGTCCAGCTCGTCGCCGAGCGCCCGCAGGTGGGCGATGAACTCGTCGGTGACCTTCGACAGCGCGATCTCGGTGACGTCGAGCTTGTGCTTGCCGATCAGCTGCAGGAGCAGGTCGAACGGCCCCTCGAAGTTGGTGAGCCGGACGGTGAACCGGCCCGACGGCGCGGGCTCGGCGACCGCCGGGTTCCCCTCCACGCCCTCAGCGTAGGTAGCTCCCCGGCCGGACCGGTGACGCAGCGCTCCGTGCGGGCTGTCGACGGCCTGTGCACAGACCGTGGCGTCCGGCGCCTCCGGACGACGATCTGTGCACAGGCTGCGACCGCGGGACCCGGAGGACGCCGGGGAGCTCAGCGGCCCTTGAGCCGCCGGACGAGGACCGACTCCTCGCCGCGCTCGCCCAGGTCGGCGAGCAGGACGGCGATGGCCTCGCGCACGATGCGGCCGCGGTCGGCGGCCACGCCGTGCTCGGCGCGCAGCGACAGCCGCGCGCTCTCCAGCGCGAGCAGCTCCTCGGCGGAGATGTAGACGGTGATCTTCTCGTCGTGCTTGGTGCGCTCGGTGCGGGTCGCCCGCCCGCGCGTGGGCCGCGACGGCGTGCGCACGGGGGCCGGCGCCGGGGCGCGGTAGGCCGCGAGGGCGTCGTCGGTGTCGGCGGCGCCGCCGGGGACGAGGGTCAGCGGCGCGGTCGTCTCGGCCGCGGTCGGCTCGCTGCGCCGGGCGGCGGCGCCGCGCAGCGCGGGCGAGCTGACCGTGGCGCTGAGGCTGGGCAGCTCGGTGACCTCGGGGGTCGCCTCGACGGCGTCGGTGCGCCGGAACAGCTCGGCCGCGCCGGGGAGGACGGGACGGCGTGTCACAGGGCCAGGACCTCCTTGGCCAGGTCGCGGTAGGCGGACGCACCGGAGGAGGTGGGCGCCCAGGTGGTGATGGGCTGGCCGGCGACCGTGGTCTCCGGGAAGCGCACGGTGCGGTGGATGACGGTCTGGAAGACGGTGTCGCCGAAGGCCTCGACGACGCGGCTGAAGACCTCGCGGCAGTGCACGGTCCGCGAGTCGTACATGGTCGCGAGGATCCCGGAGATCTCCAGGTCGGGGTTGAGCCGCTCCTTGACCTTCTCGATCGTGTCGACCAGCAGGGCCACGCCGCGCAGCGAGAAGAACTCGCACTCCAGGGGGATCACCACGCCCTGCGCGGCGGTCAGGGCGTTGACCGTCAGCAGGCCGAGCGAGGGCTGGCAGTCGATGAGGATGTAGTCGTACTCGTGCCGGACGTCGGCGAGCACCCGCAGCAGCGTCTGCTCACGGGCCACCTCGCTGACCAGCTGCACCTCGGCGGCGGACAGGTCGATGTTGCTCGGCACGAGGTCCAGGCCGGGGATGTCGGTCTGCACCAGGACGTCGCGCAGCGAGGTCCGCCGCTCCATGAGCGCGTTGTAGATGGTGCGGTCCAGGTTCTGGGCCGGCACGCCCAGGCCCACGGAGAGCGCGCCCTGCGGGTCCAGGTCGATGAGCAGCACGCGGCGGCCGTACTCGACCAGCGAGGCACCCAGGTTGATGGTGGACGTCGTCTTGCCGACGCCGCCCTTCTGGTTGCACATCGCGATGACGCGGGCGGGCCCGTGCTGGGTGAGCGGCTTGGGCTCCGGCAGCGGGCGCACCCGCGCGCGGGCGGGGTCCAGCCGCGAGGCGGCGGCGCCCATCTCCGGTCCGGTGTCGGTCGGGAGCGCGACGGCCGGGGCGGCCACGTCCCCTCGGATCGCCATCGGTCAGGTTCCTCCACCTCGTGCCCGTTCCGGCCTCGGGGGCCGGGGCGGTCAGCCGTTCTGCCGCGCGGGTGATCCAGACGCTAGGGAGGATCCCGCGATTTACCGAGGAGGCACGCCGCGCGCCGTGTCGACATGGCGACCACTGCCAACCCGGAGCGGCGGTTCGGGCAGATCTGCTGGCAACTGCCACCGAACCAGCGGGACGCCGACTGTCAGGTGAGCGCCCGCGGGTGGCTGCTGGCGTACACCTCGCGCAGCCGGTCGACGGTGACGAGCGTGTACACCTGGGTGGTCGTCACCGAGGCGTGGCCGAGCAGCTCCTGCACCACGCGGACGTCGGCGCCGCCGTCGAGCAGGTGGGTGGCGAAGGAGTGCCGGAGGGTGTGCGGCGACACGCTGTCCACCAGGTCCACCCCGTCCACCCCACCCGCCCGCTCGGCCGCCGTCCGCAGGATCGCCCAGGCGCTCTGCCGGGACAGCGGGCCGCCGCGGGCGTTGAGGAACAGCGCGCCGCCGCGCACGCCGGAGCGGCCGGCGGCGGCCAGCGCCGGGCGGGCGCGCACGAGGTACTCCTCGACCGCGCGGACGGCGAAGCTGCCCACCGGCACGATGCGCTGCTTGCCGCCCTTGCCGGCCAGCCGCACCACCGACTGGCCGCGGTCCAGGTCGTCCACGGCCAGCCCCACGGCCTCGGAGATGCGCGCGCCCGTGCCGTACAGCAGCTCCAGCAGCGCGCGGTCGCGCAACCCGCGGGGGCCGTCGACGGCGCCGGCGGCCTCGATGAGGGCCACGACCGACTCGACCGGGATCGCCTTGGGCAGCCGCCGCGCCGGCGTCGGCGGGCGCACCTCGTGGGCGACGTCGTCGGGGACCAGCCCGTCGAGCAGGGCGAAGCGGTGCAGCCCGCGGACGGCGACCACCGCGCGCGCGGCCGAGGTCGCCGACAGCGGCGGGTGGGCGTCGTCGCCCTGGCGCAGCGCGGTGAGGAAGCCGGCGACGTCGGACTCGGCGACCTCCGCCAGCCCGCGCACCCCGGCGGCCTCGAGGAACTCGGTGTAGCGGCGCAGGTCGCGACGGTAGGAGGCGATCGTGTTCGCGGCCAGGCCGCGCTCGACGGTCAGGTGGTCGAGGTAGCCGGTGACGGTCCGCGCGACGTCGGTGGCGGGTGCGACGGCGGTCAGTGGAGGACCTCCTCGAGTCCGACGGCGGACATCCCGTGGGCCGCCGCGACCTCGGGCAGCACCACCTGCCCGGCGACCACGTTGACCCCGTGGGCCAGCGCCCGGTCCGCGCGCACCGCGGCGACGGTGCCCTCGGAGGCCAGGGCCATCACGTAGGGCAGCGTCACGTTGGTGAGCGCGTGGGTCGAGGTGTTCGGCACCGCGCCGGGCATGTTCGCCACGCAGTAGAACACCGACCCGTGCACGCGGAAGGTCGGCTCGTCGTGCGTCGTGGGCCGCGTGTCCTCGAAACAGCCGCCCTGGTCGACGGCGATGTCGACCAGCACCGAGCCGGGCTTCATGCGCGCCACCAGCTCGTTGCTGACCAGCGTGGGCGCCTTGGCACCGGGCACCAGCACCGCGCCGATGACGAGGTCGGCGTCGAGCACCGCGCGCTCGATCTCGTAGGCGTTGGAGGCCACCGTCTGCAGGTGCCCCTGGTAGATGCGGTCGGCGGCGCGCAGCTTGTCGATGTCCCGGTCCAGGACGACGACCTCCGCCTGCATGCCCAGGGCGATCGCGGCGGCGTTCATGCCGGAGACGCCGGCGCCGATGACCACGACCTTGGCCGCGTACACGCCGGACACCCCGCCGAGGAGCACCCCGCGGCCGCCGTGCGCCCGCTCCAGGCTGTGCGCCCCGACCTGCGGGGCCATGCGGCCGGCCACCTCCGACATGGGCGCCAGCAGCGGCAGCGCGCCGTTCGCCGTCTGCACCGTCTCGTAGGCGATCGCCGTGGTGCCGGAGGTGACCAGGGCGTCGGTGCACTCCTTGGACGCCGCCAGGTGCAGGTAGGTGAACAGGGTCTGGCCCGCGCGCAGCCGGCCGTACTCCTCCGCGACCGGCTCCTTGACCTTGAGCAGCAGGTCCGCCGCGCCCCACACGTCGTCCGCGGTGGGCACGATGCGGGCGCCGGCCGCGACGTAGTCGTCGTCCGGGATGGAGGACCCCTCCCCCGCGCCCCGCTCGACCAGCACCGTGTGCCCGGCGCGCACCAGCTCGGTCACCCCGGCGGGGGTGAGCGCCACCCGGTACTCGCGGTTCTTGACCTCTCGGGGGACCCCGACCCGCATGTCCGCACTCCAGCTCCCGGTGCGGGGGCACCCGAGGGTGACGGGGCCCCGTCCCGCGTCGTGGGCGCCCGGTCGGGGCGCGCCTCGCGCGGAGTGTAGGCGGGATCACCTGCCGCGCCCGAGCGCAACGGGCCGCGGGCACCGGCACGGGTGAACGCCGTCCGTCCCCGGGTAGGGGCCTCCGGCCCGATCCCCCTGGAGGACCTCGATGCGCCTGTACGCCCCCCGCCCGCGCCTGCGGGGCCTGCAACTGGCCGCGGACGCCGGCATGCTCGCCTGGCTGGTCCTCTGGGTGCTGGTGGCCCGGGCCGTGCACGGCGCCGTCCTGGTGCTCGCCGAGCCCGGCCGGGCGGTCGAGGACCTCGGCGCCTCGGTGGCCGGGAACATGGCGTCGGCGGCCGAGGCCGCCGGCGACGTGCCCCTCGTCGGCGACGACCTCGCCGCGCCCTTCGACGCCCTGGGTGCCGCGGGGACCTCCGCCGGCAGCACGGGGCAGGCCGTGCAGGACGCCGTGGGCACCCTCGCCGCCCTGCTGGCCGTCGTCCTCGTGGCGCTGCCGGTGGGCTGGCTGCTGCTGCGCTGGGCGCCGTGGCGGCTGCGCTGGGCGCGGGAGGCCGGCGCGGCGCAGGTCCTGGCCGCCGCGGATCCGGACGCCCTCGCCGCCCGGGCGCTGGCCACGGCACCGCTGCCCCGGCTGGCCGCGCTGCCCCCGGGCACCGCGGCGGCCTGGCACGCCGGTGACGCGGCCGCGACGCGAGCGCTGGCGGGCCTCGAGCTGGAGCGCCTCGGGCTGACCGCGCCGGTTTGGCGTTGAGGACGGCCCCACCCGTGCCGATGTCCCTCCCGGAGACCCGGAGGTGGGCATGGCCGGAGGGCGGCGGGGCGGTCGGCAGCAGAGCCGGCGGGACGGACGGCGGCGACGCGGCACCGGCCGGCGGTACGGCACCGCCGTCGGGGTGGTCGCCGCCGGGCTGGTCACGCTGAGCGTGCCCGCAACGCAGGTGGCCGCCCAGCTCACGGCCGTCAGCCGGCCCTCACTCCCCTCGGCGCCCGCCCCCGTCGTCCCGCCGGCCGCCGCCCTGGCCGAGGAGACGGCGACCCTGCCGGTGACCGTCGCGCCGCCGGTGGTCGCCACCGGCCCCGCTCCGCTGGCCCCCCGGGGCGTGCAGGTCGACGTCCCCCACCCGATGGTGCCCCGCGGGGTGCCGATGGAGACCGAGCTCCCGGAGGCACTCTGCGGCAGCACCGGCAGCCCGCGGCGGATCAGCCCGACGGTCGTGCCCGGCCCCGGGTCGGCGGCGGTGAGCTGGCCGGCGGACGGCCACACCGACGTCCGCCGCTACCGGGTGCAGGCGGTGAGTCAGCGACTGGTGCCCGGTGCGCAGCCCGTGCCGCCGCAGCAGGTCGTCGCCCAGGCCGCCAACTGCGTGGAGGTCGGCGCCACCCTCGCCGGCCTGGAGCGCGGGGTGCCCTACGTCTTCTGGCTGGAGGAGGAGATCGAGGTGGACTCGGCCCTCCGCTGGGTGCAGGTGGGCACCTCGAGCCCGGTGACCATCGGCTGACCCTCCCGGTCGCCCGACGTCGGCGAGCCGGATGGGGCGGCGCCGGCCCTGGTGGTCGTTGCCGGATCCTCGTGCTCTGCCCAGCCACGTGGGCAGAGCACGAGCATCGGCGAGAGGGGTGTGGACGCCGGCCGCGCGCGTCCCGGTCCCGGACTACTCCGCGTCGGCCGGGCGCAGCTCGGGCTTCGTGGCCCGCACCTGGGCGGCGGCCAGCACGCCGATGACCGCCGAGGCGTTGCGGATGCCGCCGGCGAGGACCCGGGCGACCGCGTCGGCGAGCGGCACCCGCTCCACGGTCATGTCCAGCTCCTCGTGCTCGACGACGAAGCCGTCGGGCCGGTCGATCTCCGAGAGCCCCTCGGCGAGGTAGATCAGCACCTGCTCGTCGCAGAAGCCCGGGGTGCTGAGGTTGTTCACCATCAGCGACCAGCGCTCGGCCGACAGCCCGGCCTCCTCCGCCAGCTCCCGCTTCGCGGTGGCCAGCGGCGCCTCCCCCTCGGCGTCGCGCAGGCCGGCCGGCAGCTCCCACAGGTACCCGCCGACCGGGTGCCGGTACTGCCGGACCATCACGACCCGGTCCTCGTCGTCCACGGCGGCGACGCACACGGCGCCGATGTGCCGCACGACCTCGCGGTCGCTGGTCCCGCCGCCGGGCATGGCGACGGTGTCCCGGACCAGCGTGATGATCCGGCCCTCGTGGAGGGTCTCGGAGGACAGGACCTCGTACTCCCCCGGCCGGGCGGGCTCCGTCACGGTCAGATCCCGACCTTCTCCGCCTCGTCCACCGGCACCGGCAGCCGCGCGGACTCGGAGAAGTCGATCGCCGCCTGCACGAACGCCGCGAACAGCGGGTGCGGCCGGGTCGGGCGGCTCTTGAGCTCGGGGTGGGCCTGGGTGCCGACGAAGAACGGGTGGGTCCCCCGCGGCAGCTCGGCGAACTCCACCAGCAGCCCGTCGGGCGAGGTGCCGGAGAACACCAGGCCGGCGTCGGTCAGCCGGTCGCGGTAGGCGTTGGCCACCTCGTAGCGGTGCCGGTGGCGCTCGGTGATCTCGGTGCTGCCGTAGGCCTCGGCCACCACCGAGCCCTTCTGCAGGGCGGCCGGGTAGCTGCCCAGCCGCATCGTGCCGCCCATGTCCCGCTGCCCGGCGACGACGTCCACCTGGCTGGCCATGGTGGCGATGACCGCGTCGGGGGTCTCGGGGTCGAACTCGGCGGAGTTGGCCTCCTCGAGCCCGGCCAGGTTGCGCGCCGCCTCGATGACCATGCACTGCAGGCCCAGGCACAGCCCCAGCAGCGGGACGCCGTTGACGCGGGCGTACCGGATGGCGCCGAGCTTGCCGTCGATGCCGCGGACGCCGAACCCACCGGGGATGCATACGCCGTCGACGCCGGCCAGGGCGTGCGCGGCGCCCTCCGGGGTCTGGCAGTCGTCGGAGGGCACCCAGCGGATCTCCACCCGGCTGCGGTGGGCGAACCCGCCGGCCCGCAGCGCCTCGGTGACCGACAGGTAGGCGTCGGGCAGGTCGATGTACTTGCCGACCAGCGCGATCGTCACCGTCTGCTTCGGCGCGTGCACCCGGTCGAGCAGGTCGCCCCACACGGTCCAGTCGACGTCCCGGAACGGCAGCCCCAGCCGGCGGACGACGTAGGCGTCCAGGCCCTCGCGGTGCAGCACCTTCGGGATGTCGTAGATCGACGGCGCGTCGGGGCAGGAGATGACCCCCTCGGCGTCGACGTCGCACATCAGGCTGATCTTGCGCTTGAGCCCGGTGCCGATCTCCCGGTCCGACCGGCAGACCAGCGCGTCGGGCTGGATGCCGATGCTGCGCAGCGCGGCCACCGAGTGCTGGGTCGGCTTGGTCTTGAGCTCGCCCGACGGCGCGATGTAGGGCACCAGCGAGATGTGCAGGAAGAAGCAGTTGTCCCGGCCGATCTCGTGCCGCACCTGGCGGGCCGCCTCGAGGAAGGGCAGCGACTCGATGTCACCGACGGTGCCGCCGATCTCGGTGATGACGACGTCCACGCGCTCGGCCGACTCGGCGCCGGCCAGGATCCGGGCCTTGATCTCGTTGGTGATGTGCGGGATGACCTGCACGGTGTCGCCGAGGTACTCGCCGCGGCGCTCCTTGGCGATCACGTCGGAGTACACCTGGCCGGTGGTGACGTTGGCCCGCCCGGTGAGGTCGGTGTCGAGGAAGCGCTCGTAGTGGCCGATGTCCAGGTCGGTCTCGGCGCCGTCCTCGGTGACGAACACCTCGCCGTGCTGGAAGGGGTTCATCGTGCCGGGGTCGACGTTGAGGTAGGGGTCCAGCTTCTGCATGGTCACCCGCAGACCACGGCTGGACAGCAAGGCCCCGAGGGAGCTGGCCGTCAGGCCCTTGCCGAGAGAGGAGACAACTCCACCGGTGACGAAGACGAACTTCGTCGGCTGGGAGTTGTGGAGGAGACCCTTAGCCCCGTAGTCATGGTCACGCGTTCCAGACGGTCGATCCACGGGAGACGACCGTAACACGGTCGGGCCCGGCGACCGGGTCGGGACCGGGAGTGCCGTCGGCCACCTCGGCCCCCTCGCGGCCGCTGGTGCGCGGTGCCGCGGCCAGCCAGACCAGCAGGGGCACCAGCAGGGACGCCGCGGTCGCCGGCAGCGCCACGCCCGAGTCGTTGACCGCCGCGCCGACGGCCAGGCTCAGCGCGGTCGCCAGCAGGCCGGCCCGGAGCGTGGCGAGGTCGTCGGCGGCCAGCAGGTCGGGGCGCCCGCGCAGCAGACCGGGGCCGCGCAGGGGCGCCGGCAGCAGGCCCTGCACCCACCCGCCCCGCCGTCCCCCGGCCGGGCGGACCAGCCACACCGCCGCCACCAGGGCCACCGGCAGCATCCAGGCCAGCGGGCTGCCGAGGAGGATGCCGAGGTTGGCCTCGGCCTTGCGGCTGACGACGGTCCACGCCTCGCCAGTGAGCACCTGCTCCACGAAGCGGCCCAGGTGACTGCGGTCGGCGGCGGGCCGCAGCCAGTCGGCGACCGCCAGGCTGCCGACCGCGACCACCGCCAGCGCCAGCACCGCGGCCAACCGGGTCAGCGTCACGCGGGTGCGGGTGAGCAGCATGGCCAGCAGCAGGAACCCCGGCAGCGCGGCGAGGACGCCGCCGAAGTCGCGGCCCAGTGCGGGCGTGCCGATGACCGCCACGACCGCTACCCCGGCCGCGAGCACCGTGCCGCCCACGACCGCGCGGGACCGGGACGCCGGGGCCCGCCGCCCCGCGGCCGCCGCCGCGAAGGCGGTCAGCAGCAGCGCACTGACCGCCAGCAGGCCGAAGGTGAGGTTGCCGTACCCGGTGAAGCGCCCGGCGACGATCGCGTCGTAACCGAGCAGGCCGCCCAGCTCCAGGTGCGAGCCGGTGAGCACGTCGCCGACCAGGGCGGCCAGCGTGATCGCGAGCACCGCCGCCGGCGGGCCGAGGCGGGCGGTGCGCCACGGGCCGAGCGCGGCTCCCACCGTGACCGCCGCGGCGGTCAGCAGGACCGATGCGGCCAGCGCCAGTCGCGGCGCCCCGGTGTCCTCCCAGGGCAGCAGGCCGGCCAGGTGGGTGGCCACGGGCAGGGCCGCGGCGCCGAGCGCGACCGGGCGGACCGCCCCGCGCAGCCACTCCCCCGCCCGGCGCGGCGCGCGACCCCGGCGCCGGCCCCCGGCCACCAGCAGCCCGAGCCCGACGACGGCAGCGTCCACCGCGACCAGGCCCCAGAAGAACGCGCCGGTGCTGCGGTAGTGGACCGCGGCGGTGGTGTTGGCCCGGTCGAGGACGCCGACTGCCTCCGCCAGGGGCGGCCGCTCACCGGCGACCCGCAGCGGCTGGCCGTTCATCGACGCCGGGACGTCGAGGCCGAGCGCGGTGAGCACGGTCGGCGCGACGTCGATCAACTGGGTGTACGGGGCCCGGCCGGTGCTCGCCGAGTCCAGCCACCCGGCCTCCTCGAACCCCGGCCCGGAGGCGATCCCGACGTGCAGCTGCGGACGGCCGTCGTTGACCTCCGACACGCCCTGCAGGAGCAGCAGGGTCTCCCCCGGTGCGGCGTCCACGGCGGCGGCCAGCCGGCCCACGGCGGCGTCGATCTCGCCGACGGCGGTGGCCCGCGGCCGGGGTTCGGTGCCGGTGTCGCTGCTCTCCAGGTCGGCCTCACCGGCGTCCACCAGCGGGTCGAGGGAGACCAGCGTGAGGGGGCAGCCGGCGAGCAGCTCGGCCACCTGCGCGGGGTCGGCGGGCAGCCGCTCCCGCTGGGTGAGCGCGACGCCGGGCGCGGCAGCGGCGAGCGCGGGAGCGCGGCCGACGACGGTGGCGCAGCCGACCGCGGCGCCGAGCGCGGCCGGCTCGGCCCCGAAGCGGGCGGTGGCCGGGTCGGCGGCCACCGCGGCCACCGCCGAGTACGGGTCGGCCAGGCCGGCCGCCGCCAGCCGCTCCTGCAGTCCGCAGTGCGACAGCGACGGCGCGGCCGGGGGCACGGCGGGCGCCTGCTCCTCCTCCGGGAGGGCGTCGTCGGCCGGCGCGGCGCCGGGGTCGGCCGGCTCGCCGTCGGTGCCGGGCGCCTCCCCGGGCAGGGGCACGGTGGGCAGCGGGACCGGCGGGATCGACTCGTCCGGCGCGGGGAAGCGGGCCCGGTTGCCGGCGCCGAGGGTGGCCCAGCCGTCGAGCAGGCAGCTGGTGGCGCGGGCGGCGCGCACCGAGACGGCGCTGATGGGGGCCTCGTCGGCCAGCGCCCACAGGTTCGGGGTGGCGTCGGGGTCCAGGTCGCTCCAGACCAGGCCGGGCACGCCGACGACGAGGACGCGGTCGGCTCCCGCGGGCGCCGCGGCGGCCGTCGTCGCGCCGCCGGCGAGCAGCACGGTGAGGACCACGGCCAGCAGGGCGGCGGCCCGGCGGACCGGGGTCATCGGGCGCCGGCCCCCGGGGGTCCGAGCAGCTCCCGGTAGACGGCGACCAGCTGGCGGGCGGTGGCCGCCTCGTCGGGCCAGGTGGCCGCCTGGCGGGTGCCGGCCTCGGCGAGCCGCCGGGCACGGTCGGCGTCGGTCAGCAGGCCGGTGACCGCCTCGGCCAGCGCCGCGGCGTCCCCCACCGGGACGAGCTCGGCGGCGTCCCCGAGCAGCTCGGGCAGCCCGCCGGTGCGGGTGGCCACCAGCGGCGTGCCGGAGCGCAGCGCCTCCTGGGCGGTCAGCGACCGGGCCTCCCAGCGCGAGGGCAGCACCACCAGGTCGGCGGCGGCGAGCAGGTCGGCGACGTCGGCGCGGCGGCCGAGCAGGGTGACCGGCAGCCGCTCGGCGGCGATGCGGGCGGCCAGCTCCCCCTGCAGCGGCCCGTCGCCGGCGACGGCGACCAGCGGCGGCGCGGGCAGGCGGGCGTCGGCGGACCAGCGGGCGGCCGCGTCGAGCAGGACGTCGTAACCCTTCTGCGGGTGCAGCCGGCCCACGGCCACGACCAGCGGGCGCCCGTCGACGAGACCGAGGTCCGCGCGCACGTCGGCGGCGGGCCGGCCCGGCGGGGGCAGCGGCGGCGCCGACACCGGGGCCACCCGCACGTCGCGGGCGCCCTGCCGCCAGGCGTTCTCGGCGAGGTCGCCGGAGGCGGCCAGGACGAGGTCGGCGCCCCGGATGGTGGTCCCCTCGGCGGCGCGGAGGACCCGGCGCAGCGGGCCGCCGCCGTCGGGCAGGGCGTTGTGCAGGGTGAGCACCAGGGGCCGGCGCCGGTCGCCGAGCCGGCGGGCCGCGGCGGCCACCAGGCCGGCGCGCAGGCCGTGGGCGTGCACGAGGTCGGTGCCGGCGGTGGCGCGGCGCAGCGCGGCGACGGCGCGGGCGTCGGCGGCCGGGGCCAGGCCCGCGGAGATGCCGACGGGGCTGAACTCCGCGCCGGTCGCGGTGAAGCCGAACAGCTGCTCGGTGGCGGCCGGCCCGCAGACCGCGACGTCCGCGCCGGCGGCCAGCAGCGGGGGCAGCACCGCCCGCACGTGGGTGCCCACGCCGCCGGTGCTCGTGGCGAGCACCTCGGCCACCCGGCGGCCCTGCAGCGGCAGCGGGTCAGTCACCGTTGCACCTCCCGGTCCGACGTCCGCAGCCCCCGCACGGCCGCCCGCAGCGGGCCGCGCGCCGTGACCATCATGACCGCCGCCACGACCGCGAGCGCCACCGCCGCGGCGAGCACGCCGGCGCCCACCACCGACACCAGGCTCCCCCGGGGCACGGGGTCGGCGTCCAGCGCGCGGGCGGTGAGCAGCCCGGCGGCCGCGCCGAGACCGGCGGCGAGCAGCGCGGGCAGCCCGGTGCGCGGCACCCCGGCCAGCGCGGCGGGCCCCGCCACCCGGGCGACGACGGCCAGCAGCGCCAGCCCGGCGACGGTGACCCCGAGCGTGTGCCCGGCGGCCAGCGCCGCGCCGCGGTCGGCCGGCGGCAGCACCCCGGCGAGGACGACGTCGGCGGCGACCGCGAGCAGCCAGCCGCCCAGCACGCACACCGTGGGGGCCTTCCACAGGCCGCGGGCGTACAGGGCGCGGCTGAGCAGCGCGACCAGCCCGTAGCCGGCCAGCCCGGGGGCGAAGGCGACGATCGTGTCCCGCAGGGCCCCGACCGTCGCCGGCGGCTCCCCCGCGAGGAAGACCCGCGCCATCGGCCCGGCCACGGCCACCAGCACCGCGACGGCGGCCAGCGAGGCGACCAGGACCAGGGCGGCGGCCGGGGCGAGGGCCCGCCGGTAGCCGGCCTCGTCGCCCACCTCGGCGCGCTCGGCCAGCCCGGGGTACGCCGAGGTGGCCAGCGGCACCGCCAGCGCCGCCCACGGCACCAGGAAGAGGGTCAGCCCGGCGACGTAGACGACCTGGGTGCCGTCGGGGGCGCCGGCGTTGGCCAGCCGGATGGCGACCACGGCCACCAGCTGCTGGCCGGCGAGGGTGAGCACGCCGGCCACCGCGAGCCGCCGCACCCGCGGAGCCGCGCCGACCGGGAAGCGCAGCGACGGCCGCAGCCCGAGCCCCAGCGGGCGCAGGGCCGGCAGCAGGCTGAGGGTCAGGGCCACCACGCCGAGCGTCGTCCCCACGGAGAGGACCAGCTCCGCCGGCGTCGTCAGGCCGTCCGCCGACCGGCTGCCCCCGATGGCGGCGAAGGTCAGGTACGCCCCCGCGACCACGACGCTGGACAGCAGCGGCGCCAGGGCGGGGGCGGCGAAGCGGCGGTGGGCCTGCAGGACGCCGGTCAGCACGATGCCGATGCCGTAGAGGACCACCTGCGGGGCGAACACGAGCAGGAACCGCGCGGCGAGGTCGACCTGCGCCTCGTCGTCGGAGCCGAGCAGCAGCCGCGCGATCGGCTCGGCGAGGACGGCCAGCAGCACGGCCAGCGGGGTCAGGACCAGCAGGCTCCAGCCCAGCAGCGCCGAGGCGGTGCGCCGGACCTGCTCGCGGTCCCCGGTGGCGATGCCCCCGGCGAGCATGGGGACGACGAGGCCGGCCAGCGCGCCGCCGGCCACGACCTCGAACACGATGTTGGGGACGTTGTTGGCCGCGAGGTAGGTGTCACCGGTGCTCTCGGCGCCGACGGTGTTGGTGAACACCAGCGTCCGGGCGAAACCGGCCAGCCGCGCCAGCACGGTGAGGACGGCGATGAGGGCGGCGGCGCCGGCGACCCCGCGGAGGACCTGCCGACGCGTCATGCGCGACGGCGGCCGAGCCGGTCCAGTTCCCGCAGGCCCGGCGTGGCCTCGATGACCTCCGTGAAGCTCACCTTCTCGCTGGCCAGGGTGAGTGCGACGACCGCGGCCAGCAGGCCGGCGCGGGCGGGACGCCCCGGGATGGCGGCCAGCCGCAGCCCGAGCAGGGCGCCCACGGAGTTGGCACCGCAGTCGCCGAGCATGACCCGCTCGCCGAGGTCGGCGGGCAGGACGGCCAGGGCGGCTCCCAGCGGGCCCGCGACCAGCCCGCCGGCGCGACCGCCCAGGCCCGCGGCCGCCGCCAGGCTCGCGGCCTTGGCGGCGCGGCCGGGGCGCAGGTCGAGCAGGTTCACCAGGTTCGCGGTGCCGGCCACCAGGCCGGTGGTGAGGACGGCGTCGGCCAGCGCCACCGGGCCGCGCCCGCGCCGCGTCAGCAGCGCCGAGGCCGCGGCGGCCGCGCCGATGCCGGCGACCTTGACCGCGCCGGCCGACACCCGCCCGGCGCGCAGGGCGGCCAGGTGCCCGGCGAGGCCCTTGTCGCGGGCCTGCTCGGGACGGGCCCCGGCGAGGTCGTCGTAGGCCCCGACCAGCCCGGAGGCGGTGCCGGCCAGCAGCGCCGCGGCGCGGGTGCCCGCGGGCGCCCCGGCCGCCGCGGTGGCGGTGGCGGCGACCGCCAGCGCGGGTCCGCCGAGCAGGGTGACCGGGCGGCCGGCGTAGTTGGTGCGGCGCCACGGCGCCCCGGCCGGGCGGGCGGTGACAGCGGCGGCTCCGGCCAGCGCCACCCGGGCCGCGGCCGCGCCGCCCAGCGCCAGCAGCGCCGTCCGCCGGGCGCCGTCGGACCGGCGGGTCACGGGGTGGCGGCGGGGACCGGGGGCACCGGCTGGGTGTCCTCGCCCGTGCCGTACTTGCCGGAGGTGCCCTCGCCCTCCCGCCCCAGGGCCAGCACGGTGCTGATCCGCCCGGCGGAGGCCACGACGTTGTCGACGGTGGACACCGCGGCGGAGAACCCGGGGTCGGCGCGGATGACGCCGACCAGGCCGGTGTCCCGCGCGCTGGCGGCGTCGCCGGAGACGACCGCACCCGAGCCGGCGGCGTCCAGCGCGACGGCCAGGTCGACCAGGGTGCCCGTGCGGTCCTCGGCCTCGTCGTCGGCGAAGGCGCCGGCGGTCAGGACGACGGCGAAGTCGGCCGGGGTCACCGACGGCGACTCCTGGGTGAGGACCTCCAGCGCGGACAGGCCCGCGAGGACCGAGGAGAGCGCGGCGGTGTCCGGTGCCGGCGCGCCCCCGGCCGGCCGCATGAGGACCTGCGCCAGCAGCGACCCGACCAGCTGACCGGTGTCGTCGGTCTCCGGGAGGGTCAGGCCGGTGGGCAGGCCGGGGCCGGTCACGTAGCTCTGCAGGCTGGCGGCCGTCGCGGGGTCGCTGTACTCCGGCTGCAGGCGGAGGGTGCCGGTGACCGCGCCGCCGGCCTGGCCGACCAGCGTGGCGACCTCCTCGACGGTCTCGGCCTCGACCTCCTCGCTGGTCACCACGAGCACGACGCTGCGGCCGCCGAGGCTGCCGGCGACCAGCGCGGGGGCGACGGCGTCCTCGAAGGCGTCGCCGGTGTCCAGCTGGGCCTGCAGCTCGCGGGACTGGTCCTCCAGCGACCGCTTGTCCGCGGCCAGCGCGTCGACCTGGCTCTCGAGGTCGCTGAGGATCGGCTGGTTGAGCGCGGTGGTGCCGATGACGATCCCGAGCGCCACGGCCAGGAACACCGCGATCAGCGAGACCAGGTGGTAGCGGAAGTCGATCACGAGAAGAGGTTCTCCAGCCAGAACACGAAGCTGTTCCATTGGTCGAGCAGCAGCTCGAAGTAGACGCGGCCGGCCGCGGACACCGCGAGGGCCGACCCGATGGCCACGAAGGCGGCCAGCACCAGCACGACCAGGGTCAGCGTCGAGATGCGGCTGCGGTACAGCCGGCTCACGCCCTTGGCGTCGACCAGCTTGCCGCCCAGCCGCAGCCGGGTGAGGAAGGTCGAGGCCATGCCGCCGCGGCCCTTGTCGAGGAACTCCACGAGGGTGGCGTGCGTGCCGACGGCGACGATGAGCTTGGCGCCCTTCTCGTCGGCCAGCAGCATCGCGATGTCCTCGCTGGTGGCCGCGGCGGGGAAGGTGATGGCGTCGACGCCGAGGTCCTGCACGCGGGCCAGCCCCGGCGCGCGGCCGTCGGCGTAGGCGTGGACGACGACCTCGGCGCCGCAGCGCAGGACGTCGTCGCTCACCGAGTCCATGTCGCCGATGATCATGTCCGGCTGGTAGCCGGCCTCCTTGAGCGCGTCGGCGCCGCCGTCGACACCGATGAGGACCGGCCGGTAGTCGCGGATGTAGGGCCGCAGCGCCTGGAGGTCCTCCTTGTAGTCGTACCCACGGACGACCACGAGCGCGTGCCGGCCCTCGATGGGCGTGACGACGTCGGGGACGCCCACGCCGTCGAGCAGCAGCGCCCGCTCGCGCTTCATGTACTCCATCGTGTTGGTGGCGAAGGCCTCCAACTGGACCGACAGCCCGGCCCTGGCCTCGGCCATCGCCTCGGCGATCGTCTCCGGGGTCTGCTCGGTGCCCTTGGCGAGGACGGTGCCGTCGTCCAGCAGCAGCCGGTCGCCGTCCACGCGGACCTGGGCACCCTCCTTGACCGCGGAGAGCACCTCCTTCCCGACGTTGTCCACCAGGGGGATGCCGGCGTTGGTGAGGATCTCCGGGCCCAGGTTCGGGTAGCGGCCGGAGATGCTGGCCGAGGCGTTGACGACGGCGGCCACCCTGCAGGCGACGAGGGAGTCCGCGCTCACGCGGTCGATGTCGACGTGGTCGATGACGGCGACGTCGCCGGGGCGCAGGCGCTTGGTGAGGTTCTTGGTCCGGCGGTCCAGCCGCACGGTGCCGGTCACTCCCGGTGCCGACTCCGGTGCCCGGCCACGACGGAGGGAGCCGATGCGCATGGCCTACACCCTCCCACGGGCGCTCCGGCACGCCGTCGTCCGACGCGCAGGGGCAACCGTTCCGTCACGTTACGTGAGCGACACCACGGGGCGCGCGACACGCCGGGCGCGGTGCCGCGACGGGACCCGCCGGAGGGTCCAGGTCGGCTGGCTAGCCTTGCGTGGGTGACACGAGCGGCGCACACGGTCGGCCGGACCTCCGAGGACGACGTGCTGGTGGACGGCGCGCCCTCCCCCGACGCGGAGGCCGCGGCCGAGGCCGGCGAGGACGCCCCGGTCCCCGTCGAGGACGACGACGCCACGCCGCCCCCGCTGCCCGGGGTCACCGTGCCCGCTCCCCCGGCCTCGGCGGCGGCCGCCCCGGCCGACCCCGCGCGGGGCGGGCGCCGCAGCCGGCGCGCGCTGCGCGGGCCGGGACTGCGCGAGCGCCGCCGCCAGCAGACCCGGGCGACCATCGTGGACGCCGCCGCCGAACTGTTCGCCGAGCGCGGCTTCGACGCGGTCAGCGTCGTGGAGATCGCCCAGCGCGCCGGCGTGGTGGAGAAGACGGTGTTCAACCACTTCCCGGTCAAGGAGGGCCTGGTCTTCGAGGCCGACCCGCCGATGCGGGCCGCCCTGCTCGACGCGGTGCGCACCCGGCCGGCCGGGGAGTCGGTGACGGCGGCAGCCGGCACCTTCGTCGTCCGGGCCATGAGCGGGCTGGGCGCGCCCGAGGCGGCGGCCGGCGTGGCGGAGATGGCGCGGATCATCCGCGGCAGCCACACGCTGCAGGTCCGCGAGCGGGAGATCCTGGGCGAGCTGACCGCGGCACTGGCCGAGCTGATCGCCGAGGAGACCCGCCCCGAGCCCGGCGAGCTCGCCCCGTGGCTGGCCGCCCACTCGGTGCTGGGCCTCTACGCGGCGCTGCTCGAGCTGGCCCGCGACCGGGTGCTCGCCGGGGTCACCGGCCCGGAGCTCACCGCGGAGCTGCGGGCCCGCGGCGAGCGCGGGCTGGCCCTCCTGCAGTTCGGTCTGGCCGGGTACGCCAAGCGGCGGTGAGACGGCGGTCCCCGTGACCGGTCCGCACTGCGGTCCTCGGGACCGCACCGCGGCCGGGTGCCGTCCCGTGCGGCGCGGAACCCCACCCGGCTCTCGTCGAGGGAGCCTCCGGCCCCACTCCCCGCCCCGCGTCGCCGGGCGGCTCGCCGTCCCGAACGCGGTCAGGTGCCGGCGCCGGCTGTCCGGGTCCGCCCCGCCGTTGCCCTGTGCCGGGTCAGACCGGGATCTGCAGGGCCCGGAGCAGCTGGGTGGAGCGGTCGCCGGGGATGTGGGGGTCCTGGGTGAACAGGGCGACGGCGACCATGTACTCGTCGTCCCCCGCCCAGCCGCGGCCCTCGGCGCACATCCGCCGGATGTGGTCGCGGACCTTGGGCTCGGAGCTGTAGGGCCCGTAGTCCAGGCCCATGGCCAGGAAGTTGGCCACCCGGTAGCCGAGGTCGCCGGCAGTGGCCACGGTGCTGCCCGGGTCGGAGTAGCTGGGCACGGCCACCACGACGTTGCGGTAGCCGGCCTTGAGCAGCTGCAGCACCAGGTCGTTGCCGTGCACCCCGCCCCACAGCTCCGGCATGAGGATGTCGCGGTCGGGTGCAGGGATGTAGGGCGGGTTGGCGATCACCGTGGACACGGCGGGCGACCCGGCGGAGTCCGCGCCGTCGAAGAAGTCGCCGAGCTCCACGGTGTAGCGGTCGCCCACACCGCGCGCGGCGATGTTCTCCCGGGCCCTCTCGACCGACGGGGCGCTGATGTCGAAGCTGCGCACCCGCAGCTCCGGCAGCCCGGCGACGACGTCGGCGATGGCGGTGGCGTCGCCGGTGCCGAGCTCGACCACGCCCTCCTCCGCCCAGCCGAGCTGATCGCGGTAGTGCTGCAGCAGCATGCAGACGGAGAACCCGTAGTGCGCCGACTCGTCGGCGGAGGAGAAGCAGCTCACCGGGCGGACCCGCCGCTCCGGCGGGTCCCGGGGTGGTCGACACTGACCAGGCATCGGTTGCGCACGATCGACCCCTACCCCGGCCGGAGCGCCGCCACTCCTGCCGTCCCCCGGCCGGGTCCACGGCCGGAACGACGATCACCCGGCCGGGTGCAGCCCGCCGGGGGCCCTGCTCAGGTCGCCGCGCGGGCCGCCGCGGCCACGGCGAGCAGTTCGCGGGCGTGCGCCTGACCGGTGTCGCTGTCGGTGAGCCCGGACAGCATCCGGGCCAGCTCCCGCACCCGGTCCTCGCCGTCCACGCCGCGGATGTCGGTGGCCGTGACGCCCGCGCCGGTGTCCGGCGACTTGTCGACGACGAGGTGGGTGTCGGCGAACGCGGCGACCTGGGCCAGGTGCGTGACGACGACGACCTGGTGCTGGCGGGCCAGCCGGGCCAGCCGCCGGCCGATCTCGCCGGCCGCCTGACCGCCGACGCCGGCGTCGACCTCGTCGAAGACCATCACCGGCACGGGGTCGGCACCCGCGAACACCACCTCGATCGCGAGCATGACGCGGGAGAGCTCACCGCCCGAGGCGCCCTTGTGCACCGGCCGCGGCGGGGCGCCGGGGTGCGCGGCCATGAGCAGCGCGACCTCGTCGAGGCCCTCGGGGCCGGGGGCGTCCGGGTCGGTGTCGATCGAGAAGGAGACGCGGGCGCTCTTCATCGCCAGGCCGGCCAGCTCCCGGCCCACCTCCGCGGCGAACCCGTCGGCGGCCGCGCGGCGCCCCGCCGAGACCTGGGCGCCGAGGTCGGCGAGCTCCGCGCGCGCGGTGTCGCGGGCGGCCTCCAGCGCCTCGAGCGCCTCGTCGGAGACGTCGAGCTCGGCCAGCCGGCCCCGGGCGTCCTCGGCCCACGCTAGGACGCCGTGCACGCCCTCCCCGACGTCGGCGTACTTCCGCACCAGCGCGGTGAGCGCGGCACGGCGGTCCAGGACCTCGGCCAGGCGCGCGGGGTCGGCGTCGAGGTCGGCCACGTAGGTGGCCAGCTGACCGGAGACGTCGGAGACCACGGCGACGGCGTCGGCGAGGTCCTTGGCCAGCAGCACCAGCGTGGGGTCGTCGGAGGCAGCCAGGGCACGCTCGGCGATGGCCAGCGCAGCGGTGGCGTCCTGCGGGAGGTCGTCGGCGCCGAGGTCACCGGTCACGTCGCCCACCAGCGCCATCCGGGCCTCGTCGGCGGCGGCGCGCAGCGCGTCGGCGTCGCTGAGCCGCCGCGCCTGCGCGTCGAGCTCCTCGTCCTCCCCTGGCTGCGGGCCGACCGCCTCGATCTCCTCCAGCCCGTGCCGCAGCACGTCGGCGGCCTGCGCCAGCTCCCGCGCCTGGCCGCGGCGCCGGTCCAGGTCGGCCGCCAGCTCCCGCCAGTGGGCGTAGGCGACCCGGTAGCGGTCGAGCAGCTCCAGGTGCGCCGGGCCGGCGTACCGGTCCAGCGCGCGCCGCTGCTCGGCGGGGCGGGACAGCCGCAGCTGGTCGCTCTGCCCGTGCACCGCCAGCAGCCCCTCGGCCAACTCGGCGACCACGCCCACCGGCACGCTGCGCCCGCCGAGGTGCGCCCGCGACCGGCCCTCGGCGCTGACCGTGCGGGCGAGGATGAGGCTGCCGTCGTCGTCCGGGTCGGCACCGGCGTCGGCGGCCCGCTCCCACACCGGCGAGTCCGCGGGCAGCGCCAACCGCCCCTCGACCCCAGCGCGGCCGTTGGCGCGCACCCGTCCGGGGTCGGCGCGCCCGCCGAAGAGCAGGGTCAGCCCGGTGACGACCATCGTCTTGCCGGCCCCGGTCTCGCCGGTGACCACCGTCAGCCCGTCCCCGAGCTCGAGGGTGACGTCGTCGATGGCGCCGAGCCCGCGGATGCGCAGCTCGGTCAGCCGGCCACGCCGACCTGCCGCCGGCGCGCCCTCCCCCTCCGCCGGACCGGCGCCCGGAGCCGTCCGGCCGGCGTCCTCGGGTCCGGAGTCGCCCGCCGGGACCGGCGCCGGCTTCCGGCGGGGTTCACGCGTCGTCGTCCGTGCCGCCACCGCGGCCCTCCTCCCGGGTGTCCCCGCCGACGATGCCGCGGGTCAGGACGTTGCGGGTGGGGGTCAGCTCGTGGCCCGGGTCGTGCGTGCGCGCGTCGCGGAAGCCGCGCACGGGCAGGCCGAACTTGGCCACCAGCCGGTCGCCGAAGGTCGCCTTGTGCACGCGGGCGATCCGGACCGGCCGGGCGGCCCGCCGCACGTCGACCCGGCCGCCCTCGGGCACCTCGAGCACCCGGCGCCCGTCGGCGGAGACCCGCGCCCGGTTTCCGTCGGCGGGGATGGCCACGCTCAGCACGGAGTCCGGTGAGGTGACCAGCGGCCGGGAGAACAGCGCGTGGGCGTTGGACGGCACCACGAGCATCGCCTCGACGTCGGGCCAGACCACGGGTCCGCCGGCCGAGAAGGCGTAGGCGGTCGACCCGGTCGGCGTGGAGAAGAGGATGCCGTCGCACCCGAAGCTGGTCAGCGGCCGGCCGTCGATGGCGAGGACGACGTCGAGTACCCGGGAGCGCTCCATCTTCTCCACCGACGCCTCGTTGAGCGCCCAGGTACCGCCCACCACCGCGCCGGTGCCGTCCAGCACGTCGACCTCGATGGCCAGCCGCTTCTCCACCGAGTACTCGCAGCGCTCGATCGCGGTGAGGGTCTCCTCGACCGCCTCCGGCTCGGTCTCGGCGAGGAAGCCGACGCGGCCGAGGTTGACCCCCATCAGCGCGGCGTTGCTGTGGTGGGCCAGCTCGGCGGCGCGCAGGAACGTGCCGTCGCCGCCGAAGACCATGACGATCTCGGCGCCGCGGGCGGCCTCGGCGTCGGCGGCGACCACGTGCGCGCCCTCGATGCCGAGGTCGGTCGCCTCCTCCTCCAGCAGTCGCACGGTGATGCCGGCCTTGGCCAGGCGGGCGGCCGAGCTGCGGGCCAGCTCCACGATGTCCTGCCGGCCGGTGTGCACGGTGAGCAGGACGTGCCTGCTCCCGCTGGGCGCCCACAGTGCGGGACTGACCTCGCTCACGCTTCCTCCTCGGTGGCGCCGGTGGGCGGGCTGGGCCGCCGGTTCACGATGGTCCTTCCTCGACGGCACGGCGCACGTCGTCCTCCCGTGGTGGACCGGCGTCCCGGCGCAGCCACAGGAAGAACTCGACGTTGCCGGCCGGGCCGGGCAGCGGGCTGGCGACCACGCCGGCGGTGCCCCACCCGAGCTCGGCCGCCGCGCGGGCGACCTCGAGGACGGCGTCCTGCCGGTGGGCCGGGTCGCGCACCACGCCGCCGGCGCCCAGCCGTTCCCGGCCCACCTCGAACTGCGGCTTGACCATGGGCAGGAGGTCGGCGGCAGCGGTGGCGCAGGCGGTGAGCGCGGGCAGCACCAGGCGCAGGGAGATGAAGGACAGGTCGGCGACGACGAGGTCCACCGGCCCGCCGATCTGCTCCGGTGTCAGCGACCGCACGTTGGTCCGCTCGAGCACCGTGACCCGCTCGTCGGTGCGCAGCGACCACGCCAGCTCGCCGTAGCCGACGTCGACGGCCACGACCTCCCGGGCGCCGCCGCGCAGCAGCACCTCGGTGAAGCCGCCGGTCGAGGCGCCGGCGTCGAGCGCGCGCCGGCCCTCGACCGGCACCGGGAACGCCTCGAGCGCTCCCAGCAGCTTGTGCGCCCCGCGGGACACCCAGCTCGGTGCGTCGGGGTCGGAACGGACGACGACGGGGGTGTTCGGGTCCACCGCCGTGGCGGGCTTGGTGGCCGCGCGGCCGGAGACGGCCACCCGGCCCTCGTTGATCAGCGCGACGGCGTGCTCGCGGGACCGGGCCAGCCCGCGGCGCACGAGCTCCGCGTCGAGCCGGCTGCGGCGGACCATCAGAGCTGGTCGATCGTGGCGAGCTCGCGCTGCAGCCGGGCGTGCTCGGCCTCGAAGACGGCCACGTGCTCGGCCAGGGGCCGCTCAGCCAGGTCGGCGAAGGCCCCGCCCCCGGCCTCCTCCGCCGCCGGGCTCCCGGACCCGGGCTCGACCTCGGCCGGGGCCGGGGCTCCTGCCACGGCGGCCGGGCCGGGGACCGGCGCCGGACGCGGGCCGGGGCGCGGCGGACCGGGAACCGGTCGCGGTCGGCTCGGCTCGGTCATCGCTCGCCTCTCGGATGGGTGTGTGTGTGCGGTGCGCTGCTGCGCCACGGCGCCGGACGGCCCCCGGTGGCCGGTGCCGACCGCGGGTGCGTCCCGGCCCGCGAGGTTACCGGCCGGGGACGACGGGCACGGGTCGTGGACGGGCGGATAGCGTTCGCCCGCCAGGTCCCCTCGCGCGATGGAGGCACGCCCGCGTGGCCACGATGGAGCAGTGCATGACCGCCCTCAAGGGCATCCTCGGTGACCTCGCGGCCAACCCGGCCGCGGATGGCCTCGACCGCAGCTTGTCCTGCCGGCTGCCCGACCTCGGGCAGATCGTCCGCGGCCGGCTGTCCCGCGGCGCGGTCCACGAACTGCGGGCCGAGCCGGAGGACCAGTCCCTGGAGAAGGCCGACATCCGGCTGACGATGACCAGCGACGACCTGCTCGCCCTCACCGACGGCCAGCTCTCCTTCGCCCCGGCGTGGGCCACGGGGCGGGTGAAGCTCGAGGCCGGGCTGCGGGACATGCTGCGGCTGCGCAAGATGCTCTGAGCCCGGTCCGGTCCGCCACCCCGGTCGCCCGGTCACGGGAGCCCGCCCGGGAACCAGCGCGCCAGTGCGGCGGCGGAGGCCTCGTCGGACGCCTGCACGTTCGGGGGCGCGGCGCCGTCGGCGTGCAGCGCCCAGTGCGCGACGCACAGTGCCCGCAACCCGTCGAGTCCGTCCCCGCCGTCCGCCCCCTGCGTGGCGCAGGCCAGCTCCAGGCGCCCGCCCTCCCCGACCGGCCGGGCCACCCAGCCGCCGCACCGCCAGCCCCCTCCGGCCCCGACGACCGGCGGGTGGGCCGAGAGGACCGCGGCGGCATCGGTCCCCAGCAGGTCCGGCCGCTGCATCGGAGGGGCGGCGAGCAGGCCCGCCGGATCGGTGACGCCGCTGAAGACCAGCAGGCTGGCCGCCCCCGCGCGCCGTCCCCCTTCGATGTCGGTGTCGAGGCGGTCGCCGACGACCAGCGGACGCCGGGCCACCGTCCGGCGCACGCACTCGGCGTGCATGGCCGGGTCCGGCTTCCCGGTGACCAGCGGGGGCCGGCCGGTGACCGCGCTGACGACGCCGACCATCGCGCCGTTGCCGGGCAGCGGCCCGCGCGGTGAGGGGATGGTGGCGTCGGTGTTGGTGGCCACGTGCTCGGCGCCGTTGCGGACCGCGACGACGGCCTCGGCCAGCTGCGCCCAGCCCACCTCCCGGCCGTACCCCTGGACGACGGCCACGGGCTCGTCCTCGGCCCGCTCCACGACGGTCAGCCCGGCGGCCAGCAGCGCGGCGGCCACCCCGGGACCGCCGACGGGGAGCACCCGCGCGCCGGGGCCCAGCCGCTCGGCCACGACGGACGCGGCTGCCTGGGAGCTGGTGATCACGTCGCCGGGACCCGCCGGTATGCCGAGGTCGGACAGGTGCCGGGCGACGTCCTCCGGCGTGCGCGCGGCGTTGTTGGTGACGAAGCCCAGGCGCATGCCCTCGTCGCGGGCGCGGGCCAGCGCGGCGGGCACCCCGGGCACGGCGTCGGGGCCGACGTAGACGACCCCGTCGAGGTCGAGCAGCGCCACGTCGAAGACCGTGGTGGGCGGCTGCGGGCAGCCGGCCGCCAGCGACGGCGGGAGGCCGCTCACGCCGTCCCCCGGGTCCGGCGGGCCCGGACCCCGCGCAGCGCTCGCGTGTAGTGACCGAGGTCGGGACGCATCGCGACGGCGAGGGCGAGGTGCTCGGCCGCCAGCTCGAGGTCACCGGCCCGGCTGGCCGCCAGTCCGAGCCCGAACTGGGCGTAGTCGTCGGTGGGGTTGCGCGTGATCAGCTCACCGAACGTGCCGATCGCCTCCTCGTACCGCCCGGCGTCGTACTGCGCCCGCGCCAGCGCCTCCAGCAGGCTGCGGGAGTCCGGCTCGGCCTCGACCGCCCGGCCCAGCAGCGTCGCCGCAGCCGCCGGGTCCCGGTTGGCCAGCAACTGCAGTCCGCGCTGGTACCAGTCGTAGACGTCGCCCTCGGGAGCCCCCACGTCCGCCACGCCCGCCCCCTCGGTCCCGCTGCCCGCCGCGGGCCCACGCACCGCCGGCCCCTCGCCGGGACCGGCCGGGACGACACACCCGGACAGCACGCTCCTACGATTCCCCTCGTGCCCTCGTCGTCGGCGGACGCTCCGCCCCCCACAGCGACGGGGCTCGAGGTCCGGCCCTTCCGCGCCCTGACCTACCGGCGACGTGACCCCGGGCATCTGGCCCGGGTGAGCTCGCCAGCCTACGACCTGGTGACCGCGGAGGGGCGGGAACGGCTGGCCGCGGCCGACCCGCACAACGTGGTCCGGCTCATCCTCCCCCACGTGCCGCCGGTACCCGGTGGCACCGGGGACGACGCCGCCACCCGGTCGGCGGAGCAGGCCGCCCGGACCCTCCGCGACTGGGAGGCCGGCGGCGTCCTCAGCCGGGACGCCACCCCGGCCCTGTGGGTCTACGAGATGTGCCCGACTGACGGCACCCCGGCCACGGTCGGGTGGCTGGCAGCGGTGGTGCTGCCGGCTCCCGGTTCCCGGGCGGTGCTGCCGCACGAGGACACCTACCCGGTGGCGGTCGAGGGCCGCCGCGCGCTCCTCGCGGCCACCGGCACCGACCTGGAGCCGATCGTGCTCGCCCACGACCCCGATCCCGACGTCCCGGTACTCACCGACGCCGCGCGCGCGGCCGAGCCGGACCTGGTCGTCGCCGATGCCGACGGTGTCGCACACCGGCTGTGGCGGGTGACCGACCCGGACCTCGTGGCGCGGCTGACCACGGCGCTGAGCCGCACCGGAGCGGTCATCGCCGACGGCCACCACCGGTTCGCCGCGGCACAGGCCCACGCGCGCAACCGGCCCGGTGACCCGGGCGCGCACGCCGTGCTGGCCCTGCTCACGCCCATGGGACCGGGCGGGCTGCGGGTGCACGCCATCCACCGTGTGCTGCCCGACCTGCCCCTCGACGCGGCGCTCGCCGCCGCGCGGCGCGGCTTCTCCGTGACCGACGTCCGGACCGCTCCGTCCGACGACCTCGCCGCGGCGGTGCGGCAGTGGCTCACCGACCCGGCCGAGCACGGACTCCTGCTCAGCGACGGCACCCGGCTGGTCCGGCTGGCCGACCCGTCGGCGCAGGTGCGCGCCGCCGTGCCGTCCGAGGCACCGCCCGCCTGGCGCCGTCTGGACGTCGTCCTGGCCCACCACGGTCTCGTCCAGGGGCTGTGGGGCCGGCCCGACGACCCGGGCTCGGTGCTGGTGGCGCACACGGTGGAGGAGGCACTCGCCGGTGCGGCGGCCCGGCACGGCGTCGCCGTCCTCCTGCGCGGACCGTCGCCCGCCGACGTCGCGGCGGTGGCCCGGGCGGGTGCGCGCATGCCGCGCAAGTCCACCCTGTTCGTGCCGAAGCCGCGCACCGGACTGGTGCTGCGCCCGCACACCGACTGACCGGGTCATGCCGTCGCGACCGCGGCTCCCGACGCGCGGGGGACCTTCCGGCCGCGCCGGCAGTTGACCTCGCACACCGATGCCGTGCCGGTGGGGGTGCGCCAGAAGCGGCGCTGCAGCGCGCCCTCCACCTCCACGACGTCGCCGGCCTCCCAGGCGGCCGCCCGGCGCTGCAGGCCCCGGTCGTAGGTGACACAGGTGAGGACGTCGACGGTCTGGCCCCGCTCCCGGGGCTCGGGCCGGCGGACCACCAGCCGGAAGGTGACCAGCGTGTCGCCGCTGGGCAGGGATCTCAGCTCCGCTGGGGCGGAGAGCCGCCCGCGGAGCACCACGTCGTTCCGGTCGATGACTGCCACGCTCATGACGGCAGCCTCACCGCCGGACGGTCCCCGTCCCAGCCCCGCGGCCGGTCTGTGGACGCGGAGCGCAGGTGTGGACGGGGACCGTCGCGGTGTCGGTGCTCAGCGCTGGGGGTCGTCCCCCGGCGGGTCGATCTCGCCCAGCAGCTCGGCGACCTCGGCCTCGATGTCCTCGGACAGGTCGAGCTCGTCCTCGTCAGCCGCAGCCGACTCGTCGTCCGACGGCGCCGGGGTCTCCCCAACGACGGCCGGTTCCTCCACCGCGGCCGCCTCGGGACCGCGCTCGGGGTCCACCTCGTCGGCAGGGCCCTCGTGCACGAGCTCGGGCAGCTCCTCCTCGGAGAACTCGACGTCGGGCTCCTCGGGGGCGTGCGCGGCGATCGCCTCCGCCCACTCCGCGGCCTGGGCCTCGACACCGGCCGCGGCGAGCAGCTCCGCGTAGGCCTCGGCCAGCCGCAGCGTGGCAGGGTCGGTGAGGTCGACGGAGTCCGGACGCGGCCGGCCGCCGAGCGCGGCTTCCAGGACCAGCCGAGCAGCGGGGAGCTCGCCGAGATCCTGGCGCGCTCCAGCCTCGACCAGTCGCAGTTCGACGGTCTCGTCCGCGTCCGGGCCCTCGGCCAGCGCCTCGCGCACGAGGCGCAGCGCGACCTCGGGGCGCCCGACGGCGCGCTCGCAGTCGGCGAGGACGGCGCGGTACCCCTCGTCGCCGGTCATGCGCCGGTAGGCACGCAGCTCGCGCGCCGCCTCGGCGTAGTCGCCGGCGTGGTACGCCGCGACGCCCACGGCCTCCCGGACGACGGCGATCCGCGAGGCGCGGTCCCGTGCCGCGCGGGCGTGCGCGAGTGCCTCCTCCGGCTGCTCGTCGACGAGCGTGCCGGCGGCCACGAGGTGCCGGGCGACCCGCTCGGCGTTGCGTGACTCGAGCCCGCGCAGGGCCTGCCGGACCCTCGGGTCGAGGTCCCGGGCGTCGGCCCAGTCGGGCAGGGCGGGACCAGCGGGCAGCGGCGGCGTCCGCTCCTGGGCCCCTGCCGGAGCGCGACGGCTGTCCGGCCGCCCACGGCGGTCGTCGCCCGGACGGCGGTCCCGCCACTCACCGCGGCCGCCACCGCCGGCGGCACGCTGGGGACGGCGCTCCTGCCAGCCGCCGGAGCGCTCCGGACGGTCGCCCCGCCCACCGGCCGTCCCCTGGGGACGGGACGGGCGGGAGGCGTCACCGGAGGGACGCTGGGGCCGATCCGAGCGCGGAGCATCGCCCGCGGGACGCCGGGGGCGGTCGGACCACTGGGGACGTTCCCCGCGCGGGCGGTCGGACTCTGGACGGCGGTCACGCCAGTCGCCCCGGGCCGCGTCGGGACGCTGTGCCCGATCCCGCTCCGGACGGCGGTCCTGCCACTCACCCCGCGTCCCGGCCGGACGCTGCGGCCGCCCGCCCTCGGGACGCCGCTCCTGCCAGTCCCCGCGCGTGCCGGCGGGACGCTGCGGACGCCCACCCTCGGGACGCCGGTCCTGCCACTCACCCCGCGTCCCGGCCGGACGCTGCGGACGCCCACCTTCGGGACGCCCACCGCGACCACGGTCGTCGGGACGACGGTCCCGCCAGTCGCCACGCTGCGGGCGGTCCCCGGGCGCGCCGCCCGATCGATCCCCGGAAGCGCGGTCGCGCCAGTGCCCCCGGTCCTGGCCGCCGCGCTCGTCCGCGGGACGACGGCCCTGCCAGTCGGCGCGGCGGGGGCCGGCGGATCCACCCCCGCTGGGGCGCCGCGCCTGCCAGGAGTCCTGGCCCCGGGATGCGGCGCCACGCTGGCCACCACCGGCTCCCTGGGCACGGGGCGATCCGCCGCTCCGACCGCCTCGGGAACTGCCCTGTCCGTCGGCACCGCCGGCGCCTCGACGCGGTGAAGTCATGGTGATGTGCCTACCTCGATGATCGGTCCGGCACGCACAGGTGCTGGCGGGAATTGGGCCGGACGCACGAGAACGGGGGTCAGAGCACGTGGCTCTGACCCCCGTTCCGTGAATGGTTGTCCGGCGGCGTCCTACTCTCCCACCCCGTCTCCGGGGCAGTACCATCGGCGCTGAGAGGCTTAGCTTCCGGGTTCGGAATGAGACCGGGCGTTTCCCTCTCGCCATGGCCGCCGTAACGCTGTG
>NZ_JBJGYT010000018.1:0-90710 GCF_054050135.1 Geodermatophilus sp. SYSU D00705 | reverse complement strand
GGTCCACGCCCTGCTCGACGGCGGCGGCCAGCCGGTCGTCCTTGGTGATCGGGGCGATGACGGCGACCTGCTCGGGCGTGACGTGCCCGTCGGCGCACGCCGCGGCCACCGCCGGCAGCTGGACCAGGGCGCGGCCGTTGCGCACCACCCGCCCGGCCTCGGCCGGCGACAGCCGCCCGTGCCCGCGCAGCCACGACTGCATGCTCTTCAGCCCGTCGTGCTCCGCCGCCCCGGTCACCTCGCACTCCCGCACGGTGCGGGCGACCTCCGCCGCCAGCCGGTTCGACGCGGCCAGCAGCCCGCGCAGCCGGTCCAGCAACTCCGCCGCGCCCAGCGGCGCCAGCTCCTCACCGACCACGGCGTCGAGCACCGAGGGCAAGCCGTCCACGACGCCTCCCGCCACCTTCGATCACGTGTTCGAAATCTATCCCGGCGAGGAGGCGCAAACCACCCGAATCCCCAGCTCAGCGGCCTGTCCACAGATCGGTCGGGAGTCTTGTCCACCGCGTCTGCTCAGCCTTCCGGGCAGTCGTTGCAGCGACCGGCTCCCGCGACGGTGCCTCGGCGCGGCCGCCACGGCGTCCCGCCCCGCCCGGCCGCCATGGCGCCCGCCTCCCGGTGCGGCCCGGGTCCCTCCTCGCGAGCGGCGCACCGCGGGCCCGCCGCGTTCCACGTGGAACCGGGCCGTCGTACGGTCCGCCCATGGGTGTCACGCACGAGGTCACCAACCAGGTCCCCCCGCTGGTCGGGCACGACCCGATCGCAGGGGACGCCGCGTTGACCGAGGCCTGCCTGCGGCACGCCGACCAGTCCGCGCTCGACTCGCTCAAGGCCCTCGGCGCGCTGGCCGGCAGCGAGCAGGCGCAGGAGTGGGGCCGGCTGGCCGACGAGAACCCGCCCCGCCTCAGGACCCACGACCGCTACGGCCACCGGGTCGACGAGGTCGAGTTCCACCCGGCCTGGCACGAGCTCATGCGCACGGCGTTCGAGCACGGCCTCGCCGGCGCACCGTGGCACCGGGAACGCCCCGACCCGCACGCGCACGTCCGCCGTGCCGTCGGCTACCTCGGCTGGACGCAGGTCGAGATGGGCCACGCCTGCCCGGTGACGATGACCTACGCCGTCGTCCCGGCGCTGCGGGCCGCGCCGGACCTCGCGGCCCGGTTCGAGCCCGGGCTGACCGCGCCGGCCTACGAGTTCGGGCTGACCGAACCGACGGCCAAGCGGGGCCTGGTCGCCGGCATGGGGATGACCGAGAAGCAGGGCGGCTCCGACGTCCGCGCCAACACCACCCGCGCCGTCCCGAACGCGGACGGGACGTACGCCCTGACCGGCCACAAGTGGTTCACCAGCGCCCCGATGAGCGACCTGTTCCTGGTCCTCGCCCAGCTCCCCGAGGGCGTCTCGTGCTTCCTCGTGCCCCGCGTCCTCCCCGACGGCACCCGCAACGTCTTCCGCCTGCAGCGCCTCAAGGACAAGCTCGGCGACCGCTCCAACGCCTCCAGCGAGGTCGAGTTCGAGGGGACGACGGCGGAGCTGGTGGGCGAGCCCGGTCGGGGCGTCCCCACGATCATCGAGATGGTCAACACGACGCGGCTCGACTGCGTCCTCGGGTCGGCCGCCACGGTGCGGGCCGCGCTCACCCAGGCGATCCACCACGCGCGGCACCGGCGGGCGTTCGGTGCCCTGCTGGCCGACCAGCCGCTCATGCAGAACGTGCTGGCCGACCTCACCGTCGAGAGCGAGGCGGCCACCGCGCTGGCCGTCCGGCTCGCCGCCGCCGTCGACGCGGGGGAGTCCGCGTTCCTCCGGCTGGCCGGCGCGGCCGCCAAGTTCTGGGTCTGCAAGCGCACCCCGACCGCGGTCGCCGAGGCGCTGGAGGTGCTGGGCGGCAACGGCTACGTCGAGGAGTCCGGCCTGCCGCGGCTCTACCGCCAGGCGCCGCTGAACTCCATCTGGGAGGGCTCGGGCAACGTCATCGCGCTCGACGTCCTCCGGGCCCTGGGCCGCTCGTCGGAGTCGCTGGCCGCCGTCCGTGCGGAGCTGGACCTGGCCCGCGGTGCCGACCGCCGCCTCGACGCCGCCGTGGCCCGGCTCGCGGTCGAGCTCACCGACGCCGAGGGGCTGCCGGTGCGTGCCCGCCGGGTCGCCGGCCAGCTGGCCCTGTGTCTGCAGGGCTCGCTGCTCGTGCGGTACGCGCCGGCTGCCGTCGCCGACGCCTTCTGCGCCACCCGCCTCGGTGGCGACTGGAGCCCGGTGCTGGGCACGCTGCCCGCGGGCACCGCCCTGGCCGGCGTCGTCGAGCGGGGCGCCGTTCCGGCTCCCTGAATTACATGCGTGCGGTTACCCTCGGTTGTGCGTCATGCGCCGCAGCGCCGTCCGGGGGACGGGGTGGCGGCGTGGCCCTGGAGGAGAGGGGCCCACGGCGGCCGCAGGGGGAAGAGGAAGCGGGCAGGGTGCACCGACACGTCCACGCGGGGGCTTCGGCCGATCCCCTGTCGACGGTTCCCGACGCCGTCTACCGCCTCGACGCCGACGGCCGCTTCACCTACGTGAACGCCGCCGCCGCCGCGCTGCTCGGCCGCGCGGTGCACGACCTGGTCGGCCAGGACTCCCTCGAGTGCTTCCCCGAGGCGCGCGGCTCCGTGCTGGAGGAGCGCTACCGGGCCGCCCTCGCCGACGGCAGGTCCCGCACCGTCGAGTTCTTCTACCGCCCGCGCAACCGTTGGTACGAGGCCCGCGTGTTCCCCGGCGCCGCCGGCCTGACCGTCTTCCTCCGGGACGTCGACGCGGAGCACCGGCGCCGCAGCGCCCGCGACCAGGAGCTCGTCCAGTTGACCGCCGTCCTCGACGGGCTGCCCTCACCCACGGTCCTGCTCGACCAGAGTGGCCGGATCGTGTCGGTCAACCGGCGGTGGAGCGCGGCGTCGGAGATCGTGCGGCGCTCGGGGTTCCGGGCCGCCGGGGTGGGCGACGACTACCTCGAGGTCCTCTCCGAGAGCATCGAGGGGGAGGACCGCGAGGCGATCACCCGCGGCATCGGGGAGCTGATCGCCGGCGGCGCCGGCGTGGCCGACCGGCCGTTCACCCGCGACTACGCGCACGTGCTGGGCACCGACCACGCCTGGTTCCGCCTGCAGGCGGCGCGGGTCGAGCACTCCGGCCGCGTCGTGGTCACCCACATCGACATCACCGAGCGGGTGCGCGCCCAGGAGGCCCTCGCCTGGCAGGCCAGCCACGACGACCTCACCGGCCTGCCCAACCGCGCCCGGCTGCTGGCGCTGATCGGCGAGGCGCTGGCCGAGCCGGGTGGCCGGGCGGCGCTGCTGTTCCTCGACCTCGACGGGTTCAAGACGGTCAACGACTCCCTCGGTCACGCCGTCGGCGACGAGCTGCTGCGGCAGGTCGGCGCCCGCCTGGCCGGCCAGGTGCGCCCGGGCGACAGCGTGGGCCGGCTCGGCGGCGACCAGTTCCTGGTCCTGGCCCGAGACTGCGACACCTCGGAGGCCGCCGCCCTCGCCTTCCGGCTGCAGACGTCCTTCACCCGCCCGTTCCAGGCGTCGGGCATCTCCGTGCCGCTGTCGGTCAGCATCGGCGTCGCCGCCGCCCAGCCCGGCGCCCGCCAGGCCCACCAGCTGCTCAGCGACGCCGACGCGGCGGCCTACGCCGCGAAGGGCGCCGGCCGCGACCGCATCCACCTGTTCTCCCCGGGGCTGCGGGACGCCGCGCGGTGGCGGCTCGAGGTGGCCAACCGGCTCCGCGACGGCGCGGTCGACCAGTTCGTCGTCCACTACCAACCGGTGGTCCGGGTCGACACCGGGGAGGTCGACGGGGTGGAGGCGCTGCTGCGCTGGCAGCACCCCGACCGCGGCCTGCTGTCGCCCGACGCCTTCCTCTCCGTCGCCGAGGAGACCGGGCAGCTCATCCCGATCACCCGCTGGCTGCTGGGGGAGACGACGCGGCAGGCCGCGCAGTGGGAGGCCGAGGGGCTGCGGCTGCGCATGTCGGTGAACATCAGCGCCCGGCACTTCTCCGCCGAGACGCTGGTCCGCGACGTCCGCGTGGCGCTGCACGACTCCGGGCTGCCGGCCGAGCGGCTGGTGCTCGAGCTCACCGAGACCAGCGTCGCCGAGGACCCGACGCGCGCCGAGGACCAGCTGTCGGTGCTGCGCAACTCCGGCGTCCGGGTGGCCATCGACGACTTCGGCACCGGCTGGTCCTCCCTCGCCCAGCTGCTCGCCCTGCCGATCGGGACGCTGAAGATCGACCGCTCGCTGCTGACCGCGGCCGCCCGGCTGGCCGCCGGGGGCACCGGTGCGGTGCTCGCCGCGATCGTCTCCCTCGCCCGCACCCTGGGCATCCGGTCGGTGGCCGAGGGCGTCGAGACCGCCGAGCACCTGGAGATGGTTCGTGAGGCCGGCTGCGACCTGGCCCAGGGCTATCTGCTCGCCCGCCCGATGCCGGCCGGTGAGGTGCCGCGCTGGGCCGACCGGGTGCGCGCTGCCGGCGGTGACTCCTGCGCCCTCGCCCTGCAGGGCCGGGGCTGCTGAGCGGTCCCGTGTCGGCAGCACCGGGAGCGGGGGACGGCGGGTCCCGCCTGCGCCGCCGCAGTCGCCGGGCCACGGCCCCCGCCGGACCGCCGCGCCCCGCCGCACCACCGGCCCCCGCCGCGCCGCCGCCCGTGGCGGGTGTCCCGTCGGCGGTGCTGTCGGTCACCGGGCAGACTGCCCCCGTGACCGACCTGGACCTCGCCGGCGACCCGGCAGCCGAGGAAGCCCAGCCGCAGGGCCGGGCCCGCCCGGCGCTGGACCTGCTCATCTGGGACGCGCCGAACATCGACATGACCCTGTCGACGGTGATCGGCGCCCGGCCCACCGCGGCGTCCCGGCCGCGCTTCGACGCGATCGCGGCGTGGTTCGTCGAGGGCGCCGGGGACCCCGGTGCGCCCGACGCCCCCGAGGTCGAGGCCTGCGTCTTCGCCAACATCCCGCCGGTCGTGGGCTCGCTGCAGCGCTGGGTCGAGGCGTTGCGCAACTTCGGGTTCGCCGTCTTCGCCCGGCCCAAGACCCAGCCCGACGACGACATCGACCAGGACATGCTCGACCACATCGCCGTCCGGCAGCACAGCCATCGGCTGCGCCGCCTCGTGGTCTTCTCCGGCGACGGGCGCAACTTCGCCGAGCCGCTGGAGGAGCTGGCCCGCACCGGCACCCAGGTCGTCGTCGTCGCCTTCAGCGAGGTGGCCGGCTACGCGATCGGCTCGGACCTGCTCGAGTTCATCGACATCGAGGACGTCCCCGGCGCCTTCGTCGAGCCGCTGGACCGCGTCCGCCTCGACGCGCTCCCGCCCGACGGCGCCTGGCTGCGGCCCACGCGCAGCCTGCGGGAGTTCGTGTCCGGCTTCCTGCGCCGCAACGGCTGACCGGGTGCTGGACGACGGGACGGGTCCGGTCCTCGCCGAGGAGCTCCTGGTCCCCGGCGAGACCTGCTGGCGGGTGGAGCGCGCCGACCGGCACGCGGTGTTCGTCGACGCCGCCGACTACTTCGCCGCGCTCAAGGGCGCGGTGCTGCGGGCCCAGCGCCGGGTGCTGTTCATCGGCTGGGACTTCGACCCGCGGATCCGCCTGGACCCCCGCCGGTCGGGACGCCGGCACACCGGGGGCCGTCGCGCGGACAAGCTGGGCCGGGTGCTGGAGGACGCCGTCCGGGCCAACCCGCGGCTGGAGATCGGCGTGCTGCAGTGGGACTACGGCATGGTCGTGGGCCTCGGCCGGGGGCTGGCGCCGATCGTCCTGCTCAACCGGCGCACCCCCGAGCGGCTGACGATGACCGTCGACACGCACCACCCCGTCGGCGGCGCGCACCACCAGAAGATCGTGGTCATCGACGACTGCCTGGCCTTCGCCGGCGGCATCGACGTCACCGCCGACCGGTGGGACACCCCCGAGCACCTGGACCGGCAGCCGCTGCGCCGCCGTCCGTCCACCCACCGCCCGACCGGCCCGTGGCACGACGTCACCAGCCTGGTGTCCGGCCCGGCCGCCCGGGCGCTCGGCGACCTCGCGCGGGAGCGCTGGGCCAGCGGCACCGGCCGCAGCCTGGAACCGGTTCCGGACGTCGAGGCGTGCTGGCCGCCGGAGGTCGAGCCGCTCCTGACCGACGTCGACGTCGCGATCTCCCGCACCCGTCCCGAGCACGGCGGGCAGAGCCTCGTGCACGAGATCGAGCTGCTGTGGCTGGCCGCGATCGCCGCCGCCCGGCGCACCGTGTACGTCGAGAGCCAGTACTTCGCCAACCGCCGGGTCGCCGAGGCGATCGCCGAGCGGCTGCGGGAGGAGGACGGGCCGGAGTTCGTCGTCGTCAACCCGGAGAGCGCCGACGGCTGGCTGGAGGAGAAGGCGATGGGCACCGCCCGCGCCAAGCTCCTGGCGCTGGTCGCCGACGCCGACGTCCACGGCCGGTTCCGGCTGTACGTGCCGGTCACCGCCGGACGGCGGCCGATCTACGTGCACGCCAAGGTGCTCGTCGTCGACGACCGGCTGCTGCGGATCGGCTCGGCGAACCTCAACAACCGCTCCATGGGCCTGGACACCGAGTGCGACCTCTCGATCGAGGCCCGCGACGGCCACCCGCGGCGCGACGAGCTCGCCGGGACGATCACCGGCTTCCGCGACCGCCTGCTCGGCGAGCACCTCGGGGTACCGCCGGAGGCGGTCGCCGCGACGGTCGCCGAGTGCGGCGGCTCCCTGCTGCAGGCGGTGGAGCGGCTGCGCCGGCCACAGGGACGCTCGCTGGTGCCGTTCGTGCCCCCGGACCTCGGCCCGGTGGAGCGGCTGCTGGCCGACACCGAGCTGCTGGACGCCGAGCGGACGCCGAACCGCTGGCGGCGGGTGCGCCGCAGCTCCCGGCCCCGGGTCCGCCGCACCCGCTGAGGCCGCCCGGCAGGATGGCCGGGATGACCGGCGCCTGGCAGCAGACCCCCACCCTGCACGGACGGCGGGTGCTGCTCGTCCCGCTGGCGGAGGAGCACGCCGACGGGTGGCTGGCGGCCGCCGACGACGACGTCTTCGCGCACCTGACCATCCCGCGGCCGGCCACGCGGGCGGAGGCGGCCGCGCAGATCGCCGCCGCCCGCGCGGAGGCCGACCGGCGGCCCCTCGCCCAGCTCGACCCGGCCACCGGCGCCTTCCTCGGCACCACCAGCTACCACGACGTCGACGAGGCCCGCCGCGCGCTGGCGATCGGCCACACCTGGCTGGCCGCCGGCGCGCAGCGCAGCGGGGTGAACCGCGAGGCCAAGCTGCTCCTGCTGACCCACGCCTTCGAGCACCTGGGCGCGGTCCGCGTCGTCTGGCACACCGACGAGCGCAACACGCGGTCGCGGGCGGCCATCGCCGCCCTCGGTGCCGGTGAGGAGGGCCGGCTGCGCAAGCACCGCCTCCGCCGCGACGGCACCTGGCGGACGACGGTCCAGTTCGCCATGACCGACGACGACTGGCCGGCGGTCCGCCAGCGGTTGCGGGCCTCCCTCGACGGGGGTGGGACACCCCGCACCTGAGCATCGCCGGGCGCGGCGGCGGTTACGGTCTGCTGACGACGTCCGCGCGACGTCGGAGAACCCGGAACGGAGACCGATGAGCACCCCCGGCGTCGACCACCCGATGCAGGACTGCGAGGCCGAGATCAGCACGGCCACGCGCAGCCTGTCGGTGAGCGCGCGGGTGGAGTCGACCGGTCCTGCCGCCGTGGTGGTCCGCCCGTCGGCCGGCGACTTCGTCGAGCAGACGGTGGTGCGGGTCGGCGAGCCGGTGTCGGTGTTCTGGATGGGCCCGGAGGGCGGCCGCTCCCTGATGGCCGAGGTCACCACCGTCGAGCGCGGCGCGGTGCCCCGCTGGCACCTCGCGGTCACCTCGCCGGCGGAGGAGACCCAGCGGCGGACGGCGGTGCGTGCGCGGGTCTCCCTCCCGGTCGTGGCCGCGGTCAACGGGGTGGACCTCGACGGCGAGACCCTGGACTTCAGCGAGGCCGGGTGCCGCGCCGTGGTGGAGGCCTACGGCAACGAGCCGCTGCCCGGCGCCCGCATGGGGATGACGCTGGAGCTGGAGGGCGGCGCGCTGGTCACCGTGGCCGAGGTCGTGCGCCAGCACACCCGCAACTCCCGCTGGCACCTCTCCCTGCGCTTCGTCGACCTGCCCGAGAAGGAGCAGGACCGGCTGCGCCGGCGGGTCTTCCAGGCGCTGCGCGAGGAGCGCGCCCGCCAGGCGGCGATGGCGAGCTCCGACTAACAACCGCCTCACCGGGATAGTCCCCGGGGGTGACCCTCCCCTCGCGGCTGCCCGACGCCCTGGCCGCGCTGCGGGACGCCGTCGCCGCGGCCCCCCTCGGACTGGCCGCTCCCACCGCCGACCGCGCCCGCCGCGCCGCCCGGAGCGTCGTCGAGCAGGTCGACGACTACCTGCTGCCCCGGCTGCGCGACCTGGACGCACCGCTGCTGACCGTCGTCGGCGGCTCCACCGGGGCCGGCAAGTCCACGCTGGTCAACAGCCTGGTCGGCGCCCCGGTCACCACCGCCGGCGTACTCCGGCCCACCACCCGCGCGCCCGTGCTGGTCTGCGCGCGGGCCGACACCGCCGCCTTCTCCGGCGACCGGGTGCTCCCCGGACTGGCCCGCGTGACCGGCGGTGCCGGAGGGTCCGGCACCCTGCAGCTGGTGCCGCGGGACGACGTCCCGCCCGGCCTCGCGGTGCTGGACGCGCCGGACGTCGACTCGGTGGTGGAGTCCAACCGCGAGCTCGCCGCCCAGCTCCTGGCCGCCGCCGACCTGTGGGTCTTCGTCACCACCGCGGCCCGCTACGCCGACGCCGTCCCCTGGGACCTCCTGCGGACGGCGCAGGAGCGGGGCACCGCGCTGGCCGTCGTCCTGGACCGGGTGCCCCCGGGCGCCGCGGCCGAGATCGCGCCCGACCTCGAGGGGATGCTGCAGCGGGCCGGGCTGGCCGGCGCGCGGCTGTTCGTCGTCGAGGAGCGCCCGCTGGTCGACGGCTTCCTCCCCGACGACCAGGTGGCGCCGCTGCGGCAGTGGCTGCACGCCCTCGCCGCCGACCAGGAGCAGCGCGCCGCCGTCGTCCGCCAGACCCTCACCGGCGCGCTGGCCAGCCTGGAGGAGCGGGTGGCCGGCATCGCCGCCGCGGTGGAGGAGCAGGCGGCGGCCGCCGCCGCCCTGCGGGGTGCCGCGGCCGCGGCCTACACCGCCGCCTACGAGGGGGTCGACGACGGCGTGCGCAGCGGCAGCCTGCTGCGCGGCGAGGTGCTCGCCCGCTGGCAGGAGTTCGTCGGCACCGGCGAGTGGATGCGCTCGCTGCAGAGCTCGATCGGCCGGCTGCGCGACCGGGTCACCGCCGCGCTGAGCGGGCGGGCCACCCCCGCCGACGACCTCACCGGCGCCCTGGAGTCCAGCGTGGAGACGCTGCTGCGGGCCGAGGCCGACCGCGCCGCCGAGCGCACGGTCACCGCCTGGAGGGCGCTGCCGGGCGGGCCGGGCCTGCTGGACGCCGCCGACGAGGACCTCGAGCGGGTCTCCGACGACTTCCCGGAGGCCGCCTCGGCGCAGGTCCGCGACTGGCAGGGCCACGTGCTGGACCTCGTCCGCGAGGAGGGCGCCGGCAAGCGCACCCGCGCCCGCGTCCTGTCCTGGGGCGTCAACGGCGCCGGCGCCGTCGTCATGGTCGCCGTCTTCGCCCAGACCGGCGGGCTCACCGGCGGGGAGGTCGCCGTCGCCGGCGGGACGACGGCGGTCGGGCAGCGGCTGCTGGAGGCGGTGTTCGGGGACGCCGCCGTCCGGTCGCTGGCCGCCCGCGCCCGCGAGGACCTCCAGGCCCGCGCCGACACCCTGCTCCGGTACGAGCAGGGCCGCTTCGACGAGCTGGTCGACGCCGTCGCCCCGGGTCCGGACGACGCCGGGCGGTTGCGGGCGGCCGCCGCCGCACTCACCGCGGCACGGGCGGGCGCATGAGCCGGAGGACGCCGCCGCTGGCCGACCGGCTGGCGGCCCTGCGCGAGGCCGTCGAGGTGGCCGAGGAGCGGCTGGAGGTGCCCGAGGTCGGGCAGGCGCGGGCGCTGCTGGCCAAGGCCGGGGCGCGGGAGGCGCTGGGCGACGCCACCGTCGTCGCGCTGGCCGGGGCCACCGGCAGCGGCAAGTCCACGCTGTTCAACGCGCTGTCGGGCAGCGAGGTGAGCACGCCCGGCGTCCGCCGGCCGACCACCGGCGTCGCGCACGCCACGGTCTGGGGCGGGGACGGCGCCGACCGGCTGCTCGACTGGCTGGAGGTGCCCCGCCGGCACCGGCACGCCCCCGAGCCGGCCCTCGACGGGCTGGTGCTGCTCGACCTCCCCGACCACGACAGCATCAAGCTCGAGCACCGGCTGGAGGTCGACCGGCTGGTGCAGCTCGTCGACGTGCTGGTGTGGGTGCTCGACCCCGAGAAGTACGCCGACGCCGCCGTCCACGAGCGGTACCTGGTGCCGCTGGCCGGGCACGCCGGCGTCCTGCTCGTCGTCCTCAACCAGGTCGACCGGCTCGACCCGGCGTCCGCCCGTGCCTGCCTGGCCGACCTGCGGGCCCTCCTCGACCGTGAGGGCCTGGCCGGGACGCCGCTGCTGGCCGTCTCCGCGCGCACCGGCACCGGCCTGGGCGAGCTGCGCGCCGACCTGGCCACGCGCGTCTCTGCCCGCCGGGCGGCGACCGACCGGCTCACCGCCGACGTGCGCTCGGCGGCCGGCGCGCTCTCCGCCCAGTGCGGCGACGGCGGCGGCGCGGGGGTCGGCCGGCAGGACCGCGAGGAGCTCACCGAGGCCCTCGCCGACGCGGCGGGTGTCCCGGCGGTGGCCGGCGCCGTCGAGCGCTCGGTCCGGCGCAGCGGGACGGCGGCCACCGGCTGGCCGCTGGTGCGCTGGACCCGCAAGCTGCGCGCCGACCCGCTCGACCGGCTGCACCTCGGCGCGGGGCAGGGCTCGGCGCGCACCTCGCTGCCCGCCGCGGGCGCGGTGCAGAAGGCCGCGGTGACCCGAGCCGTGCGGCAGGCACGCGAGTCCGCGGGGGAGGGCCTGCCGCAGGCGTGGCGGGACGACCTGCGGCGCACGGTCGAGGTCTCCGAGGAGCGCCTGGCCGACGAGCTCGACCGCGCCGTGGCCGGCACCGACCTCGGGCCGCAACGCACCCCGCTGTGGCAGCGGGGCGTCGGCGGCCTGCAGTGGCTGCTCGTGCTGGCGGCGCTGGCCGGCGCGCTGTGGCTGCTGGCGCTGGTGGTCCTGGGCTTCTTCCAGCTGGACGACGTCGTCCCGCTGCCCCGGGTGGAGGGGCTGCCGCTGCCGACGCTGCTGGTGGTCGGCGGGCTGCTGGCGGGGGCGTTGCTGGCGCTGCTGGCCCGGCCGCTGGTGGGGGCCCGGGCCCGCCGCCTGGCCCGCCGGGCGACGCAGCGGCTGGAGGCCGCGGTCGACGTGGTGGCGCAGGAGGAGGTGCTGGCCCCGATGGCGGCGGTCCGGGAGGACCACGACCGCTTCTGCGCGGCGGTCACCCGGGCGGGGAAGTAGCGGCCCCGCTGCGCTGAGCCCGGTCTGTGCGCACATCGTGGCCTCACGGCCGTCGAGGCCACGGAGAGTGCACACACCGGCGGGAGGGCCGCGATGCGCTCAGTCCCGCGGGATCTCCGGGGCGCGCGGCTCGGGGACGCGGTCCTGCGCGGTCTCGACCGGCTGCCGGCCGTTGGGGAGGCGGGCCCAGACGTGCTTGCGGCCCGGGCGGCCCTCCCAGCCGTAGTCGCTGGACAGCTGCGCCACCAGGTGCAGGCCCATGCCGCCCAGAGCCGGGTCGCGGTCGATCGCGGGCACGGGCGGCCGGTCGGGTGCCTCGTCGCTGAGGTCGATCAGCCAGCCCCCCGGGCCGGCCACCACCAGGGCGCGGACCGCGCCGCCGCCGTGGCGCAGGGCGTTGGACGCCAGCTCCTCGAAGACCAGCAGCAGGCCGTCGCGGGCGTCCTCGGTGGAGGACGAGGAGACCGACGGGTGCGCGATGCGGGCCCGCAGGTCCGACCGCACCCGGGAGACCACGTGCATCGTCTCCAGCTGCCAGTGCCAGACGTCGCCGGGCACGGAGGGGACCGGCGCCTGCGGCCACGTCTCCTGGCCCAAAGGGACCTCCTCCGCCGGTGCTGAGCGTCAGCCGGCCGTCGTCGTGCGGCCGCCCCCATCCTGGCCGAAGGAACGCGGTCCTGCAGCGGCGGGGGGCCGGAGCCACTGGAGGCGTTCCCGTCGGCCAGCCGGGGGCGGCAGACTGACGCCCGTGGAGGAGCTCTGGCGCGACCTGAGTCGGGTAGTCCTGGCCGACCGTGCGCTGGACGACGTCCTCGGCGAGGTCACCACCATCGCCGCCCGCAGCATCCCGGGTACGGAGTCGTCCTCGATCACCCTGATCCGCGGCGACAAGGCGTTCACCGCCGCGTACCACGGGGAGATGGCGCTGGCCGCCGACGAGCTGCAGTACGAGCAGGGGTACGGGCCGTGCATGGACGCCGGCCGCGGCGGCGTGGTGCTGCGCGTCGACGACATGGCCACCGAGCGGCGCTGGCCGGACTACGCGGCCCGCGTGCGGGCCATCGGCGTCCGCAGCTCGCTGTCGATCCCGCTGCCCTACCAGGGCAACTCGATCGGGGCGCTGAACAACTACGCGTCCGCGCCAGGGGCGTTCGCCGGCCCGCAGTCGCTGGCCGCCGCACTCGAGGTGGCCGATGCCGTGGCCGTCGCGGTGGCCAACGCCGACGCGCACGACCGGCTGGGTGAGCAGGCCCGCAACCTGCGGCTGGCGATGGAGTCCCGCGCGGTCATCGAGCAGGCCAAGGGCGTGCTCATGGCGCAGCGCCACATCGACGCCGAGCAGGCTTTCGAGGTCCTGCGGGAGGCCTCCCAGCGTTACAACCGCAAGCTGCGCGACATCGCCCTGGGCATCGTCGACTCCACGTACGGCGGCCCGGCTACCCGACCGCCCGACTGAGCGCCTCCAGCCGGCCGACCAGGAACTCCACCGCCGCCGGGCTGTCCACGGTCTCGGCGACCTCGACGGCGGTGGGGGAGCCGGACACGCGGCGCCGGTCGACCAGCGTCTGGCCCCGGCCGGCTCCGAGCGTGGTGTCGACGACGACGTCCCGCCGCACCGTGCCCACCGTGCCGGGGACGATCGCCTCGCCGAGCGCCAGCGCGTCGTGGACGACGACGCCGGCGGTGCCGTACGGCGAGCGGGCGTGGTCCACGTACTGCTGCAGGATCGCCGCCGCGGTGGCGCCCACCGGGCCGGCGGCGGCGAACCGGGCGATCCCCTCGGCGTCGAGGACCGTGGGCAGGGTGACGTCGAGCCCGACGAGGACGGTGGGGACGGCCGAGCCGAGCACCCGCTGGGCGGCCTCGGGGTCGGCCCACACGTTGAACTCGGCGGCGGCGGTGACGTTGCCGCCGCGCGCCGCGGAGCCGCCCATGAGCACCAGCCGGCCGATCCGCTCGGCGGCCTGGGGGTAGGTGGCCAGCAGCAGCGCGATGTTGGTCCACGGCCCGATCGCGGCCACGGTCACCGGCGTCTCCGCGCGCAGCAGCAGCTCGGCGAGGGCGACGACGGCCGGCCGCGGGTCCACGGTCGCCGGCGAGGGCGGCAGCTGCACCCCGCCCAGGCCGGTGGTCCCGTGCACGTGCCCGGCCCGCTCGGGCTGCCGGTACACCAGCGAGTCCCGGGCGCCGGCGGCCACCGGGACGTCGCAGCGCCCGGCCAGGTGCAGCACGCGCAGCGCGTTGTCCGTCGTCTGCGCGAGGTCGACGTTGCCGTGCACCGTGGTGACCAGCTGCAGGTCCACCTCCGGGCTGGCCAGCGCCAGCAGGATCGCCAGCGCGTCGTCGATGCCGGGGTCGGTGTCGATCACCAGGGGGGTGCGGTCGGCCACCGCGCCATCCTGTCAGCCGGGGAGTGCGGGGCCGGCCGGGCCGACACGCCGGGACCGGCGGGCGTGTCCCGGGGTGACCGACGCGCTGACCAGCGGCTTCCACGCTCAGCGGGGCACGGCTTGTCGACAAGACCCCGCCGCGGGCGAGGGGTGACCGACCGGTCCGGGGAGGCCGCACAACGGTTCGGTCACGCGCCCTCCAGGAGGTGTCGCGGAACGCCGTCCGCGCGGGCCGTCGTCCCTACCTTTCTGCATGTCCGCGGCACCTTCCCCGGCCGCGGCGACTACCTGCAGGAGGACGGCATGGCGATGGACCGGGCACAGGTGCTCCGCTCGTCGCGCGTGCCCGACGACCTGACCCTGAGCGGGCTGCTGGACGTCCTCGACCGCGCCGACGACCTGCCGCTGCGGGGCCGTCCCCGCCCGGCACGCGCCGTGGTGCTGCGGCCCGGCCAGGCGCGCAGCACCCGCCCGGCCCGTGGGGTGCGTCCGCTCCCGCCCGCCCGGCCGGTGCCGGTGCCGCGGCCGCGGCCGCCCGTGGTCCAGCCGCCGGTCGTCGCGCCGGAGCCGGCCGTCCGGACGCAGCCGCGCCCGGGTCTGGGGGCCCGGTTGCGCACGTTCCCCCGCGGCCTGGCGGCCCGGCTGCGCACCGTCACGCGCCGCCTGGCGCTGTGGGGCGCCGGCCCCGGCGGCGCGAACCTCGCCTGGGGCCGCCCCGTGGCCCCCGCTCCGCGTGCCGACGGCCCGGTGGTCCTCACCGAGCTGCCCAGCACGCCCACGATCCAGCCCGTGGCGCCTTCCCCCGCTGCGGCGCTCGTTCCGGCCCGGGCTCCCCGGCCGGTCGCCCCGCCCCGCGTCCCGGTGGTCCCCCCGCTCGCCCGGCAGGTGCCGGCACCGCGGCCCACCCCCTCCCCGGGAACCGCGCCGGCCGGGCACCGCCCCGGGAGCGCACGGGCCTCCGGCCCGGCCCGGGCGCGCGGTGACCCGCGGCCGCCACCGGCCCGGGGACAGCCGCACGGTTGACCCCCAGCGCGACCCCGGCCCCGCCGCGGACGCCGTCCTCCGCACCGCCTGCCAGCCGCCGGCCGCCGGTTCCCGTTCCCCCGGGAACCGCTCCCGTCGCCCCGAACCCGTCCTCCGTACTCCTGGCCGACCCCGCACCGCCCGGTCGTCCCCTCCGACGCAGCACCTGCGCCGGCACCGCCGTCCCGCTCCACCGGTCCTCGCCTCGACCTCCCGCCGACTGCGCACCGACGCAGCGCGCGGACCCTCCAGGGAGGCGCAGACCGCTGGGCGGCCGGCCGCCGGCACCGGGTCGCCGCCGGACCGGGACGCCCCGTCCCGCCGCCACCCGCGCCCCCGGGTGCGCCGGCACCGACGGACGGCGCTGCGGGGGACCGAGCCGCCGGTCCGCCACCGGCGACCGGGAGTCGACGGAGCCGACCGGTCCGGTCGGCACGGGAGCCGGGCCGGCAGGCACCGCGACGCTGGACGCCCGCGACCACCGGCCGTGTCCTCGTGCCGGCGGACGACGAGTCCGCCTCCCTGCCGAGACGGCGGGCGCCCCTCCTGGACCGGGGGCGCCCGCCGTCTCGTCGTACTCGGGGCGTATCCATCCGGTGACGGGCTCGTTGCTCACGGTGGAGATCCCCTCCACGTCGCGGCGGTCCGTCCGCCACGGTCCCGCCTCCCCCTGACCCCGGGGGCGGGGCCTGTCGACGCGGTGTCGATTGCGGCACAGCAGGTGGCGCCGACGGCGTCGCCATGAGAGAAAGAGGGGCCGGCCGTGAGTCCGGAGCGCCCCCCGGTGGTGCCGACGAGGCCGCGCCACGTCGGTTCCCCCCTCGTCCGGCCCAGGAATGCGAGTGAGTCCACCGTGAGCCCGGACCGGCTGCGCCACGACGAGCGCCGCCCCGACACCGAGCTCGCGGCGGCGCGCCTGCGGCAGGACCTCGCGATCGAGGCCGCCGGCATCGGCAGCTTCGACTGGGACCTCGTCAGCGGCCGGCTGGCCTGGGACGACCGCCTGCTGGAGATCTTCGGCTACACCCGGGACAGCTTCGACGGCAGCATCGAGGCGTTCGCCGCGCGCCTGCACCCCGACGACGCGGCGCGGACGCTCGAGGCGCTCCAGCACGCCATCGAGACCTGCGGCGACTACGAGGCGGAGTTCCGGGTCGTCCTTCCCACCGGGGAGACCCGCTGGGTGCAGGGCCGCGGGCGGGCGCTGACCGACGAGCGGGGCACCGCCGTCCGGCTGCTCGGCGCCGGCTACGACAGCACCAACCGCCGGCAGGCCGACGCCCGTGTGGCCCGGGTCCTGGAGGCGATGAACGCCGCCTTCTTCGCCCTCGACCGCGAGTGGCGGTTCGCCTACGTCAACGCCGAGGCCGAGCGGGTGCTCGGCCGGTCGCGCGAGGAGCTGCTGGGCGGCGACATCTGGGCGCTCTACCCGGCGGCGGTCGGCAGCGACTTCGAGGTCAACTACCGCGGCGCCGCGGCCACCGGCGAGGAGCGGGTCTTCGAGGCGTACTACCCCGCGCCCCTCGACGCCTGGTACGAGGTGTGGGCGTGGCCGGGCCCAGACGGGCTCTCCGTCTACTTCCTCGACGTCACCGAGCGGCGGGCGGCGCAGGCCCGCGCCCAGAGCAGCGCGGCCCGCCTGGCCGTCATCGCCGAGGTCAGCGCGGTGACCGGTGCGACCCTCACCGCCGGCGAGGGCGAGGAGACGGCCCTGCAGCGGCTGGCCGAGGGGGTCGTCCCGGTGCTGGGGGACTGGGTGATCGTCAGCCTCTCCGGCGAGGACGGCCGGATGCGCGACGTCGCGACCTGGCACCGCGACCCGGCCGAGCGCGCGACCGTGGCACGCTACGCCGACCTGCGGCTGGCCTCGATCCAGCCCGACGCGCCCGTGCTGCGCGCGCTGGGCAGCGGCCGGACGCTGACCGTGGAGGACGTCGGCACGGTGGTGGGCCGCACCCTCCCGCCGGGCGAGGTCCGCGAGGTGTTCTGGCGGCTGGCGCCGCGGTCGGCGGTGACCCTCCCGCTCTCGGCGCGGGGCCGGACCCTCGGCGCGCTGAGCATCTACCGCTCGGCCGACCGGCCGCTGGCCGACGCCGACGACGTGGCCGCCGCGCAGGAGGTCGCCTCGCGCGTGGCCCTCGCGGTGGACGGTGCCCGCCTCTACGAGCAGCAGCGCGGGCTGGCCGCGGGGCTGCAGCGCAGCCTGCTGACCGCTCCGCCGGCGCCGGACTCCGCCGAGATCGTGGTCCGCTACCGGCCCGCGGTGGAGGCCGCCGAGGTGGGCGGCGACTGGTACGACGCCTTCCTGCAGCCCGGCGGGGCGGCGGTGCTGGTCATCGGGGACGTCGTGGGCCACGACACCGCGGCCGCGGCGGCCATGGGCCAGCTGCGCGGGCTGCTGCGCGGCATCGCCTACCGCCAGGGCATCGGTCCGGCGCAGGTGCTCAGCGACCTCGACGCCGCCGTCCAGGGGCTGGGCATGCCCACGATGGCCACCGCCGCCGTGGCCCGCGTGGAGCAGACCCCCGAGCAGCGGGCGGCCGGCCTGACCAGCCTGCGCTGGTCCAACGCCGGGCACCCGCCGCCGCTGCTGCTGCACGACGACGGGCGGGTGGAGGAGCTCGCGGGCAGCCGCCCGGAGCTCATGCTGGGTGTCGACCCGGCCGCGCCGCGCACCGAGAGCGTGGTGACCTTCCGGCGCGGTGCGACCGTGCTCCTGTACACCGACGGCCTCGTCGAGGGCCGCGACCTGCCCCTGGACGACGGCATCGCCCGCCTCCGCACGGCGCTGGAGGAACTGGGCGGCCTGCCGCTGGAGGAGTTCTGCGACGCCGTGATCGAGCGGCTGCGCCCCTCGGGCCCGCAGGACGACATCGCCCTGGTGGCGATCCGCCTCCACCACCAGGACTGAGCCCTCAGGGGGTCAGGACGGCCCACACGTGCTTGGCGCCGGCGGCGGTGTACCAGCCGTGCGCGGTCGCCAGTTCGGCGATCAGGTAGAGGCCCAGCCCGCCCTCGCTGGGGTCGCGCCCCACCGCGGGGGAGGGCGGGGTGCTGACGGCGGCGTCGGAGACCTCGATCAGCCAGCCCTCGCCGGTGGTGCGCACCGCGGCCCGGACGTGGCCCCCGCCGTGGCGCAGCGCGTTGGAGGCCATCTCGTCGAGGGCCAGGATCAGCCGGTCCCGCAGGTCGGCCAGCCCGGGGCAGGCCGCGGTGAGGTGCCGGCGCAGGTCGGCGCGCACGCCGGGCAGCTCCGCGACGGCGACGAGTTCCCAAGTCAGGGCCTCGCAGGCAGGCGGTGGAGTCGCGGACGGCCAGATCGGCCGGGCCGTCTCCCGTGTCACGCCGATGGTCCCCTCACGTGCTCGACATCGCCCGGCAGGCGCAGCGGTGCCCGGCCCGCTGGCGCGCCGAACACCTGCGTATACGCCCGGCGGCGAGCCGCTAAACCTGTCTGTAACCGGTCTCACACGGCCGCCATCTCGGCCAGTCTCCGGACGGTGTTCCAGTTCCGTCCGGTCCCCGCCACGCCGAGCAGGGTGTCCCACTTCCAGGCGCCCAGCGGGGTGTTGCTGATGCCGTCGGGCAGCCACAGGAACAGCTCCCGGCCGGTGACCCGGTACTCGCCGGAGTCGGCCGGCGGCAGCGCCGCCACCCGCCCGGGGTCGGGGGCCCGCGGCAGGAAGGTCACCAGGTACCGGGCCGGGTCGGTGGCCACCGAGCCCAGCGGGTCGGCGGCCACGACGGCGGCCACCTCCGCCCCGGTCCGGACGACGACGGGCACCGCGGCGCCGAACCGCTCACGCACCGCCGTCTCGACGTCCTCGACCAGCTCGGCCTCGCTCAGCGGGCTGTCCAGGACGACGTTGCCGCTGCGCAGGTGGGTGCGCACGTCCCCGTGGCCGCGGGCGGTCAGGACCTCCCGCAGGTCGGCCATCCCGATCTGGCGGGCCCGGCCGACGTTGACGCCGCGCAGCAGGACGACGTAGCGGGTGCCCACGATCGGCACCGTAGCGGCGCGGACGCCGGATCCCGGTCAGCCGAGCAGCGGGTCCCACGTGCCGAGCGCGACACTGGCCCCCACCGCGACGGCGCAGACCGCGGCCGCGGCGGCGACGAACCAGCCGTCGCTGCGCCGGAGCACCGACCCGCGGGCGTTCGTGCGCGGTACCCCGGAGTCGAAGCCGCGGGCGTCCATGGCGGTCGCCAGCCGGGTGCCGCGGCGCAGCGCGGCCACCAGGAGGGCGAAGGCGGTGCCGGTGAGCAGCCGGGCCGCGGCGACCGGGTTCGCCCCGGCGGCCACGCCCCGGGCGCGGCGGGCCGAGCGGATGGTCTCCCACTCCGCGGCCAGCAGCGGCACCAGCCGCAGCGCGGCCAGGGCACCGTAGGCGAACCGGGTGGGCACCCGCCAGTGCACGGTCAGCGCGTCGGCCAGCCGCACCGGGTCGGTGGAGGCCACTAGCAGCACGCCCGGCAGCGCCAGCGCCACCACCCGCAGCCCCCACGTGGCGCCGCTGAGCCACGCGGCCGCGCCGTCCAGCGCACCGAAGGCGACGTTGACCCACGCCACGCCGGCCGCGCTCAGCAGCAGCGGCCAGGTGCGGCGCAGCACCTCCCGGGGGCGCGTGAGCCCGGCGGCCGGGAACAGGGCGAGCTCCGCGGCGAGGACGACGGCGGGGGTGACCGGGTCGCCGCTGACCAGCAGCACCGCGGTGAGCAGGGCGATGGCGGTCAGCTGGGCGACCGGGTTGACCGCCGACAGCGGGACGGGCCGGGCCGGGCCGAGCGCGAGCGGCGCGGTCACGGCACGGCCACCGGTGCGCCGAGGGGGAGGACGTCGTCGGCCAGCGCGGCGACGACGGCGGCGTCGTGGGTGACCAGGCACAGCGCCCGGTCGCCGTTCTGCTGCTCGGCCAGGAGCGCGACCAGCTCGGCCCAGGTGTCGCGGTCCTGGCCGAAGGTCGGCTCGTCGAGGACCAGCACCCGCGGCCGGGTGGCCAGCGCCGTGGCGACCGACAGCCGCCGCTGCTGGCCGCCGGAGAGCGTGAACGGGTTGGCCTCGGCCAGCGGGGCCAGCCCGAGCCGCTCGAGCAGCTCCTCGGCGGTGGCGTGGGCCTGCGCGGCGCCCGCACCGGACCGCAGCGGCCCCAGGGACAGCTCGTCGCGCACCCGGCCGGTGAGGAACTGGTGCTCCGGGTGCTGGAACACCGTCCCGATCCGCTCCACCAGCTCCGCCGCCGGCCAGCGCGACGGCGGCCGGCCGGGGCGGCGCAGGCCCGCAGTGAGCACCGGCGCAGCGGTCACCCGTCCGGTGGTGGGCGCGCGCAGCCCGGCCAGCAGCAGGGCCAGCGTGGACTTGCCGGTGCCGTTGGGGCCGGTCACCGCCAGGGTGCGGCCGGCGCGCAGGACGGCGTCGGTCGGGGGCAGCGCGGGGACGGCGGACTCCCGGTGGGTGTACCCGGCGGCCTCGGCGGCCAGCAACGGCTCCCCGGGCGGGTGCGGGCAGCGGTCGGGGAACCGCAGCGGGGCCGGCGTCCACCCGGGACCGTGCTCGACGGTCCCCCCGCCCGGCAGCAGCTCCACGACCCAGTCCACCAGCGGCAGCCACGCCTCGACGTCGTGGTCGACGACGACCAGCGTGGCGCCGCGGCCGGCGACGGCCCGGGTGACCGCGCCGCGGACCAGCGCGGCGCCGGCCGGGTCGAGCTGGGCGGTCGGCTCGTCGAGCAGCAGCAGCCCGGGCCGCGGGGCGAGCGCGCCGGCCAGCACCAGCCGCTGCTTCTGCCCGCCGGACAGTGCCCCGGTCGGCCGGTCCCGCCCCAGGTCGAAGCCGACCGCGTCCAGCGCCGCGTCGACGGCGGGCCAGATCACGGTGGGGGGCGTGCCGGCGTTCTCCAGCCCGAACGCGACGTCGTCCCCGGCGCGGGTCATGACCAGCTGCGCGTCGGGGTCCTGGAAGACCATGCCGACCCGCTGCCGCCGCCGGTCGGGCGGGGCGCCGTCGACGGTCAGCACGCCGTCGGCGTCCCCGCTCTCCGGGTCCAGCAGGCCGCCCAGCGCCCGCAGCAGCGTCGACTTGCCCGACCCGGAGGCGCCGGTGAGCAGCACCCGCTCACCGGGGTCGATCCGCAGGTCGACGTCCCGCACCGCCCAGGCCCGCCGCGTGGCGTGCCGGAAACCCCACCCGGCCAGCGCGACGGCGGCCGGGCCGGTGCCGCTCAGTGCCGGGTGCGGCCGGAGGCGAACGACGACAGGGCGCCGCTGGCCGCCAGCGCCCGGGTGAGCAGCACGCTTCCGACGCCGGCGACGACCGTGGTGCCGGCGACGACGAGGACGACGTAGGTCGTCTTCCAGCCCCCGGTCCAGTCCGGGTAGTAGTAGAGGAGGTCGAGGACGGCGGCCATCGCACCGGCCAGCGCCGCCGACAGCAGCGCCGGCACCCAGCCGAACCAGCGGTACCGGAACGCGGCGAACCCGGCCTCGCCGGCCAGGCCCTGCAGGATGCCGTAGACGATCGTCGTCGTCCCCCAGGCGGAGCCGAGCAGCGCGGAGACGACGGCCGCGATCAGCTCGGCGAACAGCCCCGCGCCCGGCTTGCGGACCACGAGCGGCGCGAGTACCGCCGGGACCAGCCAGACGCCGTACATGAAGGCCTGCCCGGGCGGGAAGGCGGCGAACGCCGCCCCGGTGCCCGCCCACAGCAGGCCCCAGGCCCAGAAGACGACGCCGAAGGCGACGCCGAGGACGGCGGTGACGACGATGTCGACGGTGCGCCAGCGGCTGGGACGCCCCCGGGTGGGCGCAGCCGACGACGGACGGACGGCCTGCTCGGCCATGGTCTTCCTCCAGACTCCCTGCGCCGGCATGACCCGGATCAGGTTCGAGGGTCTGCGGGATCCCGCACTCTCAGCGCCGAAGCGCTCCCCTGCTGTGTGTTCGGTTGTGCCGCCCAGCGTAGCCCCTCGCCGAACACGCGATCATGGCGCCGTGACCACCGGAGGCGGCTCCGGAGTGGTCACGACGCCATGATCGGCGGGAGGGCGCCTCAGCCGAGGGCGAAGCCCAGGAGCAGGTGCCCGTTGAGCCCGATGATCAGCGCCGCGACGACCGCGCCGGCGACCGTGGTGACCGGCCGGTTCACCCAGGAGCCCATCACCGCGCGGCGGGAGGTCAGCCACAGCAGCGGGACGAGCGCGAACGGGATGCCGAAGGAGAGGACCACCTGCGACCAGACCAGCGCCGTCGTCGGGTCCCCGCCCAGCACGAGCACCGCGAGCGCCGGGGCGAGGGTGATCAGCCGACGGGCCAGCACCGGGATGGAGCGGCGCAGGAACCCGGCCATGACCACCTGCCCGGCGTGGGTGCCGACCGAGGAGGAGGCGAAGCCCGAGGCCAGCAGCGCGACGGCGAAGGCCAGCGCCGCGCCGGTGCCGAGCTGGTCGCCGAGCCCGGCGTGCACGCTCTCCAGCGACGCGATGCCGTCGTCGGCGGTGAACAGCTGCGCGGCGATGACCAGCATCGCGGCGTTGACCAGCCCGGCCAGGCCCATGGCCACGAGGACGTCGATCCGCTGGGCCTTCAGCAGCCGGCGGCGGCCGCTCTCGGTGCGCCCGGCGGTGACGACGTCGCCGTATCGGCCCGGGGTGAGTGCCGAGTGCACGTAGATGACGTGCGGCATCACCGTGGCGCCCAGGATGCCGGTGGCCAGCAGCAGGCTCTCCGAGCCGGAGAACGACGGCACCATGCCCGCCGCGACCCCGCCGGCGTCGACGCCGGAGCTGAGCAGCGTGTAGCCGAAGCCCAGGCCGATGACCAGCAGCAGCCCGGCGATCACCCGCTCGAACGGCCGGTGCCCGCGGGACTGCGCCGCGAGCAGCACGAACGCGACGACGGCGGTGATGACCCCGCCGACCGGCAGCGGCACCCCGAACAGCAGGTACAGCGCCACCGCGCCGCCGACGATCTCGGCCAGGTCGGTCGCGATGGCGACCGCCTCGGCCTGCACCCACAGCCCCCGGGCGACCGGGCGGGGCAGGTTCTCCCGGCAGAGGGTGGCCAGGTCCCGGCCGGTCGCCAGCCCGAGCTTGGCGGTCAGCGACTGGATGAGCATCGCCATGAGGTTCGCCGCGACGATCACCCACAGCAGCGTGTAGCCGAACGAGGCGCCGCCGGAGAAGTTGGTCGCGAAGTTGCCCGGGTCGACGTAGGCCACCGCGGCCACGAACGCCGGCCCCAGCAGGGGCCAGATCCGGCGGCGGCTGCCCGGGGCCGGCCTCCGATCCGGCGAGCCGACCAGGGTGGTCGGGAGGACGGCGGCCTCGGTCTTCGACAGGTACACGGGGGCCTCGCAGCGGTGCGACGGGTGGGTGAGCGCTCCTCGCTGTGCCCGCGCGCCCTGACACGCCGGGGCCAACGTGTGGCCCCCGCGGGCCGAGGTGAGGCTGTCCTACGCGGTGCCGCCGTCCCGCCGCTCGGCGGCCGCGACGACCGCCCCGATCCGGCGGGCGTGCGCGCCGCGCCAGTAGAGCCGGTCGCAGGCCGGGCAGCGCGAGAACTCGTCGTAGGTGCGGCGGGTGCCCGCCGGCAGCCGGTCGGCGACCTCGGCCTTGGCCACCGGGGTCAGGCGCGCGCCGCAGGCGGTGCACCGGGTGAGCGGGGCCAGCGGGGGAGCGAACCGGTCGAGGACGTCGGCCAGCTGGTCGTCGGGCCGGCTGCCGCGCACCAGGGCGCCGCGTCCGAGTGCCCGGCGCATGAGCAGCCCGCGGTCCTGGGTGAGCAGGGCCCGGCCCTCGGCGTTCGCGCGCTCGACCAGCTCCGGGTCGTCGGCGTCGTTGGACCACGCGGCGTCCACACCGAGCAGCCGCAGCCGGCGGGCGAGGGCGCCCAGCCCGACGTCCAGCAGGAAGCCACCGGGCGGGGCCGGCTGGGGCCGCGGCACGGGGACGAGGTCCACCACGCCGTCCGGGTGCGCGCGGTCCTCCGGCCGGGCCGGGACGCCGTCCAGCCGCAGCCCGCCCACCTCGGTCGGCGGGACGCCGGCGGCCCGCAGCACGTGCCCCAGCGTGGCGTCCGGGTCGAAGGCCAGCCGCCGCTCGCGGGACGGGCGGTCCCGCGGGCGGAGGAGGAAGGCCAGCTCCGGCGGCACCCGGACGACGACGGCCATCGACTCACGCGACGACGCGGAGGGTCTCCATCGACGGGTCCGCGGCGTCCGGGACGAGCATCCCGGCCCGCACCCCCGTGGTCAGGTGGTCCACGACGTCCTGGCTGATCCGCTCGCCGGGCGCCAGCACCGGCACGCCCGGCGGGTACGGGCTGACCAGCTCGGCGGCCACCCGCCCGACCGCCTCGGCCGCGGGGACCTGCTCGACGCGGGCGAAGAACGCCTCCCGGGGCGTCATCACCTGCTCCAGCTCGAGGCCCTGCGGCGACGGGAGGTCCACGCGCGGTGATCGCTCCATCGACGGTGCGCCGTCCACCAGGGCCCGCATCGCGTCCAGCAGCGCCTTCTCGGTCTCGTCGTCGTCGGCGTGGGTGATGCGGGCGTTGACGCGGAAGGTGTCGGCCGCGCCGAGGTCCACGTGGCAGGCGGCCCGCACCCAGTCCCCGGCCTGGAAGCCGGTGATGCCCAGCCCCCGGACGTCGACGGTGATCGCCAGCGGGTCCAGGTCGAAGGCGCCGCCGGTGCCGATGACCTCCCGGCCCATGACCGCCAGGCCGGGCATCGCGGCGAGCTCCGCCCGGATGCGCGCGGCCCGCTCGATCGCCGTCCCCAGCAGTTCCTCGCCCTGCTCGACCATGTGCCGGCGCCACCCGTCGAGGGTCAGGTAGACCAGCGACGAGGAGCTCGTGGTCCCCAGCAGGTCCTCCCGCTGCTTGAGCACCTCCGGGTCCACGCGGGAGCCCTTGAGGTGGAACACCGAGCTCTGCTCGATCGCCGCACCCATCTTGTGCACGCTGGTGACGACGACGTCGGCGCCGGCGTCCATGCCCCACGCCGGCAGGTCGGGGTGGAAGGGCAGGTGCGCGCCCCACGCCTCGTCGACGATGAGCGGCAGGTCCCGCTCGTGGCAGACCTCGGCCACACCGGCGATGTCCGCGCAGGTGCCCCAGTCGGTGGGGGTGATCAGCAGCATGCCCTTGGCGCCGGGGTGGGCGACGAGGGCGCGGCGGACGTCCTCGGGCTCCGGCGGGTGCGCCAGGTGCCGCTCGTCGTCGAAGTGCGGGTGCACCCAGACCGGGCGGATGCCGCTGATGATCAACCCCGCCACCACGGACTTGTGCGCGTTGCGGCTGACCAGCAGCTCCTCGCCGGGGCCGGCGACGGAGATCATGGCGCTCTTCACCGACAGCGAGCTGCCGCAGGTGGAGAAGAAGGCCTTGTCGGCGTCGACGGCGTCGGCCATGAGCTCCTCGGCCTGGGTGGTGACGCCCTGCGACTCCCGGCGGTCGTCCAGCCCGTTGAGCGAGAGGACGTCGGAGGCGAAGACGCCCTCGCCGACGACCTCGACCACCCGCGGGTCCGCGCCCCTGCCCTGCTTGTGCCCGGGCGGGCCGAAGACGACGTCGCCGCGGCGGCGGAACTCCTGCAGGGCCTCGAGGACGGGCACGCGTGAGTGGTCCATGGCGTGCCCCTACCCGGACGGGCAGGACTGATACTTGAAACGTCAACGAATTGCGCGCAGACTGGGGTGCAGCCGTCCAAGGGAGCACCGTCATGCCGGTCCAGCGCCTCAACCACGCCGTCCTCTACGTCCGCGACGTCGCCCGCAGCCACGCCTTCTACCGGGACGTGCTGGGTTTCCGGGCGAAGACGGAGATCCCCGGGACGGCCGTCTTCCTGCAGGCGGAGGGGTCGACGAACGACCACGACCTGGGCCTGTTCCAGATCGGCGTGGGCGCCGGGGCCTCGGAGGCCGGCCGGCGCACCGTCGGGCTGTACCACCTGGCCTGGGAGGTCGACACCCTCGCCGAGCTGGCCCGCATCCGCGACGCGCTGCTGCAGGCCGGTGCGCTGGTCGGGATGTCCGACCACGTGACGACCAAGGCCCTCTACGCCCACGACCCCGACGGCCTGGAGTTCGAGGTCTCCTGGCTGCTGCCGGCAGACGCCATCACCCCGGAGCTGCTGGAGGGTGCGGCGATGACCTCGCCGCTGGACCTCGACCGCGAGATCGCCCGCTACGGCGCCCACACGCGCGGCGGCGTCGGGGTCTCGGTCCCGGCCTGAGCAGTCGGGGAGGATGCCTCCCCGTGGAACCGGTGGAGCTGACCGCCGGCGCGCTGCGCCTGCGGACCTGGCGTGCGGACGACGCCGACGACGTGCTGGCCGCGATGCAGGACCCGCTGCTGTGTCGGTGGAACGCCGTCCCGGCCACCACCCGCGACGACGCCGTGGCGTTCCTGCGCCGGCGGGCCGACTGGTCCGCCGGTGACCACGCCTCCTGGGCCGTGGTCGACGCCGGCACCGGCACGCTGCTCGGCTCGGTGTCGCTGCACTCGATCGACCGGGCCCAGGCCGGCGCGTCGGTCGGCTACTGGACGATGCCCGCCGCGCGCGGCCGCGGGGTGGCCCCCCGCGCGGTGGACGCCGCCTGCCGGTGGGCCTTCGCCGAGCTGGCCGTCGACCGGGTGGAGCTGTGCCACGCGGTGGACAACCCGGCCTCCGGGCGGGTCGCGGAGAAGGCCGGGTTCACCGTCGAGGGCCGGCTGCGCCGCTCCTACCGCTACGGCGACGGCATCAAGCACGACGAGCTGCTGTGGGGCCGGCTCTCCGACGACCCCGCGCCGAGTTTCGCCTGATCTCTGCCGGGCCGCGGGCCTGCGCCCGGCCCGCGGTCTGTGCACAGGACGTGGGCTGCCGACCCCTGAGGCCACGGAGAGTGCACAGAACGGTGACCGCGGCCGGCGAGCCCCTTGACGGCAGTGCGCCTGACATCTGAGATGTCAGTTGTGTCCCTCGCTCCGGTCAGCCGCGTCCTCCTGCGGGACGTCGCCCTGACCCGCATCCGCGAGGCGATCGTCTCCGGCGACCTCGAGCCCGGTGCCGTGGTCAAGGACGCCGAACTGGCCGCGCGGCTCGGACTGTCGGTCGCCCCGGTGCGGGCGGCGCTCGCCCGCCTGGCCGACGAGGGGCTGGTCGAGGCCAAACCGCAGAGCCACACCCGGGTCACCCCGCTGCGGGTGCGGGAGGTCCGCGACGCCGCCGTCGTGGTCCGGGCGATGCACGAGCTGGCCGCCCGGGAGGCCGCCGCCGCCACGACGCCGGAGGACGTGGCCGCGATGCGGGCGGCCAACCAGCGGTTCGCCGCCGCGCTCGCCGCGGGGGACGCCGACGCCGCGCTCGCCGCGGACGACGACCTGCACGCCGTCCTGCTCGCCCGCTGCGGCAACGGCGCGCTCGCCGCGACCGTCGCCCGGCTCACCCCCGCCGTCCGCCGGCTGGAGCGCCGGCGCTTCGCCACCGCGCACGGCCGGGAGTCCGTCGCCCTGCACGACCGCCTGATCGCCGCCTGCGCGGACGCCGACGTCGACGCCGCCGTCGCCACCACCACCGAGATCTGGACGGCGCTGCTGTCCGAGCTGCACGAGGAGATCCCCGATGCTGTCTGACCACCCCCGCTACCCGCTGCTGTTCGGCCCCTCGCCGGTGCACCGGCTGGACCGGCTGACCGAGCACCTGGGCGGCGCCGCCGTCTGGGCCAAGCGGGAGGACGTCAACTCCGGCATCGCGTTCGGCGGCAACAAGACCCGCAAGCTCGAGTACCTCGTCGCCGACGCGCTGGCCCAGGGCTGCGACACGCTCGTGTCGATCGGCGGCGTGCAGAGCAACCACACCCGGCAGGTCGCCGCGGTCGCCGCGCGGGTGGGCCTCAGGTGCGTGCTCGTGCAGGAGAGCTGGGTGGACTGGCCCGACGCCGTCTACGACAAGGTCGGCAACATCCTGATCAGCCGGCTGGCCGGGGCCGACGTCCGGCTGGTCAAGGCCGGGTTCGGCATCGGGTTCAAGGAGAGCTGGGAGACCGCGCTCGCCGAGATCGAGGCCTCCGGCGGCAAGCCCTACGCCATCCCGGCCGGGGCGTCGGACCACCCGCTCGGCGGCCTGGGCTTCGCCGGCTGGGCGGAGGAGGTCGCCGCGCAGGAGGCCGAGCTCGGCGTCTTCTTCGACACCGTCGTCGTCTGCTCGGTCACCGGCTCCACGCAGGCCGGGATGGTCGCGGGCTTCGCCAAGCTCGAGGAGGACGGCGCCCGGCCGCGGCGGGTGCTGGGGGTCGACGCGAGCGCCAAGCCGGCCGAGACCCGCGACCAGGTCCTGCGCATCGCCCAGCGCACCGGGCAGCTGATCGGCCTGCGCCGCGGGCTGACCCTCGACGACGTCGAGCTCGACGAGCGCTACCACGCCGGGATCTACGGCATCCCCGACCAGACGACGATCACGGCGATGGAGCTGGCCGCCCGCACCGAGGGCATGGTCACCGACCCGGTCTACGAGGGGAAGTCGATGGCCGCGACGATCGACCTCGTCGGGCGGCGCGAGATCGACCCGTCGTCCACGGTGCTCTACGCCCACCTCGGCGGGCAGCCCGCGCTCAACGGCTACAGCGCCCTCTTCTCCTGAGGGACCGGAGGCTGGGAGGCGAGGAATCCTCGCCTCCCAGCCTCCGCTCACAGCGGGACGGCGAGCTCCTGGCGGTCGAGTGCCTCGCGCAGGTCGGCCCGCCACGGTGCGAGCCCGGCGCCGGCCAGGACGACGTCCCGCACGAACGTGTGCCACACCATCGCCCGCCGCACCATGCTGTGCCCGCCGGTGACGGTGAACCGCGCGATGCGGGCGCCGGCCTGCGACGCGCGCGCCGCGAAGTCGGCCGACAGCGCCGCCGGCACCCAGCGGTCGCCCCGGCCGTGCAGGACCGCCACCGTGCGGTCGCGCAGGTGCTCCACCGGCTCGCCGGGCGGCGTCCACGGGGCCAGCGCGCAGACGGCGCGCACGGAGGCGTCCCCGCCGGCGCGCAGCACCGCCCGGCCGCCCATCGAGTGGCCCACCAGCACCACCGGCACGTCGTCGCCGTGCCGCGCCCGGACCTCCTCCAGCGTCCACCGCAGGTCGGCGTAGGCGTCGGCGGCCGGGCCGTTCCACCCGGCCACCCGGTACCGCAGGAGGTAGGTGCCCAGCCCCCGGTCGGCGCCCGCCGCGCGGACGAACTGCTCGATCGCCCGCATCCGCAGCAGCGACAGCGCCCGTTCCCGCGGCGGGTCCACGCTGGCGACCGTGCCCCCGTGGCAGAACACCGCCAGCGCCCGGACCGGGCCGGACGCCGGGACGTGCTCCAGGGCCGGGACGTCGCCCGCGGTCACCGCCGCCGGCGCCCACCGCGCAGGGTGGCGCGCGCCCGGTCGCCGAGGTCCCCGGCGCGGAGCAGGCCGCGGGTGAGCGGCGTCGGCCCGGTGCGGCGCTCCAGCGAGCGGCCGATCCGGCGCAGCAGGCCGGTGGTGAGCGGGACGACGACGGTGAGCAGCAGCCACGTGCGGAGGCGGCGGGTCAGGAACAGCCACATGCCCCCAGACTGCCCCGGACGGCGCGCGCTCAGTCAGGGTCGGGCGCCAGCCGCACGACCATCTTCCCGGTGTTGCCCCCACGCAGGAGGTCGAGGAAGGCCGGCACGGCGTTCTCGATGCCCTCGTACTCGGTCTCCCGGACGACGAGGTCGCCCGAGCGCAGCCAGTCCGCGACCGTGCCGGTGAACTCCTCCCGCAGGTCGGTGTGGTCCCCGACGAGGAAGCCGCGCAGGGTGAGCCGCCTGCCCACCATGAGCGACATGTTTCGGGGGCCGGGCGGGGGCTCCACCGCGTTGTAGCCGGAGATCGAGCCGCACAGCGCGGCCCGCCCGTGCACCCGCAGGGCACCGATCGCCGCCTCCAGGTGCTCGCCGCCGACGTTGTCGAAGAAGACGTCGACGCCGTCCGGCGCGGCGGCGTGCAGCAGCTCGGAGACCGGCCCGTCGTGGTAGTCGAAGGCCGTGGTGAAGCCCAGCTCGCCGGTGAGCCAGGCGACCTTCGCCGGGCTGCCGGCGCTGCCGACGACCGACCCGGCGCCGCGCAGCCGGGCGAACTGACCGACCAGGCTGCCGACGGCCCCCGCGGCGCCGGAGACGAACACGTCGTCGCCCGCGGTGAAGCCGGCCACCCGGAACAGCCCCGTGTACGCGGTCAGGCCCGGCATCCCGAGCACGCCGAGGAACCACGACGGCGGGGCGTCGGTCAGCGACGGGAGCCGGCGCACCGCGCCGGCGTCGAGGACGGCGACCTCCCGCCAGGCCGCGTCGGTGAGCACCAGCGTGCCCTCGGGCAGCTCCGGCGCGCGCGAGGCGACCACCCGGCCGACGGCGCCGCCCTTCATCACCTCGCCCACCTCCCACGGCGGGGCGTAGGAGGGGCCCGACCGCATCCGCCCGCGCATGTACGGGTCGACCGACATCGCCACCATGCGGACGACGACCTGCCCCTCGGCCGGGTCGGGCACCGGCACCTCGACCAGCCGGAAGTCCTCCGGCGTCGGCTCGCCGTGCGGCCGGGCCGCCAGGTGCCACTCGCGGGTCGTCGTGCTCACGGGCCCTCCTGCGCTGTCGACGTCGTCCCCGGGCTCGATCCTGCTGCCGCTGATCGGTGACGCACAACCGACCGTTGGTGGACGGGCCTACGCTCGGGGCATGCTGTTCTCCCGGGCCAAGACCCAGCCGGTGTCCCGTGACGACGCCCTCCCCGGGCGGCCGGACCCCCTGCCGCACGTCCCCGAGCTGCACGCGGTCAACGGCAACCGCATCAAGCCGCCGTTCCCCGAGGGCCTGCAGACCGCCGTCTTCGGCGCCGGCTGCTTCTGGGGCGTGGAGAAGGTGTTCTGGCAGACGCCGGGGGTCTACTCGACCGCCGCCGGGTACGCCGGCGGCTACACGCCGAACCCGACCTACGAGGAGGTCTGCTCGGCCCGGACCGGCCACGCCGAGGTCGTGCTCGTCGTGTTCGACCCCGCGGTCATCTCCTACGAGCAGCTGCTCAAGGTGTTCTGGGAGGACCACGACCCGACGCAGGGCATGCGCCAGGGCAACGACATCGGCACCCAGTACCGGTCGGCGATCTACGTGGACGGCCCGGAGCAGGAGGCCGCCGCGCTGGCCAGCCGGGAGGCGTTCCAGGAGCGGCTGACCGCGGCCGGCTACGGCGAGATCACCACCGAGATCACGCAGCTGGGCGAGTTCTTCTACGCCGAGGACTACCACCAGCAGTACCTGCACAAGGTGCCCAACGGGTACTGCCCGATCCACTCGACCGGTGTCTCCTGCCCGGTCGGCCTGCCCGGCGTCTGAACCCGCGCGCCCGTCTCGCCGAGATCGGCGATCTCGTACGGTTCGCGGGCCGTACACCGCCGAGATCGCCGATCTCGGCGAAGAGGGGGTGTCGTGTCCGTGGGTGAGCTGCTGGCGCAGCTGCGGCGGGAGCCGGACGTCGAGGCGCCGGACCTCGTCGCGGTCGACGCCACCGACCGCCTGCTGCTCGACGAGGCGGCCGCGGCGCTCGCGGCGGCCGGCCCCGGCGAGGTCGCCGTCGTCGACGACTCCTACGGCGCGCTCACCCTCGGCGCGGTCGCGGCCGGTGCCCGCGACGTCCGGGTCGCCCAGGACCTGCTGGTGGGCGAGCTGGCGCTGGCCCGCAACGCCGAGCGCACCGGCCTGACCGGAGCCCACCGGACCCTGCCCCTCTCGCCGGAGCTGTTCGCGGGCGCCCGGCTGGTGCTGGCCAAGGCGCCCAAGTCGCTCGACGCGCTGCGCGAGGTCGCCGAGCTCGCGGCCGCCGCCGACCCGGACGTCACCTTCCTCGTCGGCGGGCGGGTCAAGCACATGACCCACGCGATGAACGACGTCCTGCGGGCCTCGTTCACCGACGTGTCCGCCACGCTGGCGCGGCAGAAGTCCCGCCTGCTCGTCGCGCGCGGGCCCCGGGACGGCGTCCGGCCGTCCTTCCCGCACTGCCAGGTGCACGCCGACCTCGGCCTGACCGTCTGCGCGCACGGGGCGGCGTTCGCCGGCACGCGGGTGGACGTCGGGACGCGGGCGCTGCTGGCCACGCTGGAGCGCGCCGCCCCCGACGCGGCGAGCGCCCTCGACCTCGGCTGCGGCACCGGCGTCCTCGCCACCGCCCTGGCCCTCGCCCGGCCCGGGCTCGCCGTCGTCGCCAGCGACCAGTCCGCGGCCGCCGTCGCCTCCGCGCGGGCCACCGCCGAGGCCAACGGGGTGACCGACCGGGTGCGGGTGACCCGGGACGACGCGGCGGCCGGCGTCGCCGACGCGAGCGTCGGCCTCGTCGTGTGCAACCCGCCGTTCCACGTGGGTGCGGCCGTCGTGACCGCCGCCGCCGACCGGCTGTTCGCCGCGGCCGGCCGGGTGCTGCGCCCGGGCGGGGAGCTGTGGACGGTCTACAACAACCAGCTGCCGCACCGGGCGGCGCTGCGCCGGCTGGTCGGGCCCACCCGTGCGGCCGCGTCCGACCGCCGCTTCACCGTCACCGTCTCCACCCGCCGCTGAGGGGGCCGGCCGCCCCTCTGGACGGGGCCAAAGGCACTGGCCGGGGTTCCGCGGCGCAGGCCACGGTGCGGGGCCATGACGACGACCGGGACCCCGCCCGCGGGCACCGCCGACGCACTCGCCGAGCGCCTCCTCGCCGGCGTGCTGGGCAGCCTCGAGCTCGCCGCCGTCGAGCTGGGTGTCGAGCTGGGCTGGTACCGCGCCCTGGCCGACGCCCCCGCGACGGCGCCCGAGCTCGCCGAGCGCACCGGGACCGCCGCCCGCTACGCCCGTGAGTGGCTGGAGCAGCAGGCGGTGGCCGGCATCCTGACCGTCGACGACGTCGCGGCCGAGCCGGACGCGCGCCGGTACACGCTGCCGGCCGAGTACCGCGGCGTGCTGGTCGACGAGCTGGACCGCTCCTACATGCCCCCGTTCGCCCGCGTGGCCCTGGCGTTCCTGCGCAACGTGCCACGGCTGCGCGAGGCCTACCGCACCGGGGGCGGGCTGAGCTGGGCGGAGATGGGCCCCGACGCCCGGGAGGCGCAGGGGGACGCCAACCGCCCCTACTTCCTCGGGCCGATGGCGACCGAGGACCTCCCGCGGGTGCCCGGGGTGGACACGGCGCTGCGGGCCGGCGGCCGGGTCGCCGACGTGGGTTGCGGCATGGGCTGGTCGGCGATCGGGATCGCGCGGGCGTACCCGGGGGCCCACGTGGACGGCTTCGACGTCGACGAGCCGTCGGTCGAGCAGGCCCGGCGCCACGCCGAGCAGGCCGGGGTGGCCGACCGGGTGCGGTTCACCGCCGGGGATGCCGCGACCGCGGGGGAGGACGGCGGCTACGACCTGGTGACGGCGTTCGAGTGCGTCCACGACATGCCCGACCCCGTCGCCGTCCTCGGCGCGATGCGGCGCATGGCCCGGCCCGGCGGCACCGTGCTCGTGGTCGACGAGCGGGTGGCCGAGCGGTTCACCGCGCCCGGGGACGAGACCGAACGGCTGATGTACGGCTACAGCCTGACCTGCTGCCTGCCCGACGGGCTCTCCACGCGGCCGTCGGTGGGCACCGGCACGGTCATGCGGCCGGCCACGCTGGAGCGGTACGCGCGCGCGGCGGGCTTCGCCGGGATCGAGGTGCTGCCCATCGACAACGACTTCTTCCGGTTCTACCGGCTGGTGGAGTGACCCCTGACACGTTCCGGAACGAACAAGTCCATGAAGATCGGAGCACTTCCGCTGTAGTCGCTCCACCGACGTGCCGATCGAGGTGCCAACGGTGCGCACCTCCGCGCCGATCGCCGCGACGCAGGAGTGCCCCATGGCGCGCAACCTCTGGTCGGACCGTCCGCTCGGCGTCAAGCTCGCCGCCCTCGTCGCCGCCGGGGCCGTCGTCCTGTCGGCCTTCGCCGTCCTCACCGTGCAGGCCCTGCGGGGGACCGGCGAGCGCACCGACGAGCTGCTGGGGACCACGCGCGCCACCGCCGCCGCGCTGGAGGCCGACATGATGCACGACGCCGTCCGGGGCGACGTGCTCCAGGCGCTGCTCGACGGCCCGGCCGGCGGGACGGCGGCGGCCGACCTCGCCGCCCACGACGCCACCCTGCGCGAGGTGCTCGCCGCGGTGGCCGGCGCCGGACTGGACGCCGAGGTCGCCGCGGCCGTCGAGGAGGTCCTCCCGGCGGTCGACGCCTATCTCGCCACCGCCCACCGGATCGTCGCCCTCGCCGGCACCGACCCGGCCGCCGCCCGCGCCGCCGCCCCGGCCTTCACCGATGCCTTCGCCGTCCTCGAGGACGAGCTGCCGGCCGTCGGTGCCGCCGTCCACGAGGCGGCGACGGCAGCGGCCGCGGCCAGCGCCGAGCAGCGGGGGACGGCGATCACGCTGGCCGTGCTGGTCGCGGTCGGCGGGGTGCTGGTGCTGGCGGGGCTCGGCTGGGGTGTGACGCGGTCGGTCGTCGGGCCGGTGCGCCGGGTGGGTGCGGTCCTGGCCGGGCTGGCCGACGGCGACCTGCGCGGCGTCACCGGCGTCACCAGCCGGGACGAGGTCGGCCGGATGGCGGCGGCCCTGGAGACCTCGCTGGAGCACCTCCGCGGCGTGGTGAGCACCATCGGCGACACCACGACGACGCTGGCCTCGGCGACCGAGGAGCTCGCGGTGACCGCGCAGGACATGACCCGGCTGGCCGACGGGTCGGCGCAGCAGAGCGCCGTGGTCGCGGAGGCGGCCGGCCAGGTGTCGCGCAACGTGCAGACCGTGGCCGCGGGCTCGGAGGAGATGGGTGCCTCGATCGGCGAGATCGCCCGCAACGCCGGTGAGGTGGCGCGCGTGGCGGCGCAGGCGGTGACCGTGGCCGACAGCACCACCGCGACCGTGGCCAAGCTGGGGGAGTCCTCGCGGGAGATCGCCGGCGTGGTGCAGGTGATCACCGCCATCGCCGAGCAGACCAACCTCCTGGCGCTCAACGCCACCATCGAGGCGGCCCGGGCCGGCGAGGCGGGCAAGGGCTTCGCCGTCGTGGCTGGCGAGGTCAAGGAGCTCGCGCAGGAGACCGCCCGGGCCACGCAGACGATCACCGCGCGGGTCGAGGCGATCCAGGCCGACGCCGGCGGCGCGGTGCGGGCCATCGGGGAGATCGGCCGCATCATCGGCGCGATCAACGACTCGCAGGGCACGATCGCCGCCGCCGTCGAGGAGCAGACGGCGACGACCACGGAGATGAACCGCAACGTCGCCGAGGCGGCGGTCTCCGCCGGTCAGATCGCCGAGAACATCAGCGCCGTGGCCGGGGCAGCCGGTGCCACGACCCGTGCCATGACCGACGCCCGGACGGCGATGGACGAGGTCGCGCGCATGGCGGCGGCGCTGAGCTCCGCGGTGGGCCGGTTCCGCTACTGAGGTCAGGACCTCGCGCGCTCGTCGCCCACGCCCGCCGGCCGTGCCAGGGCCGCACCCCCTGGGCCGCGGCGGGGACGGCGGGCAGGCTGGGCCCATGACGACGCCGCGCGCGCTGCCGCCTGCCCTCCGCAAGGTCCTGCCCTGGCTGCTGGGCTGGTGGGCCCTGCAGGGGGCGGTGGCGCTGACCGGCCGGCTGGTGGCCCGCCGCAAGGACGAGGGCGACGAGAGCACCGCCGGCATCCGGCGCGTGGTCGCGGTGGGCGGCCTGCAGCTGCGGCCGGTCAACCCCGAGCTGGCACGGGTGCGGGTCGACCTGGTGATGGGCGGTGCCGAGATCGACCTGACCGAGCTGCCGCGGGTGCCCGGTGGCATCGACCTCACCGTGCGGGCGCTCATGGGTGGCATGGGCGTGCGGGTGCCGGCCGGGTGGCGGGTGTGGTGGGCCTTCCGTGGCGTGGGCGGGATCGGCCTGGACGAGGGCGCCGGCGTCACCCGGACCGAGGACGAGCGCGGCGCCGACCTGCGCATCCACGCCGCCGTGCTGTTCGGCGGCGTCGGGGTGGAGGGTCCGGGGCGCTAGGGGCGAGGACCGGGCCGCGTTCCGTGCCCACATCGTGGTCCAGGGGCGCACCGGATCACGATGTGTGCACAGGACGTTGCGGCGGTCAGGAACCCGACGGGGCCGGGGCGCCGGAGCTCAGGACCAGGCCGCGTCGGCCGGCGGGACGTCGTCGCGCAGCACGGTGCCCTCGATGAGCCCGTAGGGGCGGTCCTCGGCGCGGTAGACGACGTCGGGGTTGTCCAGCCCGAACGGGGAGAGGTCGGCCAGGAAGTGGTGCCGGTTCGGCATCGACAACCGCACCTCGGCGACCTGCGGGAACCGCTGCAGCACCGCCTCGCCCATCGCGTACAGCGTCTGCTGCAGCGCGAGGGAGTGGGTCGCGGCGAAGGTCTCCAGCAGCACGGTGCGCACGCCGGCGAACACCGCGTCGGGGTCCGGGTCGAGGGCCGTGTAGCGCCAGCGCGCGGTGACGGCGGTGGCGAGGATCCGGTCCCGCGTCTCGGCCAGCGTCGTGTAGCGGTCGCGCGGGAAGCCGGAGAACTCCGAGCCGGTGGTCTTGAGGACGACGAGGTCCGACAGCCCGGCGACCACGTGCTCGTCGTCCCCGTCCACCGTCACCACCGCCGTCCGCACCTCGCCGCCGTCGCGGCGGAAGGCGTGCCCGTGCGGTCGGCCGCCGACGGCGATGGGCGCCCAGCCGGCGGAGTCGACCACCACCCGCGCCCCGGTGATCCACGGGTGGGCGCCGGCGAGGTGGCGGGCCAGCCGCAGGCCGAAGCACTCGATCGCACCGACGCCGTCGCGGGCGAAGGCCAGCACGGTGTTCTTCTGGGTGTCGGTCGGCAGCACGTGGGCGTTGTCGCCGGCCGTGTGCGCGGCGGTGAAGTCGCCGCGCAGGCTGGTGCTGACGGTGAGGTCGGCCAGCGTGTGCTGCGGGCCGCTGCGGTCGACGGCGACCACCCGGACCTCCGCCTTGCCGTACTGGTTCGGTCCGAGCCGGATCCCCATGCGCGACTGTTGCACAGAATGGACCCCCTCCTCCCCACCCCTCGCACGCTCGGGGCGGTGCCCTGGAGGGGGCCGTCAGGAGCCGCGGTAGGTGGAGTACGCGAACGGGGCCAGCAGCAGGGGTACGTGGTGGCGCTCGCCGGGCTCCCGGACGTCGAAGGAGAGCACGACCTCCGGGTAGAAGGTCTCCCGCCCCTGCCCGGCGAACCACGGCCCGGTGGCGAACACCAGCCGATGGGTGCCGGCCCCCGTGGCCCCCTCCACCAGCCGGCAGCGGCCGTCGGCGTCGGTCACGCCCTCGGCGACCAGTTCCGCGTCGGCGTAGAGGCGGACGGCGATGCCCGCGGCGGGCCGGCCGCGCACCGAGTCCAGCACGTGTGTGGACACGCTCATGACACGAGCTCCCGCACCCGCAGCGCCGTGATCTGCGCCAGCTGCTCCGTGGCCTCGGCCCGCTCGGCCTCCTCGTCGGCGTCGAGCCGGCGGTGCAGCTCGGCCAGCACCTCCTCCGGCGACCGGCCGGCGGCCCGGATCAGGAAGACGTGGCCGAAGCGCTCCTCGTAGCGGCGGTTGCCCTCGGCGAGGGCGGCCCGGGTGTCGGCGTCCGCCCCGCCCATCGCGCCCTGCTCCCGGCGGGAGGCCGCCGCCTCGGCCGACGCCCCCTCCGGCCGCTCGCCGATCCGCGGGTGCACCGCCATCGCCAGCTCGACCTCCTCCCACGGCAGGCCGCGGGCCACCTGCTCGGCGCGGGCCACCAGGGCATCGGCGTCCGGATACGGACGGCCGGCGACCACCTCGGCGGCGAAGCGCGGCGCGGCGTTGCAGGCCCGCAGCTGCTGGACGGCGAGGTCGGCGGTCTCGGCGTTGAAGTCGTCGAGGGCTCCCATGGAGGGAGGATGCCAGCGGCGGTGTCGGCGTGGCAGGGTCGCCCGATGGGCCTCGACGACGCGGTCTACGCGGAGCTCGACCGCCGGCTGGCGCCGGTGGACACCGCCCGGCGGGCCGCCTACCCCGGCGAGCGCGGGGACCGGCAGCCGGTGCACACCTGCTACGTGCCGGCCGACGCGGTGACGCCCGGCCTCGCCGCGGCCTGGGGGACGGCGGCCCTCGCCGCCCTCGACCAGCACGGCCTCCCGGACCTCGGCCTGGACGCCGCCCTGGTGGAGCAGGTGCTCCCGCGGGTCCGGGCGAAGCTCGCCACCGAGCCGGTCGAGGACCTGCGGGTGGACGCCGAGGACGGCTACCGCGGGACCCCCGACGCGGAGGACGACGACGTGCGGCGGGCGGCGGCCGCGGTGGCCGCGGACCTCGCCACCGGGTGCGGGCCGCCCTCGGTGGGCATCCGGGCGGGCTCGCTGGAGGAGGCCACCCGGCGCCGCGGCGTCCGCAGCCTCGACCTCTTCCTCGGCGGCCTCGCGGGCGTGGCGGCGCGCGCGACCGTCACCCTGCCCAAGGTCACCGGCGTCGAGCAGGTGCGCGCCGTCCTGCCGGTCCTGGACGCGCTCGAGGCCGCGCACGGCGTCGCGCTGGACCTGGAGCTGCAGGTCGAGACCCCGCAGGCGGTGGTGGGTCGCGACGGCGCCGTGACCGCCGCCGCGATGGTGCACGCCGCCGGGCCCCGGCTGACCGGGCTGCACTTCGGCACCTACGACTACACCGCCGCGCTCGGCGTCCCCGCGGCCTCCCAGGCCTCCGACCACCCGGCGGCCGACTTCGCCAAGCAGGTGGTCCAGGTGGCCGTCGCCGGCACCGGGGCCCGCGCCGTCGACGGCTCCAGCAACCTGCTGCCCGTCGGCTCCCGGGAGCAGGTGCACGCCGCCTGGCGACGGCACGCCGGGCTGGTGCGCCGGGCGCTCGAGCGGGGCCTGCACCAGGGCTGGGACCTGCACCCCGCCCAGCTGGTCACCCGGTACGTCGTCACGTACGCCTCCGCCCGGGCGGCCCTCCCGGACGCCGAGGCGCGGCTGACCGCCTACCTGGACCGCACCGCGAGCGGCGTCCTCGACGAGCCCGCCACCGCGCGGGCGCTGGCCGCGGTGCTGCTGCGCGGGCTGGACTGCGGCGCCTTCGACGCCGGCGAGGTGGGGGTCGGCCGGGAGGTGCTCGACCGGCTCGCCGGGCGCTCCGCCGTCCTGTCCCACACGGGCGCCGCGGCCGTTCGGCCACCTACCATCCCCTCGTGAGCGCACGGTGACCGAGCACGAGCCCGGCTGGTCGCTGTTCGCCGGTGGCGGCGAGGTCGGCCGGGCGATGGCCGCGCGGGACTGGACGCAGACCCCGCTCGGCTCGCCCGAGGGCTGGCCGTCCGAGCTGCGCAACGTCGTCCGCATCGTGCTGACGTCACGGTTCCCCATGTGGGCCGCCTACGGCCCCGAGCTGACGACCTTCTACAACGACGCCTACAAGCACGACACGCTCCAGGCCAAGCACCCGTGGGCGCTGGGCCGCCCGGCGAACGAGATGTGGTCGGAGATCTGGCACGACATCGGGCCGCGCATCCGGTCGGTGCTCGACACCGGCGTCGCCACGTGGGACGAGGACCTGCTGCTCTTCCTGGAGCGCAGCGGGTACCCGGAGGAGACGTACCACACCTTCTCCTACAGCCCGATCGACGACGCCGAGGGCCGCGCCCGCGGGATGCTCTGCGTGGTCACCGAGAACACCGAGCGCGTGGTCGGCGAACGCCGCATGACCGCCCTCCGGGACCTCGCCGCGGCCATCGCGACCGCCCGCACGCGGGACGACGTCCTCGCCGCCGCCTGCGAGCAGCTGGGCCGGGACCCCGCCGACCTGCCGTTCAGCCTCACCTACCTGTTCGACCCGACCGGCACCGCCCGGCTCGGCTGCGCCTCCGGGATCGACGGGGGCTCGCCGGCGGCCCCCGAGGTCATCGCGCCGGGGGACGACGTGTGGCCGCTGGACCGCGTCCTTGCCGGTGAGCACGTGCTCGTGCGGGACCTCGACCGGCGCTTCCCCGGCCTGCCCACCGGTGCCTGGCGGCGACCGCCGAGCGAGGCCGTCGCCGTCCCGATCGCCTCCTCGGCCCACGACGCCGGGCCGGTGTCGGGATTCCTCGTCGCCGGCCTCAACCCGCACCGGCGCTACGACGACCGCTACCGCGGGTTCATCGAGCTCGTGGGCAACCAGCTCGCCTCCGGTCTGCTCAACGCCGGCAGCTACGAGGCCGAGCGCAGCCGGGCGGAGTCGCTGGCCGAGCTCGACCGCGCCAAGACCGACTTCTTCAGCAACGTCAGCCACGAGTTCCGCACCCCGCTGACGCTCATCGCCGGGCCGGTCGCCGAGCTGCGGGGCCACCCGGCGGCCCAGGCCGACCCCCGCATCCGCGAGGAGCTCGAGGTCATCGAGCGCAACGCGCTGCGGCTGGGCCGGCTGGTCAACACCCTGCTGGACTTCTCCCGCATCCAGGCCGGGCGCATCGACGCCCGCTTCGAGCCGGTCGACCTCGCCGTCGCGACCGCCGAGCTGGCCAGCGTGTTCCGCTCGGCGGTCACCCGCGCCGGGCTGGAGTTCACCGTCGACTGCCCGCCCCTGCAGGAACCGGTGCACGTCGACCGGGACATGTGGGAGAAGGTCGTCCTCAACCTCCTCTCCAACGCGCTGAAGTTCACCTTCACCGGCGGCATCGCCGTGCGGGTCCGGCGCGACGGCGGGGCGGTGCGGCTCACCGTGAGCGACACCGGCACCGGCATCCCGCCCGAGGAGCTGCCCCGGCTCTTCGAGCGTTTCCACCGCGTCGCGGACGCCCGCGGCCGCTCGGGTGAGGGCAGCGGCATCGGCCTGGCCATGGTCCGCGAGCTGGTGGCGCTGCACGGCGGCAGCATCGACGTCGACAGCACCCCGGGCGTCGGGACGACGTTCACCGTGACGATGCCGTTCGGCACCGCGCACCTGCCCACCGACCGCCTGGCCGACCCGGCGCCCGAGGCCCCCGCGGGGTCGCCGGCCGCCGCACCGTTCGTCACCGAGGCCCTGCGCTGGCTGCCCGACGAGGACGAGGAGACGGCGCCGGAGCCGGCCCGGACCGCGGCCGGCCGCGTGCTGGTCGCCGACGACAACGCCGACATGCGCGCCTACGTGGTGCGGCTGCTGGCCCCGCGCTACGCCGTCCGGGCGGTCGGCGACGGCCGTCAGGCGCTGGAGGCGGCCCTCGCCGACCCGCCGGACCTCGTCGTCAGCGACGTGATGATGCCGGAGCTGGACGGCGTCGGGCTGCTGGCCGCCCTGCGCGCCGACCCCCGGACGGCGCGGGTGCCGGTGGTCCTGCTGTCCGCACGGGCCGGGGAGGAGGCGGCGGTCGAGGGGCTGGCCGCCGGCGCCGACGACTACCTGGTCAAGCCGTTCTCCGCGCAGGAACTCGTCGCCCGCGTCGATGCGCACCTGCACCTGGGTCAGGCCCGCCGGGCCGCCGAGGAGCGGTTCACCGCGATGGCCGACCTCGCCCCGGCCCTGATCTGGCTGGCCGACGCCGAGGGACGGCGGACGTTCGTCAACCGCGGCTGGACGCAGTTCACCGGCCGGCCGGCGCGGGAGGAGCTGGGCGAGGGCTGGACCGACCGGCTGCACCCGGAGGACCGCGACCGGTACGCCGCCGCCGTGGCCGAGGCCCGCGAGCGCCGGGAGGGCTGGGAGGTGGAGTTCCGGCTCCGGCGGGCCGACGGCGCCTACCACTGGCTGCTGGAGCGGGCGGCGCCGATCGGCACCGGTGACACCCCCGCGGGCCACGTCGGCAGCTGCACCGACGTCAACGCGCGCATCCGGGAGACCGAGCGCCAGACGCTGCTGGCCGACGTCGGGGCCACCATGGACCGGGAGACCACGGTCGACGGGCAGGTCGCCGCGCTGGCCCGGCTGGTCGTGACCAGCCGGCTGGCCGACCTGTGCACCGTGCGGCTGGTCGGCGAGGACGGCCGGCTGCGCTGGGCCGGCATCGCCGGCTTGGACGCCACCACCGAGGCCGCGCTGGCCGAGCTGGACCCCGACGTCGGCGTCGGGCCGGAGGTCGCGCGGCTCGGGCGGTCGGTCGTGCACGCGGCCCTGGCCGGCGCCACCGACCTGGGCGAGGACCACCCGGCGGTCGCGCCGCCGCTCGCGGTCGCCTCGGTGCTCGCGCTCCCCCTCACGGTGCGCGGCCGCGTCCTCGCCGTCCTCGCGCTGGGCCGGCGGGGCGACGCGCCGGCCTACACCGAGGACGACCGGGCGCTGCTGGAGGAGATCGCCGCCCGCGCCGCCCTCGCCGTGGACAACGCCATGCTGCTGGCCGACGAGCGCGCCGCCGCGCACCGGCTGGCGCTGCTGCACCGGGCCACCGCGGAGCTGTCGGCGGCGACCACGCCCGTCGAGGTCGCCACGGCCGCCGCCGGCCACGTGCGGGCCCTCACCGGCCCGGACAGCCGGGTCGCCGTCTACGAGCTCGACGGTTCCCACCGCGGGCTGTCGGCGCTGGCGATCAGCGGCGGCAGCGAGGAGGGGCGCCGCCGGTGGAGCAGCCTGCCGCTGTCGGCCCCGCTGGTCGCCACCGCCGCGGTCACCGAGCGCCGCTCCATCTGGATCGAGGACGTCGCCGTCCTGCCCGCGGCGGGCCGCGCGCTGCCGCCGGAGCTCGCGGAGTCGTTGCAGGCCTACGGGCTGGCCGCGAACGTGGGCATCCCGCTGGTCGTCGCCGGCCGGGTGGTCGGCGTCCTCGCCGTCGCCTGGCCCACCGTGCAGCGCTTCTCCCCGGTCGACCGCGCCATGCTGCTGGCCGTCGCCGAGCAGTGCGCCCAGGCGCTGGACCGCGCCCGGCTGTTCCGTGCCGAGCGGGGCATCGCCGAGACGCTGCAGCTGAGCCTCCTGCCGGCCGAGCTGCCGCGGCTGGACCGGCTGGCGCTGGCGGCGCACTACCTGCCCGGCGCCGAGGGGGCCCAGGCCGGCGGCGACTGGTACGACGTCGTCGAGCTGCCGGACGGGCGCGTGGCGATCGCGGTCGGCGACGTCGTCGGCCAGGGGCCGGCCGCGGCGGCCGTCATGGGACAGCTGCGCAGCGCCCTGTCGACCGCCCTGCTCCAGGGCTGCACGCCGGCCGAGGCGCTGGAGCTGCTGGACCGCTTCGCCGCCCGCCTGCCGGGCGCGCTGGCCTCGACCGCGGCCTGCCTGGTCGTCGACCCTGCCGCCGGCACGGTCCGGTGGGCCCGGGCCGGCCACCTGCCGCCCCTGCTGCTGACCCCCGGCGGCAGCCGGTTCCTGGACGGCGCCGGGTCCGGCGCGGTGCTCGGCGCCCCGGGCCGCCCGCCCTACCGCGAGGGCACCACGGAGGTCCCGCCCGGCGCGACGCTGCTGCTCTACACCGACGGGCTGGTGGAGCGGCGGGGCGAGGTGCTGGACGAGGGCCTGGACCGGGTCCGCGCCGCCGCCGCCCGGCACGCCGCGGCGGACCCGGTGCGGCTGACCACCCGGCTGCTGGACGACGTCCTGGCCGACACCGACCAGCCCGACGACGTCGCCGTGATCGCCGCCCGCGTGCTGCCCCCGCCGTTGGCGGCGCGGCTGCCGGCCGACCCGGCGCGGCTGGCGGGCGTCCGGCGGGCCGTCGCGGCGTGGACGGCGACCGCGGGGGTGCCCGAGGAGATCGCCGAGGACCTGCAGCTGGCGCTGGGCGAGGCCCTGGCCAACGCCGTCGAGCACGCGTACACGACGGCCGGCGACGGGGCGGGGGAGTGCTCCTACCGGCTCGCCCGGGACGCTGACGGCGGTATCCGGGTGGAGGTCCACGACTCCGGCGCGTGGCGGCCGCCGCCGGCGGACAAGGGCTACCGCGGGCGCGGGTTGGACCTCATCCACGCCCTCGGCACCGACGTCGAGATCGGCCACGGCCCCTCCGGCACCACCGTCCGGTTCCGGGTCGCCTCCGCCGGCGTGGGCGGGTTCGTCCCCCGCCAGCGGTCCCACCCGCCCGAGGACGGCGGCGTCGCGCAGCTGCGGGTCCACGACGGCGCGGCCGAGGTGCGCCTGGAGGTGCTGGGCGAGCTCGACCTCGCCACCACCGGTCCGGTGCGCGAGGAGCTGCTGCGCTGCGTCGACCGGCTGCCACCCGGCTCCTCGGCGGTCCTCGACCTGGGGCCCACCACCTACCTCGCCAGCGCGGGGGTGGGCATGGTGCTGGAGGCCCTCGCCCGTGCGGGTGATGCGGGCGTCGGGCTCCGCGTCCGGACGAGCGAGGGCACCGCCCCGGCCCGCATACTCGAGCTGGCCGGGGTGGGGGTACAGACCACCGGAACAGCCGTGCCGCCGTCCTCGTGACGGCGCGCACAGCCCTCCCCGGTGGCGGGGACCCGGCCCGCGTGTACCAGGATGTCGGAGCTGTCGGCCGGAGTTCCCCGGCCAGGGAGAGGTCGGGGACCGTGCACCGAGGGGTAGACGAGGGGGCCGCGCTGCCCGCGGCCGACGTCGCCCCCGCCACCGGTCTCCGCCACGCGGCCGCGATCGTGGACGGCCCGGCCGACCTGCTCGCCACCGCGCTGCCCTTCCTGGACGACGGGCTGCGCGCCGGTGACCTGGTCGGGCTGGCCTGCCCACCGGAGACGGCGGCCCTGGTCTGCGGGGCGCTGGGGGAGCGCGGGCTGGCCCTGGACAACGACCCCGGGCTGACCCTGCTCGGCGCGCGCGCTCCCGATGCCATCAGCCTGCTCCGCAGCCAGGCGGCGCGGGCGGCGGCACACCGGACGGGCCGGCTGCGGGTGCTCTCGGAGGTCGACTTCGGGGAGGATCCGGCCGGCTGGCGCGAGGGGCAGCGGTTCGAGTCGGTGGCCAACCGGATCCTGGCCGACAGCGCGCTCACCTCGGTGTGCCTGTACGACCGGCGACGGCTGCCGCCCCAGGTGGTCGACAGCGCCACGGCCACCCACGACACGCTCGTCCGTGGGGGGACCTGGGCACCCAACCCCGCCTTCCAGGACCCGGCGGCCTACATCGCGGGCCTCCCCGCGCCGCACGAGCCTGTCGAGGACACCCCGCCGCTGCTCGTCGTCGACGACGCCCCCACCCTCGCCGGGTTGCGCCACCGGATCGGCGACGTGCTGGCCGTCGCGGTCCCCGACGTCGAGCAGCGGGAGGACCTCCACCTGGCCACCAGCGAGGTCGCCGCCAACGCGTTCCGCCACGGCCGGCGGCCGGTGTCCGCGCGGATCTGGAGCGACGGCCGCCGCATCGTGTGCGCCATCACCGACGCCGGGAAGACCTTCGACGACCCGCTGGCCGGCTTCCAGCCCGCCCACGGGGACGACCTCGGCCGCGGCGGCATGGGGCTGTGGCTGGCGCGCAAGCTGTGGGACGGCGTCGACCTGCTGCCCGGTCCCACCGGCTTCACCGTCCGGCTCAGCACCCGGCTGCACTGAGGGTGCACCGGTCTTGACGCCGCGATACCTCACTGCTGAGGTACCGGTGTGATCGTGGTGACGGCGGCGGGCGGGCAGACCGGCACCGCCGTGGTCCGCGCCCTCCGCGAGCGCGGCGAGCAGGTGCGCGCGGTCGTCTCCGGGCCCCGCCCCCGCCCCGAACTCGACGCCCTCGGGGCCGAGGTGGTCGTCGCCGAGCTCACCCAGCCGCTGCCGTGGGCCGACGTCCTGGCCGGGGCCGACGCGTTCTACCTGATCTGGCCCAACTTCGACCCCGACGAGTCCGAGGGGGCCCGGGCGCTGTTCGGCGAGGCGCGGCGGGCCGGCGTCCCCCGCGTGGTCTACCACTCGGTGCTGCGGCCGCAGGCGCGCACGATGCCCCACCACGCCGCCAAGGACCGCGCCGAGCAGGCCCTCGACACCGCCGGCCTGGCCTGGCGGGTGCTGCAGCCGTGCGCCTACGCGCAGAACCTCGACGAGCAGGTGGCCGAGGCGGCCCGCACCGGCCGGCTGCGCAGCACCTGGGGCCTGCGCACCGGGCAGTCGCTGGTCGACCTCGCCGACGTCGCCCAGGCCGCCGCCGTGCTGCTCACCGAGGACGGCCTGGACGGCGGCACCTTCGAGGCGGCCGGGCCCGAGCCCCTCACCGCGCCCCGGATCGCCGAGCTCGTGGGGGAGTGGCTCGGCCGCGAGGTGGTCGCCGACGACGTCGTCCCCCGGGGCGAGGTGCCGGAGGCCTACGCCGGGCGTTGCCGGCGCCTGATGTTCGACCACTACCGGGCGCACGGCTTCGCCGGCAGCCCCCGGGTGCTGACCGCGCTGCTGGGCCGCCCGCCACGCGGCTACGCCGACCACCTGGCCGACGTGGCGCTGCCGGCATGAGCGGCGGCGCGCGCCCGGCGCAGGACGCCGTCGACCTGATCCTCACCCAGTGGGCCCGCGAGCGCCCCGACCTCGACTGCGCGCCGATGGGCGTGATCGGCCGGATCACCCAGCTGCAGCGGGAGGTGTTCCTCGCGCAGCGGGCCACCTTCGCCCGCCACGGCCTCGACGCGCCGTCCTTCGACGTGCTGGCCGCCCTGCGCCGCGCCGGCGAGCCGTACCAGCTGACGCCGACCGCGCTGATGCGCACGGCCCTGGTCACCTCCGGGGCGATCACGCAGCGGCTGGACCGGCTGGAGGAGAAGGGGCTGATCACCCGGGAGCGCAGCGAGGCCGACGGGCGGGCCGTCGTCGTCACGCTGACCGAGGCCGGCCGCGCCGCGCTGGACGCCGCCCTGCCCGACCACCTGGAGACCGAGCGCCGGCTGCTCGAGGGGCTATCCGGCGCCGACCGCGAGCTGCTGGCCGACCTGCTGCGCCGCCTCCTGGTGGCGCTGGGCCGCACGCCCCAGCAGCCCTGAGGCGGGTCAGATCCCGGGGACGTCCCCGGGCAGCAGGTCCGCGCGGACCCGCACGTAGCGCAGCGGGTGGCGGAAGACGCCGGCCTGCAGCGCGGCGTCCGCGCTGACCTCCACGACGACGTCGGGCTCCACCCGGGTGAGTGGCACCGACAGCCGGCCGCCGCCGAAGCGGCCGGTGCCGATCCGGTCCGGCCAGGGGTGGTCGTCGCCGGCGGGGCGCAGGACGGCGGCCAGCTCGGCTGCGTGCGCGGGGGACAGCGGGCTGGTGCGCCCCACCACGACCAGCTCGCCGTCGCGGTAGCGGCCGGCCACGAGCTGGCTGGGCCGCTCGAGGGGACCGATGACGCCACCGGCCAGCACCTCGGTCGTCTCCCAGGACTTGACCTTGACCCACTCGCGGCGGCCGGGCGCGTACCGGGTGCCGGCGCCCTTGGCGACCAGCCCCTCGACGCCGGCCGGGCGCCAGTCGGTGGACCACTGCCGGGCCTCGGCGGGGTCGGTGGTGACGGGGGAGAGCTGCATCGGCGGCGCCCAGCGCGCCGCGAGCTCCTCCAGCGCGGCCCGCCGCTCGCGCAGGCGGCGCGCCCGCAGGTCCGCGCCGCCGAGGGCGAGCAGGTCGAAGGCGACGTAGGAGGCGGGAGCGGTCGCGACGAGGGCGCCGATGCGGCCCGGTGGGGTGACCAGGCGGCGTTGCAGCAGCCCGAAGTCCAGCCGGGTGCCGTTCCAGACGACGACCTCGCCGTCGACGACCGTGCCCGGCGGCACCTGGGCGACGGCGGCGGACACGACGTCGGGAAAGCGGTCGGTGAGGTCTCGGCCCTGCTTCGACCACACCCGGGTGGTGCCGCCCGTGCGGACGACGACCAGCCGGTAGCCGTCCCACTTGGGCTCGTAGAGGACGCCGCCGGGAAGCGCGTCGGGCCGCGGGAGGTCCCGGACGGGCTTGGCCAGCTCCACCGCGACCGGGCCGGCGAGCTCGGGTGGCACGTCGGGCAACCCGGGCACGGACAGCGGCACGTCGGCCAGCCTGGGGCGTCCGGGGCCGTCCCGCAGCGCGCTGAGCTGCCGCTTCACCCCTTCGTGGCAGGTCGCCACCCTCCGCGAGGGACCGGGCAGGACGCACGATCCCGGCCGCGGGGTCAAGTCACGATCGGGTCACCGCCGACCAGCACGCAGGCGTCCTCGCCCTGCCGCTCGGCGGTGTACATCGCCGTGCCGGCGCGGTGCAGCGGTGCAGCGGTGCATCGAGGACGAGGTGACCGGTCGTTCCGCCCGGGTGACCATGGGGGCGATGACCGAGCGCAAGCCGACCGGGATGTCGTTCGAGTCCTGGGTGGAGTCGCAGATCAGCCGCGGCCTGGCCCGCGGTGACTTCGAGGGCCTCGCCGGTGCCGGCAAGCCGCTGCCCCGCCGGGACCGCGAGGAGACCGCCTACGACTGGGCGGTGGCCAAGGCCCGCCGCGAGGGCGTGGACACCGGCGCGATGCTGCCGCCGGGGCTGGCGCTGCGCCGGGAGCGGGACGAGCTGCCGGCCCGGGCGCGGGGCCTGGAGTCGGAGAGCGCCGTCCGGGCCCTGGCCGAGGACTACAACGCCCGGGTCGAGGCCTTCTGGCGCCGTCCGCAGGAGAGCCGGTGGGCGCCGGTCCCGGGGCTGGCCGACGTCGACGCGCTGGTCGAGAACTGGCGGGCCACCCGCCCCCCGCCCGCGCCGCCGCCGGAGCCGGCACCCCCGCCGGAGCGCCGGCGCCGCTGGTGGCGGCGACGCGGGGCCGCCTGACCGGCCAGGACCTCTACGACAGCGCCCACACCGCGGTGGGCACCTGGCGGGGTGGAACCTCGACGAGATCGGCGATCTCGTGGCTTCCCGGGGTGGGAACCCGACGAGACCGCCGATCTCGGGAGGCGGTCAACCGGTGGTCGGCCGACTGGTGGGCGGTCAGACCGGTCAGACTGCGGCGGGCACCCGGTCGAGGAAGCCCAGCACCGTCGCGATCCGGCCGTCGCCGTCGGTCACCGCGACGTCGAACCCGGCGATCGGGGCGTCCTGCCCCTCGGGCCCGAGGATCCACGTGAAACGCAGCTGGTCGTGGTGGGCGTCGACCGGGCCGGCGAGGCGGAACACGAAGCCGGGGAACTGCTGCTGGACGGCGGCGATGGTCGCCTCGATGGCGTCTCGCCCGGTGACGTCGGCCAGCGGGTCGGTGTAGCGGGCGTCCTCGGTGAACGCCTCGGCGACCGCGGCGCGGCGGGCGGTGGGGTCGGTGGTGTTCCAGGCGGCGAGGTAGCGCTCGGCGAGCTGCGGGGTGGCGGTCATGGTCGTCGTCCTCTCGATCGGTCGGTTGCGGAACGACGTCCACGCTGGCCCCGGTCGCGCGGCCGGTCGATTACCTGCGAGGTAAGCGACGCGGAGGGGCTCGGTCGCTAGCGTCGGGACCGTGACCGCCGTCGAGACCCGGGCTCCCGTGGGGGCGCTGCTGCGCGACTGGCGGCAGCGGCGCCGGCTCAGCCAGCTGGACCTGGCCAGTGACGCCGGGGTCTCCACCCGGCACCTGAGCTTCGTCGAGACCGGCCGGGCGCGGCCGAGCCGGGAGATGGTCCTGCACCTGGCCGAGCAGCTGGAGGTGCCGCTGCGGGAGCGCAACGAGCTGCTGTTGGCCGCCGGGTACGCACCGGTCTACGGGCGCCGGCGGCTGGAGGACCCCGACATGGCCGCCGTCCGGACGGCGCTGGACCACGTGCTGGCCGCCTACGAGCCGTACCCCGCCGTGGTCGTGGACCGGGCCTGGCAGCTGGTGGCCGGCAACCGCAGCCTGGCGCTCCTCACCGCGGGCGCCGACCCGGCGCTGCTCGAGCCGCCGGTGAACGTGCTCCGGCTGGGCCTGCACCCGCGCGGGCTGGCGCCGCGGATCCTCAACCTGCCGCAGTGGCGCACCGCCCTGCTGACCCGGCTGGCCCGCGAGGCGCACCTCACCGCCGACCCGGGGCTGGCTGCGCTGCACCGGGAGCTGGCGGCGCTGCCCGGCGGGTCCGACCGGCGGCCGCCGGACGGGATCGCCGTCCCGCTGCGGATCCGGCACGGGGACGACGTGCTGTCGTTCCTGAGCACCGTGACCACGTTCGGCACCGCGGTCGACCTCACCGCGGCCGAGCTGTCGGTCGAGGCGTTCCTGCCCGCCGACGCGCACACCGCCGAGGTGCTGCACCGATCCCGAGACGAACATGGCGCGGGAACCGTCCCGGACGACCGGGGAGTGGTTCCCGCGCCGTGATCGCGCGGCCCCGTCCAGAGGCTCGCCGCGAGCGTGCGAGCGGTGAGGAGGACGGGGTCCTTTCTCTACAGGACGTCGAACTCGTTGAACGCCGCGCCGCCGGAGAGGGTGGCGTAGCCGGGGCCGCGGTCGAAGAAGGGCTCCTCGCCGGTGCGGTCGGCCCGCAGCTGCTCGCGCAGCGCCGACGTCGCGGCCAGGTCGGCCTCACCGGACTCCAGGACGACCACGCCGTAGTCCTCCCGTGCCCCGGTCACCGACACCTTCCGCCAGGCGATGTCCCGCAGGACCTCGTCCACCGGCCGGTCCAGCGGGTCGCCCCAGCCGCCGCCGCCCGTCGTCCGGATGCGGACGACGGTGCCGGCCTTCAGCGGCTCGGCGTCGGCCAGCGCGTCGACGTCGTGCTCGTCGGGGCCGCCCGGGTCGACGGTGATCTGGAACGGCCGGCCGGCCTTGCCGCCCTTGACGCCCCAGCAGGCGAGGATCGAGCGGTCGGCGATCGACATGAAGTGCGCGTCGCGCAGCACCCGGATGTGCTTCTCGTACCCGCAGCCACCGCGGTAGCGGCCGGGGCCGCCGGAGTCCATCGCCAGCCCGAGCCGCTCGACCCGCAGCGGGAAGCGGCCCTCGGTGAACTCCGTGGGCAGGTTCCGCGAGTCCGGGACGACGTGGATGGTGTCCTCGCCGTCGGCGTAGTACCGCCCGCCCGAGCCGCCGCCCAGCACCTCGCGCATCAGGTAGGGCTGGCCCTCGTGGTCGGTGCCGTAGACGCCGGTGTAGCGGATCGTCTCCTGGTCGGCGGGCATCCGGCCGCCGGTCGCCTTGGCCAGCACGCCGGCGAGGACGCCGAGCAGCCGCAGGATGACGAAGGTCCGGGCGTTGGTCGGCGCCGGGAAGATCGGGGTGAGCAGCGTGCCCTTCTCGGGGAACCGCATCTCGATCAGCGGGACGACGCCCTCGTTGACGTCCAGCTCGGCCATGCGTTCGGGCGTCTCGGCCAGGTTGCGCAGGATCGGCGCGAGCCACTTCTTGAGGAAGTTGCCGTCGGCGTAGTCGCCGCAGTGGTTGATCGGCCCCTTCGCCTGCGGGCCGGTGCCGGTGAAGTCGATGACCAGGGGGGTCTCCTTCGAGGAGTCCATGGTCAGCGTGATCCGCTGGCGGTGCAGCTGCGGTTCCTCCACGCCGTCGTGCTCGGCGTAGTCCTCCCAGACGTAGGTGCCGTCGGGGATCTGGGAGAGGATCTCGCGCCGGTAGACCTCGGTGGAGTTGGCCAGGATCGCGTCGAAGCACGCCTCGACCGCCTCGACCCCGTACCGGTCGAACAGCTCACCGAGCCGGCGGGCACCGGCCAGGCAGGCGGAGCACTCGGCGTCGAGGTCGGCGGCCAGCGAGTCGGGCATCCGCGAGTTGCGGGTCATGATCTTCAGCGCCGACTCGTTGGGCACGCCGCGGTCCCACAGCTTGATCGGGGGGACCATCAGGCCCTCCTCGTACACGCTGGTCGCCGCCGACGGCATGGAGCCGGGCACCGCGCCGCCGATGTCGTCGTGGTGGCCGAACGCCTGGATGAAGGCGACCACCTGCGCGCGGCCCTCCACCTCGGCGAAGACCGGCACGGTGACGCACAGGTCGGGCAGGTGGCCGATCCCGCCTTCGGACAGGTAGACGTCGTTGTGGAAGAAGACGTCGCCGACGTTCATCTCGTCGATCGGGTAGTCGCGCACCACCGGGTGCACCAGCGCCGAGTACGAGCGGCCGGTGAGCTTGCGCAGCTGGCGGTCGTGGATGCCGGCGCGGAAGTCGTGGGCGTCGCGGATCATCGGCGAGCGGGAGGTGCGGCCGATGGAGGTCTCGACCTCCTTCTCGATCGCGGCCAGCGTGCCGGCCACGATCTCGACGAGCACGGGGTCCGCGGCGACCTTGCCGTCCGTGAGCGTCCCGTCAGGGCCAAAATGGCCATTTTGGCCCTTCATCGCACGTCCTCCTTGGTGAGCAGCAGGTTGCCGTGGGCGTCCACGGTGGCGAGGAAGCCCGGGTGCACCGGCACCGTCGAGCCGAACTCCTGGATGATCGCCGGGCCCGTCACGACGTCCCCGGGGCCGAGGTCGGGCCGGTTGTAGGTCGGGGTGTCCACCCAGTCGTCGAAGAACACCCGCCGCGAGCCCGTGACGGCCCGGTCCGTCCCGCCGTCCTTCGGGGCGAGCTCCACCATGTCCGGACGGCGGATCGGCCCGATCCCGCTCACCCGCAGGTTGACCCACTCGACGGCCTGGCGGGGGTCGTCGGCGAAGTCGTAGCCGTAGAGCTGCCGGTGGGCGGCGTGGAAGGCCTGGGCGACCGCCTCGGCGGAGTCGGCGTCCAGCTCGCCGTCGGCCACCGGCACCCGCACCTCGAACGCCTGCCCGACGTAGCGCAGGTCCGCGGTGCGCTGCATCCGCTGCTGGTCGCGGCCGAAGCCCTCGCCGTCCAGCGCCACCTGGGCCTGGCCCTCGAGGTCGGCGTAGACGCCCTGCACGCGGGCGAGGTCGAGGTCGGCGTGCCGGCTGACCACCGTCTGCACGTAGTCGTTGCGCACGTCGACGGTGAGCAGCCCGAACGCGCTGACGTTGCCCGGGTTCGGCGGCACGAGGGTGCGCGGCAGGTTGAGGATGTCCATGAGCCGGCAGGCCAGCAGCGAGCCGGAGCCGCCGAACGTGGTCAGCGTGAAGTCGCGGACGTCGAGGCCGCGGGCGACGGTGACCTGGCGCAGCGCGTTGGCCTGGTTCCACGCGGAGATCTCGAGGATGCCGGTGGCCGTCTTCTCCAGCGACAGGTCCAGCTTCGCGCCGAGCTGCTCGAGCCCGTCGCGGGCGGCGTCCACCGACAGCGGGATCTCGCCGCCCAGCAGGTGCGGGGGGATCCGGCCGAGGGTGACGTGCGCGTCGGTGACGGTGGGCTGGTCGCCGCCGTTCGGGTAGCACATGGGGCCGGGGTCCGCGCCGGCCGACTTGGGGCCGACCTTGAGCGTGCCCTCGGGCGAGAGCCAGGCGATCGAGCCGCCGCCCGCGCCGACGGTGACGACGTCGATCATCGGGATCTTCGACGGGTACTCGCCGACCGAGCCCTCGGTGGTCAGCGTCGGCTCGCCGTCGATGACCACGGTGACGTCGGTGGAGGTGCCACCGCCGTCGCAGGTGAGCACCCGGTCGAACCCGGCGGTGCCGGCGATGAGCGCCGCACCCAGGGCGCCGGCCGCGGGGCCGGACAGCATCGTGGTGATCGGCTGGTGCACGACCTCGGCGGCGCTGAGCACGCCGCCGTTGCTCTTCATCACGTAGAACGGCACGCCGGGGGCGATCTCGTCCAGGCGGGTGCGGATGTTGGTGACGTACGCACCGACCTTGGGCTTCACGGCGGCATCGACCAGCGTGGTGACCGAGCGCTCGTACTCGCGGTACTCGCGCAGCACCTCGCTCGACAGCGAGACGACGGCGCCGGGGTGCTCCTCGCGGATGACCTCGAGCATGCGGCGCTCGTGGGCGTCGTTGGCATAGGCGTGCAGGAAGCAGACGCCGAGGGTGGTGATGCCGGCGTCCTTGAAGAAGCGGGCCGCGGCGCGGGCGTCGTCCTCGTCGAACGGGCGGACCTCCTCGCCCGTGTGGTCGAGGCGGCCGCGGACGGTCCGCACCAGGTCGGCCGGCACGATCCGCGGCGGCTTGACCCAGAAGTAGCTGTTGCCGTACCCGTCGGGCACCGACTGCCGGGCGATCTCCAACACCGACTCGTAGCCCTCGGTGGTGACGAACCCGATCCGGTCGAGCTTGCCCTCGAGCAGCTGGTTCGTGGCGACCGTCGTGCCGTGGCTGACGGCGGTGACCGCCTCGCCGGACAGGTCCATCAGGTCCAGCACCTTGCGGACGCCGTTGAGGAAGCCCTCGGCGGGGTCGGCGGGCGTGGACGGCGTCTTGGTGGTGGTGGTCTGACCGGTCTCCTCGTCCACCGCGACGACGTCGGTGAACGTCCCCCCGGTGTCGATGCCGATGCGGACCCGGCGGGGTGGCGCACTCATGGCAGATACCTTAGCGCTGAGATACCGCCTGGCGGAAGGTCCGGCCGCCACTTCACGATCTGTGCACGCATCGTGGTCCCGAGGCGGCCGGCACGACGGTGTGTGCACACAGCGTGGACGGCGGTCAGTCCAGCGTGACCTCCTTCAGGGCGACCTGCCGGAACGCGGCGAGCCGCTCGGCGGCCGCGTCGACCGACGCCCGCAGCGCCGGCGTCGGGTCGTGCCAGAGCTCGACCGCCACGGTCAGCGAGCGGCCCGACTTCCGCGGCCGCCACGCGCCCGCCACCTCCCCGTCGGCGAGCACCGCGCCGGGCCGGCCCAGCACCGGCCAGAGGGCCTTGGCACGGGCAGGGTCGGGGGCCAGCAGGTCGCGGTCGCGTGCCTGCAGGAACAGGTCGAACGGGCCGAGCAGCGCCGTCCCCGACGCCGGCGGGACGTCGTCGAGCCGGTCGGCGTCCGCGGTGAGCAGCCAGCGGCGCTCGCCGTCCAGGTCGACCTCCACGGCGTCCTCCGGCCACCGCGCCAGCACCTCCCTGACCGGGGCGTCGAGGTACCCGGCGACGAGCTTCGGCGTCGTCGGGCCGAGCAGCCGCAGGCAGCCGCGGACCACGTCGAAGCGCGGCGGGACGGTGGCGCTCGGCGTCAGCCCCGGCACCGGGCGCAGCACCGGCGGCGACGTGCCCGGCTCCAGTTCCAGCCCGGCCCGCAGCGCGGCCAGCCGGAACGGCTGCTCCCAGGGGTGGGTGGCGTCGCACGGGCGGCAGTACCGCAGGTGGGGCTCGTCGAGCACCTGGGCCAGCCGGCCGGACACCTCGCCCTTGACCATCGGCGAGGTGACCAGCGAGCGCATGGCCCCGGCGATCGTGTCGAGCGCGGTCAGCACCGGGATGCCGGCGGCCTTGAGCGGCTTGGCCGCGTCGTAGACGCGCTTGCCCGCGTCGGCGTCGGAGAACGGGGCGGTGGCCGCGGCGACGTCGGGCAGGTCCGACCGGCGGTACAGGTGCGGGGCGCCGCGGATGGTCCAGACCGTGGCCAGCGCGTCCTCGGGCAGGCCCGCCACGTCGACGCCGCGCAGCGCCAGCGCCCACAGCCCGCCGTCGGGGCCGGTGTCCTGGACGCCGAGGTCGAGGACGGCGGTGTCGTCGGGGCCGCCGGCCGCCCGGTCGAGCTGCTGCGCGTGCACCCGCAGGTCGAGCGCCTGCCGGCGGGTCAGGGAGCGGGTCACGCCCGCACGCTAGCGGCGGGGGCCGGCGCCGCGGGGCACGGTGGCGTCCCGACTGTGATCGTGGTCTCATGCGGGATCGCGCGGGGGGCGCGCGACGAGGAGGCGGCCGCGTGGAGTGCTCCCTCTCCGAGGCGTTCATCGCGGCCACCGGCGTGCTGCTGACCGTGGTGGCCGCCGACGGCCGGATCCTGCTCGCCAATCCGGCGGTGCAGCGGTTCACCGGCCGGTCGCCCGAGCAGTTGCTGGGCCGGTTCTTCTGGGACGTCTGGGTGCTGCCCGAGCACGTCGAGCTCGCGAAGGACGCCGTCGCCCGGTCCATGGCCAGCGGTGTCGCGCCCCCGCAGGAGGCTGAGTGGATCAGCGGGGACGGCGGTCGGCGGCGGGTCGCCATGTACAACGACGTGCTGCTCGACTCCGACGGCCGGCCGTTCGCGATCGCCTGCGTGGGCGTCGACGTGACCGACCAGCGGCAGCGGGAGGCCCGGCTGCACGAGCGGGCCGAGACCGACCGGCTGACCGGCATCCCGCACCGCGGCGCGCTCTTCGACAGCCTCCGCCGGCACCTGGACCCGGTCGACGGTGCCGGCTGCACGGTGCTCTTCTGCGACCTGGACCGGTTCAAGCTGGTCAACGACGACCACGGGCACGGGGTCGGCGACCGCCTGCTCAGCGAGGTCGCCGCCCGGCTGGCGGGGCTGCTGTGCCCGGGCGAGCTCGTGGCCCGGTTCGGCGGGGACGAGTTCGTCCTCCTCGTGCCCGGGGACGACCCGGAACGGGTGTCGACCCTGGCCGGGCACGTGGCCACCGCGCTGGCCACGCCGTTCGAGACGGCGTGCGGATCTCTGTCGATCGGGGTCAGCGTCGGTGCGGCGGTGGGCCGGCCCGGCGACCCGCCCGACGACCTCATCGCCCGCGCGGACCGCGCCATGTACGGCAGCAAGACCCACCGGCGGCGGCGCACGGCCGGCGACCGCGCCGCTCAGCGCTGAGGCCGGCCGATGCCCACGCCGTAGAGCACCGCGAGGACGGCCCCGGGCGGACCGGCCACCCACAGCCACCACGGGTACGCGAACTCCGCGGTGGTGAGCGAGACCAGGCCCCACACCACCAGGTTCACCGCCACGACGCTGGCCCAGACGATGGTCAGCACCCGCATGGCCACGCCGCCGGCGTCGTCGCTGAACACCCGGCCCAGCGGCGGCGGTGGCGGCGGCGGTGGCGGCGGCTCGGGCAGGTCGCGGGTGACCCGGGCGAGGTCGCCACGGGTCCGTGCCGCCCACACCGTCTGCACCCGCGTGTCGAACTCGTGCAGGTCCAGCTGGCCGGCGGCCACCGCCCGGCGCAGCCGCTCCTGGACGGCGGCCCGCTCGGGGTCGGAGACGCGCATGTCGTCCGGGCGCACGGGCTCGTCCACGGCCCGATCGTGGCACCCGCCGCCGCGCGGTCGGGCTGCACCGGCGCTCCCCGGCGCGTCGGCGCGTCGATCCCCGCGCACCGATGAGTCCGGGCCGGCGCGACGGTCGAACCGTCGTGATCATCGTGGCGGGGACCCTGACCGTGCGGCCGGAGGACCGGCCGGACTACCTCGCCGGCTGCCGCACCGTGGTCGAGCAGGCGCGTTCCGCTCCCGGCTGCCTGGACTTCGCGATCTCCGCGGACCTGCTCGAGCCGGGGCGGATCGACGTGTTCGAGCGGTGGCGGACCCGGGCCGAGCTGGAGGCGTTCCGCGGGGCGGGTCCGTCCGACGGGCAGGCCGCCGTCCTGCTGCGGGCCGACGTCGCGGAGTACGAGGTGGCCCAGGCGCACGCGGGGACGCCGCTGCCGTTGCCGACGTCCATCGGTGCGCCGGCCGCCAGCGCCCTCCTGCAGCGGGGCCTCCGGGATCTCCGCGATCTCACGTCGCTGAGCGAGCGGGAGCTCCTGTCCTGGCACGGGGTGGGCCCGAAGGCGGTGTCCCGGCTCCGTGAGGCCCTGGCCGGGCAGGGCCTGGCCTTCGCCGACTGACGGCCGCGCCTCAGCGGCGGTACCGGGCCGGGCTCTCCTCGACGTAGGGCGAGGCGGTCCGGTCGCCGTCCGGGTGCGCCGCGGTGTCCCACCCCTGCTCGGCGACGGCGAGCGCGGCCGGGCTCCAGGCGGTCCCGCCGGCGGCCACCTCCCGGACGTGCGCCGGTATCTCCCCCGGGTCGCCCTCCTTGAGCAGGTAGCCGGCCGCGCCCAGGGCGTGCGCCTCGCGCGCCGTGGCGGGGGTGAGGGCGCCGGTGAGGATGACGACCCGGACGCCGGGGTGGGCGCGGAGGACCTGCCGGGTGGCCTCGATGCCGTCCACGCACGGCATCTTCAGGTCCATCAGCACCACGTCGGGCCGGGTGCGGCTCACCGCGTCGAGGACCTGGCTGCCGTCGGAGCACTCCGCGACGACCTCGATGTCGCCGGTTCCGGAGAACAGGTCGACGAGCGCGTCGCGGATGAGCGCGTGGTCGTCGGCGATGAGCACTCTGATCGACATCGATCTCCCCGGTTCGTCCCCCCGCTGGTGGGCCGCCAGCGCGCGAGCAGAGCCTGCGCGCCGGCGCACGGGACCGGCAGCCCCGTCATGGGGTGGTGTTCCCCCGGATCCAGGGGGTTGCACCATCCGTGCCGTGCTCGCCCCCTGCCGCTCCGTCACCGCGGGAGGGCATCCGTACTGCTCACACGGTCATTCCGCGTCGGCCTGCCAGAGGTCGGGGCCGAAGACCTCGTACTGGATGTCGCGGGGGGCCACGCCGCGGTCGATGAGCGCGCTGCGGACGGCCTTCATGAACGGCAGCGGACCGCAGAGGTAGTAGACGGCGTCGTCGGGGAGGTCGACCTCGGTGAGGTCCATCATCCCCTCGTGCACGCCGTCCACCGGCAGGCTGCACTGCGCGCCGCGCTCGAACCACACGTGCAGCTTCCCGTCGGCCAGTCCCTTGACGTCGTCGACGAGCTGCCGGCGCAGCGGCCAGGAGGACTCGTCGAGGTCGGCGTGCAGCAGCGTGACGTCGAGGTGCGAGCCGGCCGCGACCAGGTGGGAGATCATCCCGGCCATCGGGGTGACGCCGATGCCGGCGCTGGCGAACACGGCCGGCCGGGAGTCGTCGAGCACGACGTCACCGAACGGCAGGGACGTGGTGATCGTGTCGCCGACGTCGACGCTGTCGTGCAGCAGGTTCGAGACCTCGCCGTCGGGCTTGCCGTTGCCGTGCACCCGCTTGACGGCGAAGGAGCGGTGCTCGCCGTCGTCGGCGCGGGTGAGGCTGTACTGCCGGGGCTGCTGCACGCCGTCGGGCATCGGCATCCGCACGGTGACGTACTGGCCGGGCAGCGAGGTCTTCACCAGGCGGTCGTCGATGCGCTTGACGGTGAAGGCGACGACGTCGTCGGTCTCCCGGCGCTTCTCCACGACCTCCCAGTCGCGCCACACCGTCTCCGGGCGGACCCCCCGGGCGCTGTAGAGCCCGCGCTCCTGGTTGATCAGCGCCCAGGCCATCAGCCAGTAGACCTCTGTCCAGGCCGCCGCGACCTCGGGGGTGACGGCGTCGCCGAGGACGTCGGCGATCGCCCAGAAGAGGTTGTCGTACACCACCTGGTACTGCGCGGGCTGGATGCCGAGCGAGGCGTGCTTGTGCGCGACCCGGCTGAGCAGCTGCTCGGGCAGCCGGTCGGGGTGGTTGACCAGCGCGCTGGCGAACATCGCGACCGAGCCGGCCAGCGCCTGCTGCTGGGTGCCCTCGGCCTGGTTGCCGCGGTTGAAGATGCCGTCGAGCAGCTGGGGGTGCTCGCCGAAGAGGTGCTGGTAGAAGCGCTCGGCGATCTTCCCGATGTTCTCACCGACCACGGGCAGGGTGGCCTCGATGACGGGCCGGGACTTGTCGGACAGCACGACGGCGACCTCTCCCTCTGCTGGCTCGTGACGGGTCCGTCACCTCCGGACCCCGTAACCCCCCGTGGCGGGGTCTACGCATCGATCGGCCACCTGATCCGGCGGCGTCCGCTCAGTCGTCGGTCAGGCTGCGCAGGATCCGCGCCAGGGCGGCCCGGTCGGCCGGGTCGAGCCGGGCGAACAGATCGCGGCTGTCGGCCGCCCGCGCCGCGGCCACCTCGCGCTGCACCTGCCGGCCGGCGGTGGTGGGTGTCAGGACGACGGCCCGCCGGTCGGCCGGGTCGGGGCCGCGCTCGACCAGCCCGCGGGCCTGCAGCGCGTCGGCGACCTCGGTGGCCGAGCGGGGCGCGATGGACAGCGCCTCGGCGAGGTCGGAGAGCCGGACGCCGTCCCGCTCGCAGACCACCCGCAGCGCGCGGGCGTGGTGGGGGAGCAGCTCCCACGGGGCCAGCGTCTCCCGCCAGCGCCGCCGCTGGGTGCGGGCGGCCCGCATGAGCAGCTCGCCGAGGGAGGCGTCGTCGTCCGGCACGCGGGAATCGTACCCAGTGTCGTACGGTTACCTCATCGTGAGGCAACCTCAGCAATCCGCCGGGGGCCCGGAGCGATGGAGGTGGTCGTCGTCGACGACGGGATGAGAGGGGCGGGCGGCGGAGGCGGGCGCTCGGGGCGAACCGTCGACCCCGCCGACCGGGCCCAGCTGGAGCGCTCCCCGGTGCCGCTGCGCCGGGTGGCCGCGCTGTTCGCGCCGCACCGCTGGCAGGTGGCCACGGTGGTGGTGCTGATCGTGGCCGCGTCGGTCGTGGCGCTGGCCTCGCCGTTCCTGGTCCGCCTGGTGATCGACGAGGCGCTGCCGCAGCAGGACGTGCGCCTGCTGGCCTGGGCGGTGGCCGGGATGGTCGCGGTCGCCGCCACCACCGCCGTCCTGGGGGTGGTGCAGACGTGGCTGTCCACGAGCGTCGGGCAGCGGGTCATGCACGACCTGCGGACGGCGGTCTTCACCCACCTGCAGCGGCAGTCGCTGGGGTTCTTCACCCGCACCCGTGGCGGGGAGGTGCAGTCCCGGCTGACCAACGACATCGCCGGCATGCAGTCGGTGGTGACCTCGACCGCCACCTCGCTGGCCTCCAACGCGACCACCGTCGTCGGCACGGTGATCGCGATGGTCGCGCTGTCGTGGCGGCTGTCGCTGCTGTCCCTGGTCGTCCTGCCGCCGGCGGTGCTGCTCACCCGCCGGGTGGCGCGGATGCGCCGGCGGGTCACCGCGCAGCGGCAGCGGCGCCTGGCCGACCTGCACGCGCAGGTGGAGGAGGGCCTGTCGGTCAGCGGCGTGCTGCTCGGCAAGACCCTCGGCGCCGGGCCGGCCCAGTCCCGGCGGTTCGCCGACACCTCCGAGGACCTCGTCGGCCTCGAGGTGCGCTCGCAGCTGGCCGGGCGCTGGCGCATGGCCACGATGAGCATCGTCTTCGCGGGCATCCCGGCGGTGATCTACCTGGCCGCGGGGCTCCCGGCGACGTCCGGGGGGATGACGATCGGCACGCTGGTCGCCTTCACCACCCTGCAGACGGCGCTGTTCCGCCCGCTCATGCAGCTGCTGGACGTCGGGGTGTCGGTGACCAGCTCGATGGCGCTGTTCAGCCGCGTCTTCGAGTACCTGGACCTGCCGGTGGAGATCGACGACCCGGCCCACCCCGTGCCGCTGGAGCCGGCCGCCGTCCGCGGCGAGGTGCGCTTCGAGGGCGTCTCCCACACCTACCCCGACGGGCACCGGCCGGCGCTGGACGGCGTCGACCTCGCCGTGCCCGCGGGCTCGTCACTGGCGCTGGTCGGCCAGACCGGGTCGGGCAAGAGCACCCTGGCCTCGCTGGTCGCGCGGCTGGCCGACCCGACCGCGGGGCGGGTGACGATCGACGGCGTCGACGTCCGGGACCTGTCGCTGGCCACGCTCGCGCAGGTCGTCGGCGTCGTCGCCCAGGAGACCTACCTGCTGCACACCACGGTGCGGGAGAACCTGCGGCACGCCCGTCCCGGTGCCACGGACGACGAGATCGTGGACGCCGCCCGCCGCGCGCAGGTGCACGACGTGATCGCCGCGCTGCCGGAGGGCTACGACACCGTCGTCGGCGCGCGCGGGCACCGGTTCTCCGGCGGGGAGAAGCAGCGGCTGGCGATCGCCCGCACCCTGCTGCGGGACCCGCGGGTGCTGGTGCTCGACGAGGCGACCAGCGCGCTGGACACCGCGACCGAGCGGGCCGTGCAGGCGGCGCTCGACGAGGCCAGCCGCGGCCGGACGACGATCACCATCGCGCACCGGCTGTCCACGATCCGGGACGCCGACCGCATCGCCGTCCTCGCCGCGGGCCGCCTGGTGGAGTCCGGCACCCACGAGCAGCTGCTGGCCGCCGGCGGGCGCTACGCCGAGCTGGTCGCGGCCGCCGACCGGGACGTCGCCCTGGCCGCCTGACCGGCGGTCACACGTCGGTGATCGCGTAGCTCCGGATCTTCCGGTAGAGGGAGCTGCGGGCCATTCCCAGCGACGCCGCCGCGTGCACCCGGTTGCCTCCGCACCGCTGCAGCGCCCGGACGATCGTGTCGCGCTCCGCCGCCTCGATCGCGGTCAGCGTGCGGCCGCCGGCGGTGCGGCAGTAGCCGGGCAGGTCCTCCGGCCGGATCTCCCCCACCGGGCGGGCCCGCAACGCCACCTCGAGTGCCTCCCGCAGCTGGGTGAGGTTGCCCGGCCAGGCGTAGCGGCCGATGAGCCGGCTCGCCTCCGGGTGCAGCCGGACCCTCCGGTCGGGCGCGAGCTCGGCGAGCAGGTGGGCGACGAGGACTGGCAGGTCCTCACCGCGGAAGCGCAGCGGCGGCACCGTCACCGCCTGGTCGAACTGCCCGAGCAGCGCCCGGAACGGCAGGTCGGCGCTGACGCTCTCCTCCGCCAGCGTCGCCGCGACGAGGACCCGGCCGCGGTCGACGGTGGGGAGGGACGCACCCACGCGGCCGACCGCTGCGGCGTCGAGCCGGTCGACGTCCTCCAGGACGACGAGCGCCGGGAGACCGGGCAGCCCGCCGGGCTCCAGGCCCGCCGGCCCGGTCACGACGACCCCCGCGGGGTGGAGCCGGTGGAACACGTCGGTGACCAGCGTGCGCCGGCCGGTGCCCGGCTCACCCATGACCAGCACGTGGTCGCCGCGGTCGAGGCCGGTCGCGAGCTGCGTGCGCGCGGTCACCCACCCTGGGGAGCAGCCGCCGGAGGCGGGGTCCTCCGGGCGCCGCCCGGGCGGGGCGCTGCGGGGTGCCGGCACCGACGGGTGACCGGGGTCCTCGTCGAGCAGCAGGACGATGCCGGCGACCTCGTCGCCGACGACGACCCGCCGCGCGCGCATCCGCACCCGGCGGCCGGAGTCGAGGGTGACCGTCTCACGCACCCGGTCGCGGGAGCCCATCAGGAACAGCGCGTGCTGGTGGATCACGGATTGCTCGGCGGCGGTGAACAGTTGCTGGGCGCGCTGGTTGACCATCAGCGACCCGCCCACCGCCATGACCGCCTGCCGGGGGCGGGCGTCGGCCCGGGCGAAGACCTCGAACAGGGCCCGCTTGGCGTGCCCGCGGTCGAGCAGCAGGCTCTCACCGATGTCGGCGGCGGCCCGCCGCACGAGCGCGTGCATCAGGGGCGTCCAGCTCTCGGCCAGCGAGCTGACGTCGAGGACGCCCTCCACCCGGCCGGTGACCGGGTCGAGCACCGGGGCGCCGGTGCAGGCGAACTTCACCAGGGCCTCGGTGAAGTGCTCGGCCCCCACGACGGCGACCGACGACCCCGCCTCGAAGACGGTCCCGATCCCGTTGGTGCCGACGCCGCCCTCGGCGAAGCTGAACCCGGCCGTGAAGTCGACGCGGTCCAGCAGCCGGCCGACCGACGTCGAGCAGTCCAGCCGGTGCACGATGCGGGCCCGTGCGTCCGACAGGGCGATGGCGATCGGGACGTCGACCATCTCCTCGGCCAGCCGCTCGATGACCGGCCTGGCGCACCGGACGAGCCGGGAGTCCAGGTCGACGTCCTCGTGGAAGGTGATCCGGTACTCGTCGGCGTCGACGCCGGCCGTCCGGCTGCGCTGCCAGGACGCCGCCACGAGGTCGCGCACACCCGCTGCTCCGGCGCCGCGCTCGAGGAAGTCGGCGCGGGCCGCCGCCACGCGCAGCCGGTCCTCCGATCCCTGGTGCATCACCACCTCCACGCCGGGCCCCGCCCGTCGCCGGGAGCCCGTCCAGCGGGGACGCCGGGGGCGGCGTCCCCCGTCACCGGTCCGCGGTGCCCGCAGCAGCGGCCGCGCCTGGCCGAACTGTCCCAACTTGGGACGCCTCGACCAGGTGGGACGCCGCTGGGATGGCGACAGTGACCCGGACCACATCGAGGAAGGTAGATGAGAGATGAGCGTCGATACAGCGACGACGGCCCAGGTCGATGACGCCTCCGGGGTCCAGCAGCTCGACGCCCTGGTCATCGGCGCCGGGGTGGCCGGGCTCTACCAGCTCCACCAGCTGCGCGGGCTCGGCCTGCGGGTGCGCGCCTTCGACGCCGGGGCCGACGTGGGCGGGACCTGGTTCTGGAACCGCTACCCGGGGGCGCGGTTCGACTCCGAGGCCTACATCTACCAGTACCTGTTCGACGAGGACCTCTACAAGGACTGGAGCTGGAGCCAGCGGTTCCCCGACCAGCCGGAGATCGAGCGGTGGATGCACTACGTCGCCGACCGGCTCGACCTGCGCCGGGACATCCAGTTCTCCACGACGGTCACTGCCGCCCGCTTCGACGAGGAGCGGGGGCGCTGGACGGTCGAGACCGACCGCGGCGACACCGTCGACACCCAGTTCCTCATCACCTGCGCCGGCATGCTGTCCGCGCCGATGGCCGACATCTTCCCGGGGCAGGCCGACTTCCGCGGCACGATCGTGCACACCTCGCGCTACCCCGCGGAGGGCGTGGACCTCGCGGGCAAGCGGGTCGGCGTGGTCGGCATCGGCGCCACCGGCATCCAGGTGATCCAGACCGTCGCCGACCGGGTCGGGCACCTGACCGTCTTCGCCCGCACGCCGCAGTACGCCCTGCCGATGAAGAACCCGCACTACGGGCCGGAGGACGTCGCCGCGTACAAGGCGCGCTTCGCCGACCTGCGCACGACCCTCCCCCGCACGTTCACCGGCTTCGAGTACGACTTCGAGCACTCCTACGGCGACCTCACGCCGGAGCAGCGCCGTGAGCTCCTCGAGGAGATCTACGAGAACGGCTCGCTGAAGCTGTGGCTGGCCTCGTTCCCGGAGATCTTCTTCGACGAGGCGGCCAGCGAGGAGGTCTCGGAGTTCGTCCGGGAGAAGATGCGCGCCCGCCTGCGCCACGACCGGCACCTGTGCGACGTGCTGGTCCCGACCGACTACGGCTTCGGCACCCACCGCGTACCGCTGGAGATGGACTACCTGGAGGTCTACCTGCGGCCGAACGTCGAGCTGGTCGGCGTCCGCGACAACCCGATCGTGCGCGTCGTCCCCCAGGGGCTGCAGCTGGAGGACGGCACCGTCCACGAGCTGGACGTGATCGTCCTGGCGACCGGCTTCGACGCCGGCACCGGCGCACTCACCCGCATCGACATCCGCGGCCGCGGCGGGCGGTCGCTCACCGAGGACTGGGGCCGCGACATCCGCACCACGATGGGCCTGATGGTGCACGGCTACCCCAACCTGCTCACCACCGCCGTGCCGCTGGCCCCGTCGGCCGCCCTGTGCAACATGACGACCTGCCTCCAGCAGCAGACCGAGTGGATCACCGACCTCCTCCGGTCGATGCGGGAGCGGGGCGCGACGGTCATCGAGCCGACCGCGGACGCCGAGGACGCGTGGGTGGCCCACCACGACGAGACGGCGTCGGCCAACCTCATCTCGAGGACGACGTCCTGGTACGTCGGCTCCAACGTGCCGGGCAAGCCCCGGCGGGTGCTGTCCTACACCGGCGGTGTCGGCACCTACCGGCAGAAGTGCGACGAGGTGGCCGCCGCGGGCTACCCGGGATTCGAGATCCGCTGACACCCTCTGCGGTGCGCCGGAGCGGCGGCGCACCGTCCCACCGAGCCACCGGAGGACTGCGATGACGCAGACGACGCAGCGCTTCACGCAGGCGGCGGACGAGATCCTCGCCCGAGCCGTCGAGGCCGACGCCCCCGTCGCGGGCGTGGTGGCCATGGCCACCGACCGGGAGGCCGACGTCTACGAGGGGGCGGCGGGTGCCCGGCGCCTCGGCGGGGACGTCGCCATGACCACCGACACGGTCTTCGCCCTCTTCTCGACCACGAAGGCCATCACCGCGACGGCGGCGCTCCAGCTGGTCGAGGAGGAGCGGCTCGACCTCGACGCTCCCGCCAGCACCTACGCTCCGGCGATCGGAGAGCTGCAGGTGCTCGACGGCTTCGGCGACGACGGCCGACCCCGCACCCGTGCCCCGAAGCGGGAGATCACCACCAGGCACCTGCTCACCCACACGGCCGGCTTCGGTTACGACTTCTTCAACGAGCACTACAACAGGCTGGCCACCGAGCACGGGCAGCCCAGCGTCATCACGGCGACCAAGGCCTGCCTGCAGACCCCGCTGCTGTTCGACCCGGGGGAGCGGTGGGAGTACGGCAGCAACATCGACTGGGCCGGCCAGGTGGTGGAGGGCATCACCGGCGAGCGCCTCGGCGACGTCTTCGCCGCCCGCATCTTCCAGCCGCTCGGCATGACCGACACGTCCTTCGAGCTCGACGACCGGCTGCGGGAGCGGCGGGCGACGGTGCACGCCCGCGGGAACGACGGGTCGCTCACGCCGATGGACGACTTCGAGCTGCCCCAACCGCCCGAGGCGCACATGGGCGGTCACGGGCTCTACGGCACGGTCGGGGACTACATGCGCTTCATCCGCATGTGGCTCAACGACGGCCGGGGCGAGGGCGGAGCCGTCCTGAGGCCCGAGACGGTGCGGATGGCGGTGCAGAACCACCTCGGCGACCTCAAGGTGACGATGCTCCCGGGGGTCATCCCGTCGCTGTCCAACGACGCGGAGTTCTTCCCCGGGCTGTCGAAGTCGTGGTCGCTGCCGTTCATGGTCAACGACGAGCCGGCCCCCACCGGCCGGCCGGCCGGTGCACTCGGCTGGGCCGGGCTGGCCAACCTCTTCTACTGGGTCGACCGGGAGAACGGGTACGGCGGCTTCTGGGCCACCCAGGTGCTGCCCTTCGGGGACGCCACCTCCTTCGGCGGCTACCTGGAGTTCGAGACGGCCCTGTACTCGTCGCTGCAGCGCTGACGCGGAACGCAGCGGGGCGGGACCGGACGGTCCCGCTCCGCCCCGCTCGCGCGCGGCGTTCAGAGCGTCGGCGTCCACAGCTCCACGTGGGACGAGACCGCGGGGAAGACCACGAACAGCAGCAGCGCCGCCACCGCCAGGACCAGGAGCAGCGCGGTGACGGCGCGGGTCCCGGTGCTGCCGGGCAGGTGGCGCCAGATCCAGGAGTACACGCTCAGACCTCCTCGAGTGCCGCCGGCCCGTCCGGCGACTCGGCCTTGGACACCGTGCTGTCCAGCACCCCGTGCACGACCAGCCGCTGCTTGGTGGAGAACTTGGGGTGGCAGGTCGTCATGGTGAGCACCGCGCCGGTCGCCTCCCCGTTCATGGGGCCGCCCGGTGTGGGCGCGACGACGCTGCTCTCGCTCGGGTCGACGACGGTCGTCGTGGTCACCCGGTAGACGTGCCAGGCGTCGGCCGTCTCCACCACGACGGGGTCCCCCGGCTCCAGGACGTCGAGGGCGATGAACGGGCTGCCCCGGCCGACGCGGTGGCCGGCCATGGCGAAGTTCCCCTGCTCGCCGGGCATCGCGGAGCCCACGTAGTGCCCCGGACCGTCCTCGAGCTCGTCGGGGTCGGTGCCCTCGACGACGGCCCGCTCCCAGTCCGCCCCGAAGCGCGGGATGTGCACGAAGGCGAAGGCCTCGCCGAAGTCGGGCTCGGTCTCCGGGGCCGGCGTGGACCAGTCCTCGCGGAGGTCCTCGGCCACCTGCTCCTGCGCCTGGTCACTGAACAGGTCGGTGATCCAGATCTCGTAGGCGACGTAGAGCAGCATCACGGCCCCGACCGTGATGGCGAGCTGGCACAGCCCGCTGAAGAACGTGCGGATCATCGGTCCCCCTGATGTCCCGATGGGTGCGTCCCGCCCGCCGGGTGCCGGCGGGCGGGACGCGGGTGCTGGCGGTCAGGAGGCCGAGTTGGCCTTGCGGCGACGGCTCACGACCAGGCCGGCGCCACCACCGGCGAGGACCAGACCACCGATGGCGGCCATGCCCAGCACGTCGGCACCGGTGTTCGGCAGCGGGGTGTCGTACTCGGTGGGCTCGGCCGGGTCGGTCGGGTCGGTCGGGTCGCCCCCGCCGTTGCCCGGGACGGTGACCGTGACCTGCTGCGAGAAGGAACCCGTCGCGCCCGCGTCGTCGGTGACGGTCAGGGAAACGGTGTACGTGCCGGAGGCGGCGTACGTGTGGCTCGCCGTGGCCCCGGTGCCGGTGGCCCCGTCACCGAAGTCCCACGCGTAGGTGGCGATCGTGCCGTCCGCGTCGGACGAGGCGTTGGCGTCGACGGCGACGTCCGCACCCGTGGCGGTGGCGGTGAAGGCCGCGATCGGAGCCACGTTCTGCGGGTCCGTCTCGGGGCCCGAGCTGAACACGAAGTCGTTGCAGCCGAAGGTCATGCCGTGCACGACGGCGTCGGCGTCGGGCGAGTAGACGATCTGGAAGCCCATCGTCTCGATCGTCGCGTCGGGGTAGGCGGCGCTGATGTCGACGAGCGTGGCCTCGTCGGTGGCCTCGGACGCCTCCGGGTCGACCTCGGTCAGCGCCGTCTCGCTCCACCAGAGGCCCTCCGGGTCACCCGTGGCGGGCTGGTAGTACACCAGCCACGAGGGGAGCTCGCCGTCCGGCCCGTCGAGGTCGACCCACATCTCGTAGGTCGGGTGGTTCGCGAGGGGCTGGCCCGCGGCCTGGGTGACGTCGAGGGCGTAGTTCGACGGCGCGGTCGCGTCGGCCAGCGGGATGCCGAGGCCGTCCATGAAGTAGCCGACCCAGGCGTTCTCCGACGCGTCGGTCGTCATGTGCAGGCCGTCGGGTCGCATCTCGGCGTTGCCGCCGTCGCCGAAGCCGGAGAGCGAGCCGTTGAAGGCCGCCTCGAGGCCGGCCATGTCGAGCGTCGTGACGCCACAGCCGTTGGCCGAGGCGATGCTCGGCGCGACCGCGCTGACGAGTGCGAACGTGCCGAGCCCCATGGCGCCGGCGGTGAACAGGCTGGTGGTGCGCTTCATCGATGGACCCCCGTGATCAGATGGACGGATTCCCCTGGAGCGGATCGCCGCTCCTTCCGTGCTCCCAATCTCGGGCGTGCCGGGTCGGAGGGACACCCCCCGTTCCGTCCCCTACGCCACCCCATCCTGTGGGGACGTTCGGACGTGTCGTCACGCCTCGTGAGCACGCATATCGCTCACTGCGACGAATCGGTCTCCCGCGGACGGATCCGCGGGACGGCGATGAGCCACAGCCGGCCGCGGCGTCCTAGGAGCAGAGGGTGGCCCACCCGGCCACCCCGGACCCTCGGGAGGCACCCGTGCGACCGCTCGTCGTCACCACGTTCCTGACCATGGACGGCGTCATGCAGGCCCCCGGCGGGCCGGGCGAGGACCCCTCCGGCGGCTTCGTCCACGAGGGCTGGGTCGTGCCCCACTTCGACGACGACCTCGGCGCCCAGATCGAGGAGTGGTTCACCGGCGCCCAGGACTTCCTGCTCGGCCGCGGGACCTACGAGATCTTCCACGCCTCGTGGCCGCAGATGCGCGATGAGGACAGCGCGGTCGCCACGGGCCTCAACGACAAGACCAAGTACGTCGCCTCCCGCACCCTTCCCTCGGTCGAGTGGGAGACCGCCCGGCTGATCGAGGGGCCAGTGCCGGACGCCGTCCGTGCGCTCAAGGCCGCCGACGGCGGGGAGCTGCAGGTGCACGGCTCGCCGGGGCTGGTGCAGACCCTGCTGCGGGAGGACCTCGTCGACGAGCTCCGGCTGGTGGTGTTCCCGGTGACGCTCGGGCAGGGCAAGCGGCTGTTCGGCGAGGGGACCATCCCGCGGGCCTGGCGGCTGACCGCCTCGCGGGTCACCGCCTCCGGCGTGCTGGTCGCCTCCTACCAGCGGGCCGGCGAGGTGGAGACCGGGTCCATGGGGCCGGAGTACGAGGGGGCGGTCAGCGGCTGAGCGGGCTCGGGGAAGGGTCGGGGGCGGGCGACGGTTGCTCAGGGCAACACCACCTGAGAGGCCTGTACATGAGCATCCCGCTGTCCATCCTCGACCTCGCGCCGATCGCCCGTGGGACGACCGCGGCGGACAGCATCGCCGCGAGCGTCGCGCTCGCCCGGCGCGCGGAGGAGACCGGCTACCGCCGGGTCTGGTACGCCGAGCACCACAACATGCCGACGATCGCCTCGTCGGCGACCAGCGTGCTCATCGCGCACGTCGGCGCGCAGACGTCGTCCATCCGGCTCGGCGCCGGCGGCGTCATGCTGCCCAACCACTCGCCGCTGACGATCGCCGAGCAGTTCGGCACCCTCGACGCGATGTACCCGGGCCGGATCGACCTGGGCCTGGGCCGCGCCCCCGGCTCTGACCAGAACACGATGTACGCCCTGCGCCGCGACCCGCGCTCGGCCGACCGCTTCCCGCAGGACGTCCTCGAGCTGCAGGCCTACCTGGCCGGCTCGACGCGGGTGCCGGGTGTCGACGCGATCCCGGGCAAGGGGTCGAACGTCCCGCTGTACGTCCTGGGCTCGTCGATGTTCGGCGCCTCCCTGGCCGCCGCCCTCGGCCTGCCGTACGCGTTCGCCTCGCACTTCGCCCCGGCGATGCTCGAGCCCGCGGTGGCGGTCTACCGGCGCGAGTTCAAGCCGTCCGAGCAGCTCGACGCCCCGTACGTGATCGCCGGGGTCAACGCGGTCGCCGCCGACACCCGCGCCGAGGCCGAGGCCGCGCTCGCCGCCGTCCGCCGCACCCTCGCCGTCGGCCTGTTCGGCCGCGGTCGGTCGCTGTCGGACGACGAGGCCCAGCTGCTGCTCGACGGCGGCGCGGGCCTGCACGTCGACACGATGCTCACCCACACCGCCGTCGGCACCCCCGCCGAGGTGCGCGAGTACCTCACCGGCTTCGCCCGCTCGGTCGAGGCCGACGAGCTGATCGTCGCCCACCAGTTCCCGGGCACCGAGGGCCGGCTGCGCTCGGTCGAGCTCACCGCCGAGGCGATGTCCCTCGTCGCCGCCTGAGCCGGACACTCCGGCTGACCCCGTACCCACCAGCACCGCTTCGCCGGGCGCCGCCCTCTGCGGCAGCTCGTGCTCTGCCCACGATGGTGGGCAGAGCACGAGCGTGCGTGGAGGTGCCCCTCCGGCGGGCGCAGGGCCGGAGTGTCCGAGGAGGGCGGCTCCCCGGAGCGCCAGGAGCCAGGGCCTCATCGCTCCCCACATCTCATGTCGATCTCGTGCGGGCTGTCGGCATGCAGGCACGGGGAGTCGAGCGCCTTCTCGCCGTGATGCCCGTCGCGTTCCGGAATGGGCTGCCCGGCGCAGGTCCTTGGAACCCTCCGTGGACCTGTTCTCCCCTGTGACCCTGGGCGACCTCGAGCTCGCCAACCGCGTCGTCATGGCCCCGTTGACCCGCATGCGCTCCGGTGCGTCCGGCGTCCCCGGTGACCTCGTCGTCGAGCACTACCGGCAGCGCGCCGGCCTCGGCCTGATCATCACCGAGGGCACGTACCCGAACCACGAGTCGCAGGCGTTCGTCGGCCAGCCCGGCATCGTCACCGACGAGCAGGTCGAGGGCTGGCGCCGGGTCGCCGAGGCGGTGCACGCCCGCGGCGGCCGCATCGTCATGCAGGTCATGCACGGCGGCCGGGTCACCCACCCCGACGTCAACGGCGGACGCCGCGTCGTCGCCCCGAGCGCCGTCGCGATCGACGGCGAGGGCCACACCGAGAAGGGCAAGCAGGCCTACCCGGTGCCGCACGCGCTGACGGTCGAGGAGGCCCGCGCGACGGTGCAGGACTTCGTCTCCGCCTCCCGCCGCGCCGTCGAGGCCGGGCTGGACGGCGTGGAGATCCACGGCGCCAACGGCTACCTGCTGCACGAGTTCCTCTCGCCCGCGTCCAACGAGCGCACCGACGAGTACGGCGGCTCCCCGGAGAACCGCGCGCGCTTCGTCGTCCAGGTGGTGACGGCGGTGGCCGCGGCGATCGGCGCCGGCAAGGTGGGGCTGCGCATCTCCCCGGAGCACAACATCCAGGACGCGTTCGAGACCGACCGCGCCGACGTCCTCGCCACCTACGGCGCGCTCCTCGACCAGCTGGCGCCGCTGGGCCTGGCCTACCTGAGCGTGCTGCACCGGGAGCCCGCCGGTGACCTGGTGCAGGAGCTGCGCCGGCGCTTCGGTGGCCCGCTGATCGCCAACAGCGGCTTCGGGTCGGTCACCACCCGCGAGGAGGCGGTCGCCCTCATCGAGGCCGCGCACGCCGAGGCCGTCGCCGTCGGCCGGCCCGTGATCGCCAACCCCGACCTGGTCGAGCGCTGGGCCGGCGAGCACCCGGAGAACGAGCCGAAGCCGCACCTCTTCTACGCCGCCGGCGCCGAGGGCTACACCGACTACCCGACGCTCAAGGCCGGCTGACCCACGACGCGCGGGTGGACCCTCGTCCCGGCCGCCCTCCCGGCGGACACTGCCCGCATGACCGACGAGGCAGGGCTCCGCGAGTTCGTGGCGGCGTTCAACGCGCACGACCTCGACCGGATCATGGACTTCTTCTCCGACGACTGCGTGCTGGAGACCCCGCGCGGCCCCGACCCGTGGGGGACGCGCTACAGCGGCCGGGCGGCCGTGCGGGAGGGGCTCACGGCGCGGTTCACCGGCATCCCCGACGTCCACTACGGCGAGGACGAGCACTGGACGTGCGGGGACCACGCGGTCTCCCGCTGGCTCCTGACGGGCACGACCACCGAGGGCGAGAAGGTGCGCGTCCGCGGCTGCGACCTGCTCGACCTCGCGCCGGACGGTCGCATCCGGCGCAAGGACTCCTACTGGAAGATCGTGGCCTGACGGTCAGGTGGGTACCGGGAGTGCGTGTGCGGTCCCGGCCGGGGGCGGCGCCGGACGAGCCGGGCTGGGTGAAGGCGGCGATGGACTTCCGGCTGACGCCGTGCCGCGGCGGACGGAGCTGAGCTCGGAGACCCGCGTGGTGGCCACCGATCCGGCCGCGCGGCGGCGCTTCGCCCGCTACTGGCAGGTCATCCGGCCGGGCAGCTCCGCGATCCGCTGGGAGCTGCTGGCCGCGGTGCAGCTGCGCGCGGAGGCCCGCGCCTCGTGACGGACACACGCCGAGGGCCCCCTCGACCCGATCGAGGGGGCCCTCGCCGTGTGTCCGGGTGAGCGTCAGCCCCGGCGGCGGCCCAGCAGCCAGCCGACGAGGACACCGAGCAGGGTCAGCCCGGCGCCGCCGAGCGCCCCGGTCACGAGCGTGCGGACGTCGGAGGCGGCCGGAGCCGCAGCCGCGGCCCGGCCCGCGAAGACGGTGGGTGCGGCGGCCGGAGCCGCGGGAGCGACGGCGGGCACCCCGGCAGCGGGAGCGGGCGCCTCAGCGGCAGGAGCGGCAGCCGCCGGCGCGGGAGCGGCCACCCCGGTCAGCTCGTCGTCGATCGCCTTGAAGAACTGCCCGGCCATCCGCTTGGCGACGCCGCTGATCATGCGCTGGCCCACGCCCGCCACCGGCCCGCCGATCACGGCGTCCGCGGAGTAGGTGAGCGTCGTCGTCCCGGAGTCGGCGGGCTCGAGGTTGATCGTCACCGTCGCCCGCGCGTTGCCGGGCGCCCCCGCGCCGGAGGCGTGCATCACGTACGACGTCGGCCGCTGCTGGTCGGAGAGGCGCACCTCGCCGGCGTAGGTGCCCTTGATCGCCCCGACGCCGACCGAGACGTTCATCCGGTACTCGTCGTCCCCGGTGCGCTCCAGCGACTCGCACCCCGGGATCGTGCGCGCCAGCACCGCCGGGTCGGTGATGACCGACCACACCTTCTCCGGGTCGGCGTGCAGCACCGCAGAGCCGTCGAGGTTCACGCAGACACTCCTGTCCTCGCCCGGCGCGCGGCCGCAGCGGTCTTCTCCGAATCGGGGGATCGCATCAGGTCGTACAGCTGGGTGGGCGAGATCGGCATCGCCGCGATGCGGCGTCCGGTCGCGTCCTCGATGGCCGAGGCGATGGCCGCCGTCCCCGGGATGACGCCGGCCTCGCCGGCGCCCTTGAGGCCCAGCGGGTTCAGCGGTGAGGGCGTCTGCTGGTGGTCGATCACCACGTCCGGGATCTCGGACGCGTACGGCATCAGGAAGTCCATGAACGAGGCGTTCTGCAGCTGCCCGGAGTCGTCGTAGGCCATCCGCTCGTACAGCGCGCCGCCGATGCCCTGCGCGACGCCGCCGTGCACCTGGCCCTCGACGATCATCGGATTGACGATGTTGCCGCAGTCGTGGACCACCGCGTACTTCACGACGTCGATCTCCCACGTCGTCGGGTCGATCTCCACGATCGCGGCGTGCGCGCCGGAGGCGAAGGTCGACCGGATCGGCGAGTAGTAGTCGCGGTGCTCCAGGCCCGGGGCGTCGCCCTCGGCCACCGGCGGCTTCGTGTCGTCGTGCGTGGCGAACTGGGTGGCCTGCTTGGCGGCCTCGTCGAACGCGTAGCGCAGTGGGTTGGACAGGACGGCGACCGTCCGCAGCGGGATGGACGCCCCGGGGGTGCCGCGCACCTGGACGACGCCGTCCTCGATCTCCAGGTCGCCGGGGTCGGCCTCCAGGACGTCGGCGGCGATCCGCAGCGCCTTCTCGCGGACGCCGCGCGCGGCCAGGGCGATCGCGTTGCCGCTCATCACCGCCGCCCGCGAGGCGAACGTGCCGACGGCGTAGCCGAAGCGCCGGGTGTCGCCGGTGGTCACCTCGACGTCCTCGATCGGCACCCCGAGCTCGGACGCGACGATCTGCGCGAACGCGGTCTCGTGGCCCTGTCCCTGCGAGGTCAGCCCGGTCGAGACCAGCACCTTGCCGCTGCCGAGCACCTGCACGTGCCCGCCTTCGTACGGGCCGGGCCCGGTGCCCTCGACGTACAGCGCCATGCCGACGCCGAGCAGCCGGCCGCGGGCCTCGGCGTCCGCCCGCAGCGACTCCGCCTCCGACCAGCCCACGAGCGTGCGCAGCTTGTCCAGCAGACCCGGGTAGTCGCCGGAGTCGTAGATGACCGGCCGGCCGTCCTGGAACGTCAGCTTGTGGTCGTACGGGAACTGCGAGGGCTGGATGAGGTTCCGCTCCCGCACGAGCGCGCGGTCCAGGCCGAGCGCGTCGGCGATGCGGTCCATCGTCCGCTCCATCGCGTAGCAGCCCTGCGGCCGCCCGGCGCCGCGGTACGGCGTCACGATGACGGTGTTGGTGAAGACGCTCTCCACGATCACCCGGTACACCGGGATCACGTACGGGCCCACCAGCTGGGTCGCCGTCACGATCGGCACGATGATCCCGTAGGGCGTGTACGCGCCGTTGTCGTGCCAGATGTGGACGTCGAGGGCGGTGATCCGGCCGTCGTCGTCGTACCCGACGGTGATCTCCTGCCGCTGCTGGCGCTCGTGCGCGCTGGAGATGAAGTGCTCGCGCCGGTCCTCGGCCCACTTCACCTCCTGGCCCAGCGCGATCGCGGCCATCGGCACCAGCAGCTCCTCCGGCCACGGGTGCACGATCTTCACGCCGAAGCCGCCGCCCACGTCGGGCGCGACGACCTCGACCTTGTCCAGCGGCAGCTGCAGTTTGGCGGCGATCGCCGCGCGCACCGACGTCGAGGCCTGGGTGCTGGTGTAGACCCGCAGCGAGCGGTCGGCGGCGTCCCACCGCGCGTGCACGCCCTTGCCCTCCATCGGCATGCAGGCGCTGCGCTCGATGTACTGCGTGAACGACAGCGTGTGCGGGGCCTTCGCCAGGGCCGGCTCGACGTCCCCGGTCTCCTGGTGGTGGCGTGCGGCCACGTTGTCCGGGACGTCGGCGTGGACGGCGACCCTCGCCTCGCGGGCGGCGTCCACCCCGACGACGACCGGCAGCTCCTCGTACGTGACGACGATCCGCTCGGCGGCGTCCTCGGCCACGTACCGGTCGGTGGCCACCACCATGACCACCGGCTCGCCCACGTGGTTCACCACGCCGTTGGCCAGCGGGTAACCGGTGCGCGGGGCGGTCAGCTGCGGGTGGGGGATCAGCACCGGCAACGGCTCGGCGAGTGGGCCGGAGAGGTCCTCGTAGGTGTAGATCGCGACCAGGCCCTCGACGTCCAGGGCCGCCTCGACGTCGATGTCGACGACACGGGCGTGCGCGTGCGGACTGCGCACGAAGGCGGCGGCCAGGGCGGTGTGCCCGATGTCGTCGAGGTAGCGGCCCCTGCCGGTGATCAGGCGGGCGTCCTCGCGCCGGCGGACCGGCTCGCCGAACAGCTTCGTCGTCACCGGTCACCCTCCATGGCCGCGGCGGCGTGGCGGACGGCCTTCTTGATGTTGGCGTAGCCGGTGCACCGGCAGAGGTTGCCGCCGACCATCTCGTCGACCTCCTCCTCGGTGAGCTCGGCCGACGCGTCCCGGTTCTCCAGCCCCGCCTTGATCGTCATGAGGAAGCCAGGCGTGCAGAAGCCGCACTGCAGCGCGTGGCACTCGCGGAAGGCCTCCTGCACCGGGTGCAGCACCTGCCCGCCCTGGTGGTCCTCGCGGGCCAGCCCCTCGACGGTCTCCACCTCGGCGCCGTCGACCTGGACGGCGAGCACCAGGCAGGAGCGCACCGGGGCGCCGTCCACCAGCACCGTGCACGCCCCGCAGACGCCGTGCTCGCAGCCGACGTGGGTGCCGGTCAGCCCGAGGTCGTGGCGCAGCGCGTCGGACAGCAGCCGGCGCACCGGCACGGTCGCCTTACGCGGCACCCCGTTGACGGTGATCGTGACGGTCCGCTCGGTGTCGACGGAGACGGTCATGCGTCGGTCCTCTCGGCTGCCTCGGCTGCGGCCTGGCCCAGGGTTCGTTCGGTCAGCACGCCGACCAGCAGGCGTCGGTACTCCGCGCTGGCGTGCAGGTCGCCGTCCGGCTCGACCAGCGTGCGGGCCAGCTCGCCGGCCGCGGACCAGTCGGCCTTCTCCACCGGCTGGCCGGTGACGGCGTCGGTCAGGTCGTGCACCTCGGGCACCAGCCCGACGGAGATGTAGGCCGCGCGGGCGGCCGACACGCGACGGGAGCCGTCGAGCGTGACGACGACGCCGGCGCCGCAGACCGCGTAGTCGCCCTTGCGGCGGGCGACCTCGGCGAAGGCGGTGCCCGAGCGCTCGGGCAGCGCCGGGAAGAAGGCGGAGGTGACCAGGGACGGCCCGGACAGCGAGGTCTCCAGCGGTCCGACGAACAAGTCGCGCCACGGCACGGTCTCGACACCGCCGGGCGTGGCCACGGTGACCGAGCCGTCGGTGAGGGCGAGGACGGAGGTCATCTCGCCGGAGGGGTCGGCGTGCGCGATCGAGCCGACCGTCGTCCCGCGGTTGCGGACCGCGGGGTGGGCCACGTTCGCGGTGGCGCGGGCCAGCAGCGGCTGGACGCCCGCGGCCGCGTGGTCGTGCAGGAGGGTGGCGTGCCGGACGAGGGCGCCCACCCGGACGCCGTCCCCGGTGACCTCGACGGCGTCGAGGCCGGGCACCCGGTTGATGTCCACCAGCGTGGCCGGCGCCGCCAGCCGCATCGACAGCAGCGGCAGCAGCGACTGGCCGCCGGCGAGGACCTTGGCGCCGTCCTCCGTGGCGAGGACCTCGAGGACCTCCTCCAGCGTGCGCGGGTCGGCGTACCGGAACGGGGCGGGCTTCACCGGGCGCCGATTCCCTGACCGCGACCGCGGTGCGACGTCTGGTGCAACGCCACGAGTGCCTCCTCTGTCGTACGGGTCCGGGTGGAGGTGCCGCTCAGGAGCGGTGCTGGCCGGAGATCCGAATGTTTCACGTGGTCAGCCGGGACGGAAGTACCTCAGCGCTAAATTGTCTCCCCTCCTGTGAGGAGCCCGCGAACGAGGAGGGGACCCCGCCGGCAACCGGCGAGGTCCCCTCCGTCGAGCGGTGGCGCCGGGTGCTCAGGACCCGGCGCCGGCGTCACTTCTCGATCCGGTTCTCGCCCGGGGTGCGCGAGCCCGGGATCCCGGGGCGGCCGACCTCGTCCACCGACGACGGGTCGGGGGTGACCTCGTCGCCGTGCACGTGTCCGAAGGTGGAGGCGGCAGCCGGGTGGACACCCTCCCGGAGCAGCGCCTCCTTCATCTCGGCCGGTGCGATCGCGCGGGCGATGTGCCAGCCGGCCACGGCGACGATGGTGCCGAGGGCGATCCCGCCGAGTGAGAAGTTGTCGCTGAAGACCATCGTGACGTTGCCGATCGCGATGATGATCCCGGCGGCCAGCGGCACGAGGTTGATCGGGTTGGCGAAGTCGACCCGGTTCTCCTTCCAGATCTTCGCGCCGAGCAGGCCGATCATCCCGTAGAGGACGACGGTGATGCCGCCGAGCACGCCACCGGGGATGGCGTTGATCAGGGCGCCGAACTTCGGGCAGAGGCCGAGCAGGATCGCCACGATCGCGGCCACGTAGTACGCCGCGGTCGAGTAGACGCGGGTGGCCGCCATGACGCCGATGTTCTCGGCGTAGGTCGTCGTCGGCGAACCCCCGACCGCCGAGGCGACGACGGTGCCCACACCGTCCGCGGCGATGGCGCGGCCCATGACCGGGTCGAGGTCCCGCTTGGTCATCGCGGCGACCGCCTTGACGTGACCGGTGTTCTCGGCGACCAGCGCGATGACGGCGGGCAGCACCAGCAGGCTGAAGTTCAGCGAGAAGCTGGGTGCGGTGAAGTCGGGCAGCCCGATCCACGGCGCGTCACCGACCGCGGCGATGTTCACGAGGCGGTCGTGGGTGGTCGCCTCCGTCGCGCCACCGAGCACCGAGGTGATCGGACCGGCCGTGACGTCGAGCAGCCACGAGAGCAGGTAGCCGAAGATCAGGCCCAGCAGGATGGAGATGCGGGCCCAGAAGCCGCGCAGTGCCAGCGAGGCGACGATGACGAAGGCCATCGTGGCCAGCGCGACCCACTGGTCCTGCGGCCAGTAGATGCCCGCGACGACCGGCGCCAGGTTGAAGCCGATCAGCAGCACCACGGCGCCGGTGACGGCAGGCGGCAGGATCGCGTGCAGGAACCGCACGCCGGCGAAGTGGATGAGCACGCCGATGAGGGCCAGGATGACGCCGGAGACCAGGATCGCGCCCACGACGTCGCTGGAGTCGCCCCCGGCCGCGCGTACCGCGACGACGCCGCCCACGAACGAGGCGCTGGTGCCGAGGTAGCTCGGCACCTTCCCGCTGACCATGAGCAGGAAGATGATCGTCGCGACGCCGCTCATCATGATCGCGAGGTTCGCGTCCAGCCCCATGACGAGCGGGAAGACGAAGGTCGCACCGAACATCGCGACGACGTGCTGCGCGCCGATGCCGATGGTGAGCGGCCACGACAGCCGTTCGTCAGGGGCGACGGCCTCCCCCAGTGGCGGGGTCTTGCCGTCCCCGTAGAGCTTCCAGCTGAACGCCATGAGTGCCTCCTCGATGTGCACCACAGACCGGGCCGGCAACCGGATGATGGCGTGCCCCGGCACCAGATTGGGCGCCAATGTGTCACCGCAGGTCAGCCGGCGGAAGTACCTCAGTGCTAAATCGTTATTGCACGAGATGTCTTAACGCTGAGGCAACATGCGGGTACGGTTCGCGGGGTGACCGCCCCATCCGACGCCGGAGCCCGGCACGTCTCCCTCCGCAGCGGCGTCTACGCCGACTCGGTCAAGTTGATGCAGGTCAGCCGTGACATCGGCGCCCGCGACGGCGTCTCCGCCGTCCTGGTCGCGATGGCCACCCCGCTGAACCTGGAGCTGGCCCGGAACATGGGCCTCGCCCCGGAGGGCGACGTCTCGCCCGACCAGCTCCTCATCGCGATCACCGCCGTGGACGACGACGTGCTCGGCGCCGCGGTCGCCGCCGTCGATGCCGCCCTCACCGCGCGCGAGCGGGCCGGCACCACCGCCGACGCCATCCCGGCGCGCACCATCGGCGCGGGCCTCGACGCCCTGTCCACCGACGGGTCGGCGCTGGCCATCGTCAGCGTGCCCGGGCAGTACGCCGTCGCCGAGGCCGCCGACGCGATCGCCGCCGGCCGCAGCGTGCTGGTCTTCTCCGACGGCGTGCCCGTCGAGCACGAGGTGGCGCTCAAGCGGGCCGCGCACGACGCCGGCGTCCTGGTCATGGGCCCCGACTGCGGCACGGCGATCGTCTCCGGGGTCGCCCTGGGCTTCGCCAACGTCGTCCGCCCCGGGCCGGTCGGGCTCGTGGCCGCCAGCGGCACCGGCGCCCAGCAGGTCTCCTGCCTGCTGGACATGGCCGGGATCGGGGTCAGCCACGTGCTCGGCGTCGGCGGCCGCGACCTCTCCGAGGCCGTCGGCGGCCTGGCCACGCTCGACGCGCTCGCCGCCCTGGACGCCGACCCGGCCACCGAGCGGGTGCTGCTGGTCTCCAAGCCCCCGGCGCCGTCGGTGGCCGCCGCGGTGTCGGAGGCGGCGGCGCAGCTGTCGGTCCCGGTCCGCTCCGCCGCCCTCTCCGCGGAGACCCCCGACCTCACCGCCGCCGTCGAGGCGCTGCTCGCCGACATGGGCGTCGCGGTGCCGGAGTGGCCGTCGCGCCCCGGCGACGGCGTCGCCGCCGCCCCGGGCGCGGTGCTCAAGGGCCTCTACTCCGGCGGCACCCTCGCCGACGAGGCGATGCTGCTGGCCGCGCCCGTACTCGGCGACATCCGCTCCAACACCCCGCTGCGCCCGGAGCTCGATCTCGGTACGGACCTGTCCGCCCCGGGCCACGTCGTCATCGACTTCGGGGACGACGCGCTGACCGTGGGCCGCGCCCACCCGATGATCGACCCGACGCTGCGCCTGGAGGCCCTCGCCGGGGTGGCCGCCGCCGACGAGCCCGCCGTCCTCCTGCTGGACGTCGTCCTGGGCTACGGGGCGGACAGCGACCCCGCCGCCTCCCTCGTGCCGGCGCTGACCGCCGCCCGCGAGGCCTCGGCCACCCCGCTGCCGGTCGTGGTCGCGCTGGTCGGCACCGAGGACGACCCGCAGGGCTGGGCCCGGCAGGCCGACGCCCTCTCCGCCGCCGGCGCCGCCGTCTTCGCCTCCAACGCCGCGGCGACGCGGCACGCCCTCGACCTGCTGGGAGCTGCATCATGAGCGTGCTTGCGATCTCATCAATCGACGGAGCAGCCTGGCTCTCTCGTCCGACGAGCGCCAGCGAGGAGGACGCGTGAGCCTCGCCGACCTGCTCTCCGCCCCGCCGGCGATCGTCGCGGCCGGCGTCGACGTCTTCTCCGACGCGCTGCGCGCCCAGGGCGCCGAGGTGCACGACGTCGACTGGCGCCCGCCGGGCTTCGGCGACCCCGCCGACCTCGCCGCGCTCGCCCTCGACCGCCGCCGGGCCGCCGCCAACCGGACCGCCGTGGAGCGGGTCATGGCCGCCGGCTCCCAGCTGGTCGACGTCCGCCCGGCCCGTGAGGTGCTCGGTCTGCCCGACCGCATGCTGCTGCACGCCGGCCCGCCGATCGGCTGGGCCGACGCCAGCGGGCCGCTGCGCGGCGCGCTGATCGGCGCCTGCCTGTTCGAGGGCTGGGCCGACACCGTCGAGGAGGCCGAGCGGATCCTCGCCGCGGGCGAGATCACCCTCGACCCGTGCCACCACCACCGCGCCGTCGGGCCGATGGCCGGGGTGACCAGCCCGTCGATGTGGATGTGGTGCCTGCAGGACCCGGTCCACGGCGGCCAGGCGTTCTCCAACCTCAACGAGGGCCTCGGCAAGGTGCTGCGGATGGGCGCCTACAACGACGAGGTCATCACCCGGCTGCGCTGGATGCGCGACGTGCTGGGCCCGGTGCTGCAGAAGGCGGTGCGGTCGATGGCCGAGCCGCTGGACGTCAAGGCGATCCTCGCGCAGATGCTGCAGATGGGCGACGAGGGGCACAACCGCAACCGCGCCGGCTCGCTCATGACCCTCCGCGAGCTCTCCCCGGCCATCGTCGCGGTGGAGGGCGTGCCGTCGTCCGACATCGCCGCGGTGCTCACGTTCGCCGGCGGCAACGAGCACTTCTTCCTCAACCTCGGCATGCCGACGGCGAAGCTGGCCATGGACGCCGCCCGCGACATCCCCGGCTCGTCGATGGTCACCGTGATGGCCCGGAACGGGACGGAGTTCGGCATCCAGACCGCCGGCACCGGCGACCGCTGGTTCACCGGCCCCGCCAACACCCCGGTGGGCCTGTTCCTCGGCGACTACGGCCCCGAGGACGCCAACCCCGACATCGGCGACTCCGCGATCATGGAGACCTACGGCGTCGGCGGCTTCACGATGGCCGCGGCGCCGGCGATCGTCCGGTTCGTCGGCGGCACCGTGCCCGACGCGCTGGCCACCACCGAGCGGATGTACCAGCTGACCCTGGCGGAGAACCCCGCGATGCAGGTGCCGATCCTCGGCTTCCGCGGCTCGCCGACCGGCATCGACGTGCTCAAGGTGGCGCGCTCGGGCTGGCTGCCGCAGATCAACACCGGCATGGCCGGCCGGGTGGCCGGCACCGGCCAGGTCGGCGCCGGGCTGGTCCAGCCGCCGCAGCAGTGCTTCGAGCAGGCGCTGCGGGCGCTGGCCGAGGAGACCCGCACCGCGGCCTGACGCACCCGCCCCCTCCTCGAGATCGGCGGTCTCGTGGCGATCGACCGCTGATCGCCACCAGACCGCCGGTCTCGCGCGTGCTCATGCCCGGGCGCAGGCCAGCAGGCGGTCGACGGCGGCGGCGAACTCGCCAGGGCCGGCCAGCGGTGCAGGGAACGGCGTCCGCAGGTCGTAGCAGCCGCGCCGGTGCTCCACGCGGAACACGACGCCGAAGCGGTCCACGCCGAGCAGGTGGACGTCGTCGTCCCCGGTCCACGCCCGCACCCGGGCGCACAGCTCGGCCAGGGGACCGGCGGAGTCGGCGAGCAGGTCGGACTCCACCGTCCCGAGCGGGTCGGGGCGGGCCGCGGCGTACTCCTCCGGCGTGATCTCGGTGCAGCCGCCGCCCTCGTGCAGCAGGACCTCGGCGAGGTCCAGGCGCAGGAGCGTCGCGGTGAGGCCGACGTCGAGCAGCACGTCGGTGGGCTGCGCGGCGGCGAAGGCCAGCACCCGCTCGGGCTCGTCGCGGGCCGGCACCGGGGTGAGCCAGCCGGCCAGCTCCAGCCGTGCCCGCAGCGGGTTGCGCAGGGGGAGCGACGAACGGGACGTGACCGTGACCCGCGCGGGCAGGTCGCCCTCGGGCGCGGCGGTGACGGCGGCGGCCAGCCCGCCCGAGCGCGGGACGACGACGAGCACGTCCCCGTCGTCGGTGGTCGTGGCGGCCAGGAGCCGGCTGGTGCCGAGGCCGAGCGCGGTGAGGGAGGCGGCCGGCCTGGTGGCGACCGTGCGGGCCCGCTCGGCGGCGTCGGACGCGGGGGTGGAGCCGGCGTCGGCGGGCGTCCGGGGGACGGGACGGGGACCAGCGGTCATGGCTTCCTCGGGGTGGACGTCGGGGTGTCGAGCGGGAGTAAGGTGAGCCTAACCAAACCAGGAGGTCCCGTGAACACCCCGCGTCCGAAGATCCGGATCAGTCGCGCGCTCGGCATCCCGCTCACGCCGAAGGCCGTCCAGTACTTCGAGCGGCGTCCCTACCCGCCGGGCGAGCACGGCCGCAAGCGCCGCAAGGACAGCGACTACTCCACCCGGCTCAAGGAGAAGCAGCGGCTGCGGGCGCAGTACGACATCAGCGAGACCCAGCTGCGGGCGGCCTTCGACCGGGCCAGGCGCGCCGGCGGCAAGACCGGCGAGGCGCTGATCCAGGACCTCGAGTCACGGCTGGACGCCACGGTGCTGCGGGCCGGCTTCGCGCGCACCATCTACCAGGCCCGCCAGTTCGTCACCCACCGGCACGTGCTGGTCAACGGCCGGCGCGTGGACCGGCCCTCGTACCGGCTGCGGCCCGGGGACGTCGTGCAGATCGCCGAGAAGTCGCGCACCAAGGACCCGTTCGTCGTCGCGGCGTCCGGCGGGCACGCCACCGCGCCGGCCTACCTGGAGGTCCGGCTGGCCGACCTGGTCGCCCGCTACGAGCGGACGCCGGGCCGGGACGAGGTCCCGGTGGTCTGCGAGGAGCAGCTGGTCGTGGAGTACTACTCCCGCTGACCCCGGGCGCGAGACCGGCGATCTGGTGGCGATCAGCCGCTGATCGCCACCAGATCGCCGATCTCGCGCAGGGTCGAGCGGCTCAGGCCAGGTGGCCGCGCAGCGCGGCGTTCACCGTCTCCGGGTCGGTGGCGTTGGGCAGGTGGCCCGCACCCGTGACGACGAGGAACCGGGCGCCGCCGATGCCGTCGGCGATCAGCCGCACCATGTCCGGCGGCGTGGCGGGGTCCTCCTCGCCGGCCACGACCAGCGTCGGCGCGGTGATCTCGCCCAGCCGGTCACGGACGTCGAAGGCGCCGATCGCCTCGCAGCAGGCGGCGTAGCCCTCGTCGGGGGTGTCGCGCAGCATCTGCAGCAGCCGCAGCGCCTCGTCGGGGTTCTTCTCCGCCCAGGCCGCGGTGAACCAGGTGCCGGTGCGGGAGCCGACCAGCGTCTCGGTGCCGTGCTCGCGCACCTGCTTGGCGCGCACCGCCCAGGACGGCGGGTCGGCGAACTGCGCCGCCGAGGCGATGATCGCCAGCTTCTCCAGCCGCTCGGGCACGGTCAGGGCCAGCTGCTGGCCGATCGCCCCACCGATGGAGACCCCGGCGTAGGAGAAGCGGTCGACCCCGAGCCGGTCGAGCAGGGCCACCACGTCGCCGGCGAGGTCGGCCATCGTGCACGGGCCCGGGACGACCTCCGAGCCGCCGTGCCCGCGCAGGTCGTAACGGACCACGCGGAAGTCGCCGGCGAACGCGGTGGCCTGGGCGTCGAACAGTCCGGTGTCGGTGCCCAGCGACGGGCCGAGCACGAGGACGGGGGCGTCGTCCGGGCCGTCGACGACGGCGGACAGCTGTGCGGTCATGGGTGGACTCCCCTGGGGACGGCGGCGGCGCGAGCCGCCTCGAGGCTGAACCGGTGCTGGTCCCATCCAACCGTCAGCGGTGCCCAGTAGGAGAACCGGACCTGCTTGACCCGGTAGCGCCACCCCTCGCCGGTGCGCACCAGCTCGTCGCGGTACCGCCCGGCCGCCACGTGCGGGACGCCGTCGACGACGCACGGCTGCCACAGCAGGGAGCGCACCGTGGCCGCGTCGCCGGCCACCTCGACCTCCAGGTTGGAGACGTGGTGCCAGAAGGCGGTCAGCCCGCCGTCGGCCAGCCCGGAGAAGAAGGCCAGCAGGTCGGCCCGGCCGCTCACCCGGGACAGCCCGTCGAACACGCCGTCCTCGGTGAACAGCGCGACCAGGGCCGGCCAGTCGCCGTCGTCCAGCAGCCGGCAGTAGACCGCGTCGAGCCGGCGGATCTCCTCGACGTCCTCAAGCCGTCGCAGCCGCTCCTCGACGGAGCTCACGGGTTGGCGGAGAGGGCCGAGGGGTGCTCGGTCAGCGGCGTCACCGCGATCGTCATGAAGGGGAACAGCGGCAGGTTCCACAGGATGTCGTGCAGCTCGTCGGTGCCCTCCACGTCGAAGACGCTGACGTTGCTGTACGCGCCGACCACTCGCCACAGGTGCACCCACTTGCCGCTGCGCTGCAGGTCCAGTGCGCGGGCCTTCTCGGTGGTCACCAGCCGGGTGCGTTCCTCGGGGTCGAGGTCCCGGGGGATGGCGACGTCCATGCGCACGTGGAAGAGCATGCGGGGGCTCCTTTGCTGGGGTCGAGGGACGGACCCGGGCCGTGCGGGGGAACCCGCACGGCCCGGGTGGTGCGATCAGGCGGCCGCGGACCGCTGCTCGGGCTCCAGCACGAAGTCGTAGGTGACCGCCCGGGTGCCGTCGCCGGTGTCCTGCGGGTCGAGGACGAGTTCGGGCTTGGTCGCCTCGGCGACGTCGCTGTCGAGCCACTCGCCGCCGGCGAAGTACAGCTGCGTGGTGATCGTGCGGTGCCCGGGCGCGCGCACCAGCAGGTGCAGGTGGGCCGGGCGCCACGGGTGCCAGCCGGCGGCGGTGATGAGCTTGCCGGTCGGCCCGTCGGTCGGGATCTGGTACGGCGCGGGCTGGATGGTGCGGATCTCGAACCTCCCGTCCCCGTCGGTGACGACGACGCCGCGCAGGTTGCCGTCGGGGATGCCGGGGGCGAACCCGGAGTAGTAGCCGAGGTGGTCGGCCTGCCAGATGTCGACCTCGGCGCCGGCCAGGGGCGTGCCGTCGACGTCGCGGACCTGGCCGGAGAGGACCAGCGGCGTGCCCTGCTCGTCGTCGCGCATCGGCAGGGTGGCCCGTGCCGGCAGGCGCTTCTGGCCGGGGAGGTAGTAGGGGCCGAGGATGCTGCCCTTGGTGCCGGTCTGGGTGCGGGCGGCGACCTCCTCGACGACGTGCTCGACGAAGACGTCGAGGAACAGCGGCCACTCGCCGCCCTCGCCGACCTCGATCATCCAGGCCTTGGCGGCCTGGAACTCCGGATAGGTGACGTCGTGGTCGCGGATCGCCTGGTGCACACCGGCCAGGACGGCGGAGACGACGGCGCTGACCCGCTCGGGGGACACCGCCGCCGACCCCGAGTGGTACTGCTCGGTGGTCCGGAAGGAGGCGGTGGCGCTGGCGCCCGAGCCGGCCGCAGTCGGCGACGCCTGCTCGGTGGTGGCCCGGGCCGCGGGGATGCCGGCCTGCTGGGCGCTGGGGTCGGTCGTGGTCATGACACGTGCTCCTCGAGGTGGGTGGGGGTCGCGGTCAACGGGAACGGGAGAAGAAGGAGACGTCGTCGTTGCCGATGAGGTCCGGCACCGTCCAGCCGTCGAGGTCGTACTCGGCCAGGCAGGCCTCGGCCAGCCCCTTCATCGCGGTGGTCGTGCCCTGGGCCTCGGCGGCGAAGAGCAGCTCGGCCTTCACGTTCTCGTGGTTGCCGGAGTAGTTGCGCTCGTACAGCTCGTGCCGGCCGCCGAACTCGGTGCCGACCGAGTCCCACAGCGCCTTCATGACCTTGACCCGGTCGACGGCGTCGATGCCGTTGGAGCCGCGGACGTACTTGTCGAGGTAGGGCCGCACCTCGGGGGTCTTGAAGTCGACGGAGTGCGAGTTGAGATAGATCAGCCCGCTGGCGACGTCGGACTCGATGATCTCCTTGACCCGCGGATAGCCGTGGATCATGAACATGCGGTAGGTCAGCCCGTAGTCGAGCTTGGGCAGCAGCGTGCCGCCGACCCACTCGTCGGGGGTGTGGACCATCGCGTCGGTCAGCGCCCAGAAGACGTTGCGCCAGCCGATGACCTCACCGACGCGGGTCTGCACGCCGCGGAAGTCCTTGCTGCCGGTGGCCTCCAGGGCCTTCATGAGCAGGCCGGCGATGAAGTCGAGCTTGACCGCCAGGCGCGTGCAGCCGTGCAGCGTGAACCGGGGGAGGAACCCGGACACCGGGAAGAAGCCGTTGGTCTTCTCGGGGTCGCCGTAGAGGAAGACGTTCTCCCACGGCACCAGCACCTTGTCGAAGACGAAGATCGTGTCGTTCTCGTCCATGCGGCTGGACAGGGGGTAGTCGAACGGGCTGCCCATGACGGCGGCCTGCTGCGTGTAGCTGGAGCGGCAGATCAGCTTCACGCCCGGTGCGTCCATCGGCACCGTGCAGATGAGGGAGAACTCCTTCTTCTTGATCGGCAGGCCGTAGTGGGCGATGAAGTTGTAGTTGGTGATCGCCGACCCGGTGGCCACCACCTTGGCGCCGGAGACGATCAGCCCGGCGTCGGTCTCCTTCTCCACCTTCATGAAGACGTCGCCGACCTCGTCGGGCGGGAGGTTGCGGTCGACCGGCGGGTTGATGATCGCGTGGTTCCAGTAGAGGACCTTCTCCTGCGACTCCTTGTACCAGCGCTTCGCGTTGGCCTCGTAGGGGTCGTAGAACTGGCTGTTGGCGCCGAGCGTGCCGAGGAAGGCGGCCTTGTAGTCGGGGGCGCGCCCCATCCAGCCGTAGGTCATGCGCGCCCACGTCGCGATCGCGTCCCGGTCGCGGACCATGTCCTCCACCGAGTGCGGGGCGCGGAAGAACGGGTGGGTGAAGCCGCCGGAGCCGGTGTCGGTGGGCGTGGTGAGGACGTCCCGGTGGGCGGGGTCGTGCAGGGAGTCGTAGAGGCGGGCGGTCATCCGGACCGGGTTGCGGAAGGCCGGGTGCGTCGTCACGTCGGCGACGCGCTCGCCGTAGATCCACACCTCGCGGTCGTCGCGCAGGCTCTCGATGTACTCGTCGCCGGTCATCGGCCGCGTCGCCGTCGGCGTCCCGGCGTCGGGGGCGCCACCCTCGGCACCGCGGGGGCGGGGGACTTCGCGTTCTTGCTCGAGCGTCACAGGGGACCCTCCTTCGTCGGTGGAGCAGGGGACTGCGGCCGTGCGGTGGAACGGAGAGGGGGTGCGGAGGCGGCCGGGCGCGCGTCAGGACGCCGCGCGGTGCGGGCGCAGGGTGGTGAAGGACGAGCCGGCGTCGAACCAGCCCAGCTCCGGGCAGTCGAGGGAGCCGCTCCAGTGCACGCCGGTGGCCGGGGCGGCCAGCTCGCGGAACCGGCCGCCGAAGAACAGCAGCGGATCGCTGTCGGTGACGTCGAGGTCGACGACCTCGCCGATGACGATCAGGTGGTCGCCGCCGTCGTAGGTGCGCCACGGCCGACAGGAGATCGTGGCGGCGTTGCCGACCAGGACCGGCGCGGTGGGGCCCTCCGCCCACGCCGGCTCGGGGTCCTGCGGGCGGCCGGCGAAGTGCCACGCGGTGTCGAGCTGGCCGCTGGCCAGCACGTTGACCGCGAACGGGGCGCCCTCGAGGTACCTGCACGCCTTCGACTGGCGGGTGAGCGTCACCTGGCACAGCGCGGGTTCGAGGGAGACGGCGGTGAAGGCGTTGACGGTGGCGCCGTGCGGCACGCCGTCGTCCTTGGCGCAGGTGACGACGGTGACGCCCGTGGCGAACCGTCCGAAGGCGTTGCGGACCGTGCGTGAGTCGAGCATCCGTGCTCCTCCTCGCGGGATGGCGTACGCACTGCGTACGTGCTGTCCGCTCAGCGTTCAGGGAGTGTGCTCCGGGTCACGAACGACCGTCAACCCCCTCGTGCAGGAAGATGGGGGGTGATGGCGATGACCGGCGAGGGTGGCGACTCCACGAACGGGGACCGTGACGTCGTGCAGAGCCTCGAGCGCGGCTTCGCCGTCCTCCTGGCCTTCGACGCCGACCACCCCGAGCCGACCCTCGCCGAGCTCGCGCAGCTGACCGGCCTGTCCCGGCCGGCGGTGCGGCGCTTCCTGATCACCCTCGAGCGGATGGGGTACGTGCGCGGCGCGGGCGGGCGCTGGTCGCTCACGCCGCGCGTGCTCAGCATCGGCCAGCACTACACGGCGTCCAACGCGCTCATCGACCTCGCCCAGCCGCACCTGCTCAAGCTGGCCGAGGAGACCCACGAGTCGGCCTCGCTGGCGAACCTGGACGGCGACGAGGTGGTCTACGTGGCCCGGGTACCGGTGCGCCGGATCATGAGCATCAACGTCTCCGTGGGCACCCGGGTGCCGGCGTACGCCACCTCCATGGGGCGGGTGCTCCTGGCGTGGGCGCCGACGGAGGTCGTGGACTCGGCGCTCAACAGCCGGCCGCTGCGCGCGATCACGCGCCGCACGGTGACCGACCCGTCCGCGCTGAGGGCGGAGCTGGCCCGGGTGCGCGAGCGGGGCTGGTCGATCGTCGACGAGGAACTGGAGGCCGGCCTGCTGTCGGCGTCCGCGCCGGTCCGGGACCGCTCCGGGCAGGTGGTGGCCGCGCTGGCGTCGTCCACCTCCGCGGGCCGGTCGACGGTCGCCCGGCTGGAGCGGGAGGTGGTCCCGCTGCTGGTGGAGACGGCCGACCGGATCAGCGCCGACCTGAGCGCCCGGAGCTGACCGGCGGGCGTCCCGGCCGCCGGAACACCGGTCTGCGCGGCCGCCTTGGAAGCGGCGTGCGCATCGACCTCGGCGGCCGCACGGCCGTCGTCACCGGCTCCTCCCAGGGCATCGGGCTGGCCATCGCCACCGGCCTGGCGCGCGCCGGCGCCTCCGTCGTCCTCACCGGCCGGGACGCCGCCAGGCTCGACGCCGCGGCGGCCGGGGTGCGCAGCGGCGTCGACGGCGCGCGGGTGCGCACCGTGGCCGGCGACGTCACCACCGACGAGGGCACCGCCGCGCTGCTGGACGCCGTGCCGGACGTCGACGTCCTGGTCAACAACCTCGGGGTCTTCGGCGCGCAGCCGGTGCTGGAGATCCCGGACGACGAGTGGCGGCGCTACTTCGAGACCAACGTGCTGACCGCCGTCCGGCTGACCCGCGCCTACCTGCCCGGCATGCGGGAGCGCGGCTGGGGGCGGGTGCAGTACATCGCCAGCGACTCGGCGGTCGTCGTCCCGGCCGAGATGGTGCACTACGGCGTCACGAAGACGGCGCTGCTGGCGGTGTCCCGCGGCTTCGCCAAGGAGGCTGCCGGCTCCGGCGTGACGGTGAACTCGGTGATCGCCGGGCCGACGCACACCGGCGGGGTCGAGGACTTCGTCTACTCGCTGGTCGACCGCGCCCTGCCGTGGGAGGAGGCGCAGCGGGAGTTCATGCGGCTGCACCGCCCGCAGTCCCTGCTGCAGCGGCTGATCGAGCCCGAGGAGATCGCCCACATGTGCGTCTACCTGGCCTCGCCGCTGGCCTCGGCCACCACCGGCGGCGCGGTGCGGGTCGACGGCGGCTACGTGGACGCGATCCTGCCCTGACCCGTCCGGACGGCGCTCGACGCCATCGTCGCCCTGCCCGTGGAGGGCCTGTTCGACGTGCGGGTGGGGCCTGACGCGGGCCTGCGCCCGGGTCCAGTTCGAGGCGTGTGCCGGGTTGCCGTCACTCGCGCGGGGAGATGACGGCGTCGTGGCGCTGGGGGCCCGGTCTGTGCGCTGGGGCCCCGGTCTGTGCACACATCGTGGTCTCAGGGCCGCCGCGTCCACGGAGAGTGCACACAACGATGACTCCGCCGCCCCCGTCGCGTGGGATCCCCGGCGCGCGCGGCTCGGGGACACGGTCGCGTCGATCACGGGGTCGGTGCCGCCGGCGGC